>NZ_DATJJK010000277.1:0-20707 GCF_035492295.1 Acidisoma sp. | reverse complement strand
CAACCTGCCGCCGATGGACCCGGACGAGGACCCGGAGGAGGCAGGCCTTCGCCGCGAGCCGATCATGAAGGCTGCGCGGACCGCGCAGGCCCCTGTCGCCGCGGCCAAGGCAGCGCCGGTCAGCCCCGCCGATACCCGCATTCGTGCGCGGGAGCGGAGCCGCGTTGCGCGCACTGAGCCCGCCGCCGAGCCCCCGTCCAATTGGCTGCTCCCCTCCATCGACCTGCTCAAGCAGCCGCCTGCGCAGCATGAGGTCGGCATTTCGCCCGAGGCCATGCAGGCCAACGCCCGGTTGCTGGAGACCGTGCTTTCCGATTACGGCGTGCAGGGCTCGATCGTGGAGATCCGTCCCGGCCCGGTCGTGACGCTCTATGAGCTGGAACCCGCGCCCGGCATCCGCTCCGCCCGCGTCATCGGCCTGGCAGACGATGTCGCCCGCAGCCTCTCCGTCACCGCGGTGCGCATCGCGACCGTGCCTGGCCGCAACGTCATCGGCATCGAGGTGCCGAACGCCAAGCGCGAGACGGTGTTCCTGCGCGAGCTGATGTCGGTCGAGGAATGGGGTAGTCACGCTGGCCGCCTGCCGCTGGCACTGGGCAAGGATATCGGCGGCTCGCCCGTCATCGTCGATCTCGCCCGCATGCCGCATCTCCTCGTCGCCGGCACCACAGGCTCGGGCAAATCCGTCGGCATCAATGCGATGATCCTGTCGTTGCTCTTCCGCCTTTCGCCGGAAGACTGCCGCCTTATCCTGATCGACCCGAAGATGCTTGAACTCTCCGTCTACGACGGCATTCCGCATCTCATGGCGCCGGTGGTGACGGAGCCCGCGAAGGCGGTGACGGCGCTGAAGTGGACCGTGCGCGAGATGGAGCGGCGCTACCGCGCCATGAGCCAGCTCTCGGTCCGCAATATCGGCGGCTATAACGAGCGCGTGGCGGAAGCCCGCGCCCGCGGCGAAGTGGTGACACGCCGCGTGCAGACCGGCTTCGATGCCGAGACCGGGCGCCCGATCTTCGAGGAACAGCCGCTCGCCCTGGAGCCGCTGCCCTTCCTCGTCGTCGTCATCGACGAAATGGCCGACCTCATGATGGTCGCCGGCAAGGAGATCGAGGCGGCGGTCCAGCGCCTCGCCCAGATGGCGCGTGCCGCCGGCATCCATGTCATCATGGCGACGCAGCGCCCCTCGGTGGATGTCATCACCGGCACCATCAAGGCGAACTTCCCAACCCGCATCAGCTTCCAGGTCATCAGCAAGTTCGACAGCCGCACCATCTTGGGCGAGCAGGGATCAGAACAGCTGCTCGGCCAGGGCGACATGCTCTACATGGCCGGCGGCGGCCGCATCACCCGCGTGCATGGTCCCTTCGTGACCGACCGGGAAGTGGAGGATGCCGTCGCCTTCCTGCGCGAACAGGGGGAGCCGAGCTATCTGGAAGAAGTGACGGAAGCGCAGGAGGAGCCGAGTGGCGGCATGGCTGCAATGCCCGGCGCCAGTGAAGGCGAGAAGGGCCTCTTCGACCAGGCGGTTTCCCTCGTCGCGCGCGAAGGCAAGGCCAGCACCAGCTTCATCCAGCGCCATCTGCAGATCGGCTACAATCGCGCCGCCCGCCTCATCGAGCAGATGGAGAAGGAAGGGATCGTGGGTCCGGCCAACCATGTCGGCAAGCGCGAAGTCCTGGTTCGTCGCACGAGCGACGACGACGAATAATCAGGCCTGCAACACCTCGAGCAGGACGCGCTCGAGATCGGCTGAGCGGAAAGGCTTCGTCAGGGAAGGCTTGCCGCGCCAACGTTCGTCGAACGCCGACTCGTCGTAGCCGGTGCTGAAGACGAAGGGCAGGCCGAGCCGGTCGAATTCGATTGCCACCACATCGCTGCGCTGGCCGGAGACATTGACGTCCAGAATGCCGACGTCGCAGCCCTGGGGGTTGCTGCCGAGAAAGGCGATTGCTTCCTTGCAATGCCCAAAAGGGCCGACCGGCGTGCAGCCGAATTCGGCCAGCACGTCCTCCAGAAGCATCGCGAGCAGCGCCTCGTCTTCGAGGACGAGAACGCGCAGGCCGGCGAGTCGATTTGGTGCGTCCATATTTGTCTTCGATCAGGTTGCGGGATCTATGACAAGTGTCCGGAAGCGGTAGATACTTCGTCCGGTACGCCAGTCTCCAGCTCCTGCAGCCAGGCTCTTGCGTTACCGTCCGAAGGCGCGCGCCAGTCCCCGCGCGGCGAGAGGCTGCCACCGGCGGAGACCTTCGGGCCGTTCGGCATGGCCGAGCGCTTGAACTGGCTGAAGGCGAAGAAGCGCTGCAGGAAAACGCGCATCCAGTGCTTGATTTCGGGAAGCGTGTAGGCTGGCCGGCGGTCCTCCGGATAGCCGGGCGGCCAGGGGCCGCGGGCGGCATCCTCCCAGGCCATCATCGCCAGAAAGGCGATCTTGGAGGGCCGGAAACCGTAGCGCAGCACGTGAAACAGGGTGAAATCCTGGAGTGCGTAGGGGCCGATCTTGGCCTCCGTGCTTTGCGGCCTCTCGCCCGGTTGTGCTGGCACCAGTTCAGGCGAGATTTCCGTGTTCAGGATGGCCGCGAGCACCGCGCCTACCTCGTCGGAAAACTGGCCGGTACCGATCACCCAGCGGATGAGATGCTGGATAAGGGTCTTCGGAATGCCGCCATTGACGTTGTAATGCGACATCTGGTCGCCGACGCCATAGGTGCACCAGCCCAGCGCCAGTTCCGAAAGGTCGCCGGTGCCGAGCACAATGGCGCCCTGATGGTTGGCCAGCCGAAACAGATAGTCCGTCCGCAGCCCCGCCTGTACATTCTCGAAGGTGATGTCGTAGACGGGCTCGCCCCGGCCGAAGGCATGGCCCATGTCGGACAGCATCTGCCGGGCGGCCGGGCGGATATCCAGCTCCTGCCAGGTCACGCCCAGGCTCTCCATCAGCCGGATGGCATTCGTCTTGGTCTCGTCGCTCGTGGCGAAGCCCGGCATCGTATAGGCCAGGATGTGGGAGCGGGGGATCTCCAGCCGGTCGGCGGCGCGCGCCGCCACGATCAGGGCATGGGTGGAATCGAGCCCGCCCGAGACGCCGATGACCATTTTGGGCATCCCGATGCCGCGCAGCCGCTGCATGAGGCCTGCGATCTGGATGCTGTAGCCCTCGTAGCAATCCTGGTGCAGCCGTGCGGGGTCCGCCGGCACGAAGGGGAAGCGGGCGAGCGGCCGCTTGAGGCCGAGATCCCCGGCAGGCGGGTCGAGTTTCAGGGTCACGCGCCGAAAGTCATCCGGCGCGAGGCCCAGGCTGCGGCCGTTGTCGTCGAAACTCCCCATGCGCAGCCGTTCCTGCCGCAGCCGGTCGAGATCGACATCGGCGATGGCGCGCTGCGCCCCGAGCGGGAAGCGCTCGGTCTCGGCCAGTGTTTCGCCCAGTTCGAAAATCGAGGCCTGGCCGTCCCAGGCCAGGTCGGTGGTCGATTCCCCGGCCCCGGCGGCGGCATAGAGATAGGCAGCGTTGCATCGCGCGGACTGGCTGATGGAAAGAAGCGTGCGCGTCTCCGCCTTACCGATGGTGATGTTGCTGGCCGAGAGATTGGCGAGGATGGTGGCGCCGGCGAGCGCGCCCTGCGCGCTTGGCGGCACCGGCACCCAGACATCCTCGCAGATCTCCACATGCAGCACGAAGCCGGGCAGATCCTCCGCTTCGAAAAGCAGATCGGGGCCGAAGGGGACCTCCGTGCCGCCGAGGCGGATCATCTGCCCTTCGGTGCCCATGCCGGAGGCGAAATGCCGCTTCTCATAGAATTCCCGGTAGTTCGGCAGATGCACCTTGGGCACGACGCCGAGGATCCGGCCGCGATGGATCGCGACCGCGGTATTGTAAAGCCGCGCGCCCTGGCGGAGCGGCGCTCCGACGAGCAGGATGGGGGTGAGACCGCGGCTTCCCTCGGCGATCGTTTCGAGCGCCGCCAACACGCCGTCCAGCAGCACGTCCTGCATCAGCAGATCGTCGATCGCGTAAGACGAGACGGAGAGTTCGGGAAAGACGCAAAGTGCCGCGCCCTGGGCGTGGCAGAGGCGGGCCTCGTCCAGGATGGCGCGTGCATTGCCGGCCGGATCAGCGGGGCTGCCGGCGATGGTGCAGGCGGCGACCCGGGCAAAGCCGTGGGCGTAGAGAGAGCGGAATTCCATGTCCCGACACTAGCAGAGGTCTGGCCCGGCCGTTAACTGGGGCAATGCTGCACAGCAACCGCGGTATGTTTGCTCTTTCAATGCATCGTCCCCGGGCGGGGACCGGGCCTAGCCTGCTTCTTCGAGCGCGCCAGAGGCTTCCAGCCAGGCTTCCTCAGCCGCCTCGATCTCGCGCGCGATGGCCGCGAGCTTCTGCTGTCCGCGCACGACTTCGGCCCCGCCATGCTTCTCGTAGAAGCCAGGATCGGCGAGCACCGCCTCGATCCGCTCGCGATCGGCGGTGAGTTTGGCGATCTTCTTCTCGGCTTCCTGGGCAATCCTGCGCAGGGGTGCGAGGGCGGCGCGCGCTTCGGCCCGCTCGCGCCTGTCATCTTGCCGGGTGGGCGCCGTCTCGGTCTTGCCCGGCCCGCTGCTCAGACCCGCTAAGCGCTGCCGGTAATCGTCCATGTCGCCGTCGAATGGCGCGGCGGTGCCCTCTGCCACCAACCACAGACGGTCGGCCACCAGTTCGACCAGATGCGGATCATGGGTGATGAGCAGAACCGCGCCGGTATAGTCGGCCAGCGCGCGGATCAGCGCCTCCTTGGCGTCGATATCCAGATGGTTCGTCGGCTCGTCGAGGATGAGCAGATGCGGCGCGTCGCGCGTGGCCAGGGCCAGCAGCAACCGTCCCTTCTCACCGCCGGAGAGTTCGGAAACCTTCGTGTCGGCGCGGTCGGCATCGAGGCCGAAACGGGCGAGTTGAGCACGCACCTGCGGCGGCAGGGCGCGCGGCAGGGCACGGGCCATGTGATCGACCGGCGTTTCGGACAGCACCAGCGCTTCCGCCTGATCCTGCGCGAAATAGCCGACCTTCAGGCCGGGTGCACGGCGGGCTTCGCCCGCCAAAGGTTCCATGGAGCCGGCGATGAGCTTGGCCAGCGTTGACTTGCCGTTGCCGTTGGCGCCCAGCAGCGCCACGCGATCATCGGTGTCGAGGCTGAGCGAGATGTTTTTCAGCACGGGCTTGCCGGCATAGCCGACCGAAACCCGATCCAGCGTCAGGATCGGCGGGGCGATACGGCTGGGCGCGGGGAAGGAGAAGCGCGTCGGCGCATCCTCGATCAGGTTCTCCACCGGCGGCAGGCGTTCCAGTGCCTTGAGCCGGCTCTGTGCCTGGCGGGCCTTGGTCGCCTTGGCGCGGAAACGGTCGACGAAGGCCTGGATGCGCTCGCGCTCGGCCGTCACCTTCTCGGCCATGCGCTTCTGCTGCGCGCTGCGTTCGGCCCGCAGTCTGAGGAATTCCGCGAAGCCGCCGGTGGTGAGCGTGATCTTGCCGCGATCGAGATGGGCGATGGCCTCGACCGAACGGTCAAGCAGGCCGCGGTCATGCGAGACGATGAGGGCCGCGCCCGGAAATTTGGCGAGCCAGCCTTCGAGCCAGAGCGAGGCTTCAAGGTCGAGATGGTTGGTCGGTTCGTCCAGCAGCAGGAGGTCCGGATTGCCGAAGAGGGCGGAGGCCAGCGCCACGCGCATGCGCCAGCCGCCTGAGAGCGCGCTCATCGGCCCGGACTGCTTTTCGAGTGAAAAGCCCAGGCCGCTGAGAATGGCGCCGGCCCGCGCCGGGGCACTGTCCGCTTCGATTGTCCGCAAACGGTCATGGATCTCTGCCAGGCGGGCGGGATCGGTGCCCAAAGCCTCGGCTTCGGCGAGGAGGGCCGTGCGTTCGCGGTCGGCCGCCAGCACGACCTCGACCGGCGTGGTGCTGCCGCCCGGCGCCTCCTGGGCGACCGCGCCCATCTTTGCGCGATTGGCGAGGCGGATTTCCCCGCCATCCGGCGCCAGATCGCCGGAAATGGCGCGCATGAGCGTCGATTTTCCGGCGCCGTTGCGGCCGATCAGGCCGATGCGTCGGCCTGGATCGACCGTGAGATCGGCATTCTCCAGCAGTGGGCGGCCCTTGATGGAGATCGAGAGATTGCGAATGGTCAGGAGGCTCATATCGGCTCATCTAGCGCCAAATGGCCGCGCAAGGAACGGCGCGGCTTGCAGCCCTCTGCCTTACCCTCTAAACGCCCGCGCACAGACTTTGCTTATCCAGAAAAGAAAGACAGTCCCATGGCTATCGAGCGCACCTTTTCCATCCTGAAGCCCGACGCGACCCGCCGAAACCTGACCGGCGCGATCAACAAGGTCTTCGAGGAGAATGGCCTTTCCATCGTCGCCCAGAAGCGCGTTCAGCTGACCCAGGCGCAGGCCGAGGGTTTCTACGCGGTGCATAAGGAGCGTTCGTTTTTCGGCGAGCTCGTGAGCTTCATGATCTCCGGCCCGGTCGTGCTTCAGGTGCTCCAGGGCGAGAACGCAATGGCCAAGAACCGCGAACTGATGGGCGCGACCGACCCGAAGAAGGCTGCCCCCGGCACCATCCGCGCCGAATTCGCCGAAAGCATCGAGGCCAATTCCGTGCATGGTTCGGATAGCCTCGAGAATGCGAAGACCGAAATTTCCTATTTCTTCGCCGAGACCGAAATCGTCGCCTGATCCGAGGCCGCTCGATTGACAGGAAACGGGGGCTGCGGCCCCCGTTTTTCGTTTCAGACCGGCAGCGAGAGCGCGAAGCGGGCCAGCGCTTCCGGATAGAGCCTGTGCTCCTCCACCAAGACGCGCGCGGCAAGCGCCTCCGGCGTATCGCCCGGCAGAACCGGAACCCGGGCCTGGGCGACGACCGGCCCCGCATCGAGATCCTCCGTCACCACATGTACGCTGCAGCCATGGTGGCCGACGCCGGCCTCGATCGCTCGCTCATGCGTGTGCAGGCCCTTGAAGTCCGGCAGCAGGCTGGGATGGATATTGAGCATCCGGCCAGCCCAGCGGCCGACGAGATAAGGGGTCAGCAGCCGCATATAGCCCGCGAGGCAGACGATCTCGACGCTCGCTTCGCGCAGTGCCGCGTCAATCTCCGCCTCATGGGCCGCGCGATCCCTTCCGAAGGGCCGGTGATCGATGGCGCGCGCGGGAATACCCGCGGCCGCCGCCGTCGCCAAGCCGCCGGCGTCGGGATTGTTCGAAAGAACGAGCACGATTTCGGCCGGGAAATCCGGCGCGGCCGCCGCCGCGATCAGAGATTCCATATTGGAACCACGCCCACTGATCAGGACGGCCGTGCGACGACGGGCGGCCATCTCAGGCGGGCCAGCCTGCCGGAATGCTGATGTCGGTGCGGGCCTCGCCCTCGGCCGCCTCGATCGCGCCGATGGTGAAGACCGTCTCGCCTTCCGCTTCCAAGATGGCCTGGGCCTCGGCCGCATGCGCGGCCGCGACGATCACCGCCATGCCGATCCCGCAGTTGAAGACGCGCAGCATCTCTTCCGGCGCGATGCCGCCCGCGCGCGCCAACCAGGGGAAGACGGCCGGCATGGTCCAGGATCCGGCATCAAGTCGTGCGAGCGTGCCTTCAGGCAAGGCGCGCGGAAGATTGCCGGGCAGGCCGCCGCCGGTGATATGAGCCGCCGCCTTGAGCAGGCCCTTCCGATGCAGGGCGAGCAGGGAGAGGACGTAGAGTTTCGTCGGCACCATCAGCACTTCGGCCAGCGTCCGGCCTTCGGCGAAGGGGCAAGCGCCGTCCAGGCTGGCGCCGGCAACCTCGGCCACCTTGCGGACGAGCGAAAAGCCGTTGGAATGCACGCCGGAACTGGCGAGGCCCAGCACTACGTCGCCGGGCGTCACATCACGCGGCAGCAGGTTTTCGCGCTCTGCGGCGCCTACCGTAAAGCCCGCGAGATCATAGTCGCCGGCTTGGTACATGCCCGGCATCTCGGCGGTCTCGCCACCCACCAGCGCGCAGCCGGAAAGGCGGCAGCCCTCGGCGATGCCCGCGATGACCCGCTTGGCGGAGGCCACGTCCAGGCTGCCGGTCGCGAAATAATCCAGGAAGAACAGCGGCTCCGCGCCCTGAACCACCAGATCGTTCACGCACATGGCGACAAGGTCGATGCCGACCGTATCGTGCAGCCCATGGTCGATGGCGATCTTGAGTTTCGTGCCCACGCCATCGGTCGAGGAAATCAGGACAGGGTCGCGGAAGCCGGCGGCCTTGAGGTCGAAGAGGGCGCCGAAACCACCCAGGCCGCCCATGACGCCCCGACGGTTGGTGGCTTTGGCCAGCGGCTTGATGGCATCGACCAGCGCATCTCCGGCTTCGATATCGACGCCGGCCTCCGCATAGGTCACCCCATTGCCGGGTTTTGCCGCTCTGGTCATTCAGGCCCTCGATGCGCTAGGCGTTAAGGCTCGGTCCAGGCCACGCAGGGTGGCTCTGCGCCCGAGCAATTCGGGAAGATCGTTTGGCGAGGCGCGGAAACAATCACAGCCGTCTTCGTGGCGCAACCGATGGCTCCGGCGCAAGCGCCATGCCCGCTGCGCCTGTCATGATTCCCGCCACGATTTCCGGGCGCCGATGACGGAATTCGGTCCCCCGCCATTGGGCCCTCTACCGCTTGGGCGGTCTAGCCGGGCGCAGCGCACGGCGCTCATCATCGGGGTCATCCTCGCGCTTTTTCTCTTCTTCTACCTCTTCTCCGCAATCCTGCTGCCTTTCGTCGCGGCAAGCGGCATCGCCTACTTCCTCGATCCTGTGGCCGTCCGCCTGAATCGCCTCGGCCTGCCGCGCTGGGCGGCCGCCGGGCTGCTCGTGCTCGGGATGCTCGCGGTCATGCTTGCCTTCGCGCTGCTGCTGTACCCGATCATCCTGTCCCAGATCGGCCTGCTGCTGCAGCGCGTGCCGGAATACGTGGTCAAGGTGCAGGCCTGGGCGAATGGCACGCTCTCCCATCTGCAGGAGCACCTCGGCGCCGATTTCGTGGACAACAAGCTGCGCGAGATCGTGGCGACCCATGCCGGCGCCATGATCCCCTATGCCGTCGGCGCGCTGAGCCGAGTGATCGGCAGCGGCTTCGCGATCGTCAATGCGATCACGCTCCTCGTCGTCACCCCCATCGTTGCCTTCTATCTGCTGCGCGACTGGCCGAAGCTCGTCGCCCGCGTCGAGGCCGTGCTGCCGCTGCGCTATGCTGATCTCATCCGCGCCCAGGTGCTGGAGGTGGACCGCATTCTCTCCGCCTGGCTGCGCGGGCAATTGCTCTGCTGCCTCATGCTGGCCGCCTTTTATGCCGTCGGGCTGACGGTCGTGGGGCTCGATCTCGGTATCATCGTGGGGCTCACGGCCGGGCTGCTCTCCTTTATCCCTTATGTCGGCACCATCACCGGGGCGGTCACCTCCATCGGTCTCGCTGTCGCGCAGTTCCCGACCTGGAGCGGCGTCCTCTGGGTCGCCGCGGTCTTCATGCTGGGCCAGATCCTGGAGGGCTACGTCATCTATCCCCGCCTTCTCGGCAATCGGGTGGAGCTGCACGACGTTCTGGTGATCTTCGCGCTCCTTGCAGGCGGCGCCGCTTTCGGCTTCTTAGGGGTCCTGCTGGCGGTGCCGGTCACGGCGGCACTGGGCGTTCTCGCCCGCTTCTGGCTTCGCCGCTACCTGCACAGCCCGCTTTATCTCGATCCGCCCTCGAGTGGCGAATAGGTTTCAGACATGACCGCCGAGGGCGACGGTTCCATCCGGCAGCTGGCCCTGCCCTTTGCCTATGTACCCCGCTTCCGGGTGGAGGATTTCATCGCCGCCTCCTCAAACGAGGAGGCGCGGGCCTGGCTCGGCCGCACCTCTGGCTGGCCGGCCGGCCGGCTCGCGATCTATGGCGAGGCCGGCTGCGGAAAGACCCATCTCCTGCAGCTCTGGTCCGAGCGCCATGGCGCCCTGCTGCTGGATGGGCCCTCGCTTCGCCGCCTACCGGAGATCGGCAGCGCGCCGACGATCGCGGTGGATGATGCCGACGCCGTGCCGGACGAGACGGCGCTCCTGCATCTCGTCAATCTCGCGGCCGAGATGCGTCGCCCGCTGCTGCTCGTCGGCCGCGCCGCCCCCGCCCGCTGGCGCGTGAAACTCCCCGATCTCGCGAGCCGCCTGCGGGCCATGACGGCGGTGGCCGTTCGCCCGGCGGAGGACCCGCTGCTGCGTGCACTGCTGGCGCGGCTGCTGTCGGAACGTCAGCTCGTTCTGGGCGAGAGCCTGCAGGACTGGCTGCTCGCCCGCCTGCCGCGCCATCCGGCGGCGCTCCGCGAGGCCGCGGCGCGGCTCGACCGGCAGGCGCTTGCCTCCGGCGGCCGGGTCACGCGGGCGATGGCGGCAGGGCTGGTTGCCGCCATCGGCGACGCCGGCTGTGAATTTTCTGATACTTCCGCCATCGAACCCTCCCCAAAAGAGGATGTGCTCATCTAGACTGGGGGGATGAGCGCAGCAGATACGATGACCGCATCGGCGGTGGGCCTTCGCGAATCGACCGTGTCCGAGGCCGAGAGCCCGGAAACCGCGGCCCAAACCATTGCCCATGATTCGCCGCAGCGCTTTATCAACCGGGAACTCTCCTGGCTCGACTTCAACCACCGCGTGGTGGAGGAGGCGGAAAACCGCCACCATCCGCTGCTGGAGCGGCTGCGCTTCATCTCCATCAGCGGCTCCAATCTGGACGAATTCTACTCCGTGCGCGTTGCCGGCCTGATCGGCCAGGCCAAGGCGGGGGTGCTCGCCACGTCGCCCGACGGGCTGACGCCCGCGCAGCAGCTCGCTCAGATCAATAGCCGCGCGCGGCGGCTGATCGCCGATCAGCAGCGCGCCTGGACCAAGGTGCGCGCGGAACTCGCCGCCGCGGGTCTTGTCGTCGCCGAGATCTCGTCACTGACCGAGGCCGATCGGGAATGGCTGGACGCCTTCTTCATGGACCGGATCTTCCCGGTGCTGACGCCGCTCGCCATCGACCCCGCGCATCCCTTTCCCTTTATCCCGAACATGGGCCTCGTCCTCGCCCTGCTTCTGGTCTCGAACCACGACCGGCACGTCATGCGGGCGCTGATCCCATTGCCGAGCCAGATCGAGCGTTTCATTCGCCTGCCGGCGGGTGAGCCCGGCGGCCCCATTCGCTTTGTTATGCTGGAAGAGGTCGTGGGCCTGTTCCTCGAACATCTCTTCCCCGGCTATGCGCGGGATGCGCATGGCCTCTTCCGCGTCATCCGGGACACGGATGTGGAGTTCGAGGATGAAGCGGCCGATCTCGTTCTCTCCTATGAAACCGCGCTGAAACGCCGCCGCCGCGGGGTCGCGATCAACCTCACGGTGCAAGCCTCGATGCCGGAGGAGCTGAAGCAGACGGTGCGGGATGCGGTGGCAGCCCCGGAGGAGGAGGTTTTCGAGGAGGCCGGTATCCTCGGCACCGTCGATCTCAAGCAACTGATCGTGGACGATCGGCCGGATTTGCTTTTCAGCCCCTATACGCCGCGCTTCCCCGAGCGCATCCGCGATTTCGGCGGCGATTGCTTTGCCGCCATCCGCGCCAAGGACATCCTCGTCCATCATCCCTTCGAGAGCTTCGACGTCGTGGTGCAGTTCCTGCGTCAGGCGGCAGGGGACCCGGCGGTCGTCGCGGTGAAGCAGACGCTCTACCGCACCAGCAAGGACAGCCCCATCGTCAAGGCGCTGATCGAGGCGGCCGAGGCCGGCAAGTCCGTCACCGCCATGGTGGAACTCCGGGCCCGCTTCGACGAGGAGGCGAATATCCGCCTCTCGCGTTCGCTTGAGGCGGCGGGCGTACAGGTCGTCTTTGGTTTCACCGAACTCAAGACGCATGCCAAGCTGTCGCTCGTGGTGCGGCGCGAGGGCGGCGGCGTGCGCTCCTACGCGCATTTCGGTACCGGCAACTACCATCCGATCACGGCACGGATTTACACCGATCTCAGCTTCTTCACCTGCGATCCGGGTCTCACGCGCGATGCTGCGCGCCTGTTCAACTTCATGACCGGCTACGCCAAGCCGGAGAAGATGGACGCCATCGCCTTCAGCCCGCTGACGACGCGCAAAACGCTCTCCCATCTCATCAAGGAGGAGATTGAGGCTGCGCGGGAAGGACGGCCCTCCGGCATCTGGCTGAAGGTCAATTCGCTCGTGGACGAGCGGATGATCGACCAGCTGTACGAAGCCTCCTGCGCCGGTGTTTCGGTCAAATGCGTGGTCCGCGGCATTTGCTGCCTGCGGCCGGGCGTCCCTGGCCTGTCCGAGAACATCCGGGTGAAGTCGATCGTCGGCCGATTCCTGGAGCATGCCCGCATCATCGCTTTCGCCAATGGCCATGCGCTGCCCAGCCGGCATGCCCATGTCTTCATCTCGAGTGCAGACTGGATGGCGCGCAATCTCGACATGCGGGTGGAGACGCTGGTGCCGATCCGCAACCCGACTGTGCATGCGCAGGTGCTGGACCAGATCATGGTCGTCGACCTCAAGGACAACATGCAATCCTGGGAACTCGAACCAGACATGAACTGGCGGCGCGTCCCAGGCGGCCGCAAGCCGATTTCTGCCCACAATTACTTCATGACCAATCCGTCCCTTTCGGGTCGCGGCTCTGCCCTTCACGGGCCGTCCCTGCTACAGCATGTCGGACGGAAGCCGCATGACAAAGGGACCGACCGCTGACCCTCCCACGCTGTGCCGTCGTCGATCTGGGCTCGAATTCAGTCCGGCTCGTCGTCTTCGAAGGTGAATCGCGTAATCCGGTCGCCATCTTCAACGAGAAGGCGGTGCTGCGGCTTGGCCGGGGCCTGCAGCAGACCGGACGGCTGAACGAGGACGGCGTGCAGCAGGCACTGACCGTCATGATCCGCTATCACGCGGTGGCGCGGGCCATGGGCGCCGATCCTTTCGAGGTTCTGGCGACGGCGGCAGTGCGCGATGCCGAGAATGGCGCCGAATTCGTGGCCGGGCTGAAGGCCCGCATGCCCGGTGTGCCGATCCGAATCCTGTCCGGCCGCGAAGAGGCGGAATTCTCCGCCGCTGGCGTGCTCTGCGGCATTCCCCAGGCCGAGGGTATCCTGCTCGACATCGGCGGCGGCTCGCTGGAGGCCGTGCGGCTCATCGCTGGCCGGGCCGTGCGCAGCGAGACGATGCGCCTGGGTGTCATCCGCCTCGCCGACCGCGCCGGCGGAGATTTGTTCCGGGCCCGCACCATCGTCGAGGAGGATACCGCGAAGGTTCCCTGGCTCGGTGACGGGGCGGGGCAGGACCTCTATCTCGTCGGCGGCGCCTTCCGGGCGCTCGCCCGCATCCACATGGCGCAGACGAGTTACCCGCTCAACATGCTCCACCACTACACGATCGAACGCGACGAGGCGCGGGACCTGGCCGGAGTCGTGGCCGGCGCCAGCCGCCGCGCGCTGGAGCGCCTACCTGGGCTGCCCCGCCGCCGCATCGAGGATCTGCCCTTCGCGGCCGTGGTGCTGCGGCGGTTGCTGCGGATCACGGGCGCGGCCCGCGTCGTCTTCAGCGCCAACGGGTTGCGCGAAGGCTGGCTCATGCATGTGATGCCGCCCTCCGTGCGTGCAGACGAGCCGGTGACGGCGGCAGCGCGCGACATGGCGATGGTCTTCAGCCGTGATCCCAGCCTGCCGCCGGCACTGATGACCTGGACCGCGCGGCTAGAGCCGCGGGAGACGCCGGACCAGAGGTTGCTGCGTGAGGCGGCCTGCTGGTTCTCGGACATCGCGAGCCATGATCACCCGGAATATCGTGCCGAGCAGGGGTTTCTGCGCGTTTTGCGGCAGCCCGCCACCGGGATAGACCACCACGCCCGCGCCTTTCTGGCGCTTGCGATTGCCATGCGCTACGAGGCCGAGCCGGACGCGCCCTTTCTGGCGCCCGCGCGCATGCTGCTCGACATGGCCTCCGTTCAACGGGCGGAGTCCTTAGGGGCGGCCCTGCAGCTCGCCTACACCCTTTCAGGTGGCACGCCGCAACTCCTGGCCAATACTGCGCTGACCGTCTCGGGCGAGCGGCTGGTGCTGGATCTGAAGGAGAATTCAGGCGTCTTTGCGGGCGACAGCGTCATTCGCCGGCTCGGTCGCCTGGCGGCAGCGCTAGGTCTCGAGCCCTTTACGGGCGATCAGCGGCTGGGTGGTGCACAGCAGCCGGACTGAGAGAGAAGGGGCGGGGAGAGAGGCATGACGGACGCCCTCCTGCAGCAATTGGCGGCGCGCCTCGGCCCGGGCGGCCTCGTCACCGATGCCGGTGACATGGCGGGCTACGCAACTGATTGGCGACGCCTCTACCAGGGCCGCCCGCGGGCTGTCCTCCGTCCGGGTTCGACGGCGGAAGTGGCGCAAGCGGTGCGCCTGTGCGCGCAGGCTGGCGTGCCCATCGTGCCGCAGGGCGGCAATACCTCCATGGTCGGCGGCGCGACGCCGGCAGGCGACGGGACCGCCGCAATCCTCAGCCTGGAACGGATGCGGGGCCTCAGGGCAATCGATCCGGTCGAGATGACCATGACAGTCGAGGCCGGGGTCACCCTCGCGGCGGCCCAGGCCATGGCGGCGGAGGCGGGCATGCTGCTGCCGCTCTCGATCAGCTCGGAGGGCAGCGCCCAGATCGGTGGCGTGCTTGCCACCAACGCTGGCGGCAACAATACCCTGCGCTTCGGCAATGCGCGGGATCTGGTGCTCGGGCTTGAGGTCGTGCTGGCGGACGGGCAGGTCTGGGACGGACTGCGGCGTCTCCACAAGGACAATACCGGCTATTCGCTCCGCCAGCTCTTCGTGGGTTCGGAGGGGACCCTCGGCATCATCACCGCCGCCGTGCTGCGCCTGCAGCCCGGCGTGTCGGCCCGGGCCTCGGCCTTCTGCGCGCTGCCCTCGGTTGACCATGCGCTGGCGCTTCTCGCGCGTCTCCGCAGGCGGGATGCGGGCGCGCTCTATGCCTTCGAATATATGAGCGGCGCCTCGGTGGATCTCGTGCTGCACCATGTCGCGGGCACGGTCCTGCCGGTGGAGCCCGCGCTTCACTACGTTCTCATCGACTACGCCTCGACCGGCCGGGAGGAGGCGCGGCGGCTGCTCGAGGAAACACTTGAGGAGGTGCTGGGAGAGGCGTTGGAATCAGGTGATCTCTTGGATGCCGCCCTGTCCCAGAACGAGGCACAGCGGGCGGCGTTCTGGCGGCTGCGGGAGGAGCATGCGGAGGCGCAAAAGCGCGCCGGCGCCTCGGTCAAGAACGACATCTCGGTACCGCTCACCGCCTTGCCCGAGTGTCTCGCGGCGGCTTCGGAAGCCTGCGCGGCCGTGGTGCCCGGCCTTTGCATCGCGCCCTTCGGCCACCTGGGCGACGGCAATATCCATTTCAATCTCGTCCAGCCCGAGGGGATGGAGGGGGCCGCCTTCCTGGCCCGGTCCGAGGAATTGATGGCGGCGGTCAATGCCGTGGTGCAGCGGCTCGGCGGCAGCTTCTCGGCCGAGCACGGCGTGGGCCGGCTCAAGACCGGGCTGATGGAGAGCTGGCGTGGCGGGGTGGAACTCGCGCTCATGCGCCGCGTCAAGGCGGCGCTCGATCCGCAGGGGATCTTCAACCCGGGCGTGATCTTTCCGCCCGGCCAGGGTCTGACCGGTTCAGATTAAATCGCGGGAGCGATTCATCTGTCCCAATCTCCCGCCGACGGGCGGAATGCTCAGCGCTCGGCGATCTCGCGGTTGCGCCGGCCGGCCCCCGGGCGCACGGCGACGCAGGTGCGTCCGTAATGGTTCATGGCGGAGCAGGTCGCGTGGGCATGGTTCTCGCTGACCGCGGCCACCCAGGCATGCCAAGCCGGGTGACGGGACTTGGTGCGGAGTGTCACGAGATGGACGACACCGCCCTGCGCCTCGCGGCGGGCGATGCGCAGCGCGGTATAGGCCGCGCTTTTGCTGGAGTAGTTGCCGAGATCGAGGTTCCAATCGGCGCGGCCGAGCGAGGCATTGGAGGCGATCTGCCGCCGGGCCTGGGCAACGGTCGGATCGCTCGCCGGCACAACAGGCGTCGCCTCGGCCTGTGCCTGGCGAGCGGCCGTCGCGGCATTGACCATGGCGATGCGGGCATTGCCGCCCAACTCGTCGGCGAAGCCCTGATCCAGCATCATCGCCATCTGATGGTCGCGATAGCTGTTGGAGGGGGCGGCCATGACGACGCCAATCAGGCGCACACCGCCACGCACCGCGCTGGTGACGAGGTTATGGCCGGCGGCGTTGGTATAGCCGGTCTTCATCCCGTCCGCTCCGGGATAGGATTTCAGCAGATGGTCGTGGTTGTTGATGAGCCGGCCGTGGAAGACGAAGCTCGGCGTCGAGAAGTAGTGGTAGTCTTCGGGGAAGTCCTCAACCAGGCGGCGGGCGAGGATGGCGAGGTCGTGTGCGGTCGTGACCTGGGCGGGGTCGGGCAAGCCGGAGGCATTGTGGAAGACCGTATGGGTCATGCCGAGGCTATGGGCCTTCAGCGTCATCAGTGCGCCGAAACGGGTCTCGTCGCCGCCGGCCAGGAATTCCCCGGCGATGGTAGCCGCGTCATTGGCGGAGAGGGTGACCATGCCCAGGATGGCTTCCTGGACGGTGATGCGCGAGCCGGGCCGGGCGCCGAGCTTCACAGGCTCGACGGAGGCGGCGTGCACGGAGACCGGCATCATCTCGTTGAGCGTGATGCGATTGTCGCGCAGCGCCTCGAACAGCAGATAAAGCGTCATCAGCTTGGTGAGGCTGGCCGGATAGCGTGGCGCATTGGCATTCTGGGAATAGAGCGTCTGGCCGGTCTTGGCGTCGATCATGACCGCGCTCATCGGCGGCAGAGCGGCTCGGCTCGGCTTCGGAGCGAGGGCCAGGATAGCAAGAGCACAGAGCGCAACCGCGATTTTCGTCAGGCGTGCTCCCAAAATCCCGTGCTCTCGAGCCATCCGATCATCCCGCCGCTGTCGATCCGGCACCGCCACCGCTCGGCGCCTCGACCTGCTTTGGCGCAAGTCTGTCGGAATTGCAATTACTTAGGCAGGGAATTTCATGTGTTGCGAGATCACGATCGAGATTGCGTGAGATTTTGGTCCGAAAGGCGACGGTTGTGCACTGCACAATAACACTTGAACTGCCCGACTCACCGGCGTAAAGACATATTGCTGCATCGCAACACAAAGCGATCAGGTCTTCGGCCCGGACCGCTGTGGCGGATTGGCGGGCCGTTGGCCCATGACGAAGGGAACTGATGCCATGGCGAGAGCGAGAACAGTCGCGGGAGGCCAAGCGGCGGCGAATGCCGCGCCGGCAGCCGAGGCGACGGTGAGCAAAATGCAGGCCGCGACGTCCGAGGCCGCGGAAGAGATGAAGGAGGCCGCCGTGAGTGTGGCCGACGAGGTCGTCGAAGCGGCCGGGACTCAGGTGACGAAGGCGGCCTCGGGGATCGAGGCGTCGCAGCTGCAAATCAATGAAGGGATTACCAAGACGATGAAGACCGCGGAAGAAGTTGTGGCGTTCAGCCAGGGCAATGTCGAAGCGCTGATCAAGTCGGGCCAGATCTGGTCCGCCGGTATGCAGGATCTGTCGAAGCAGATGGCTTCCTCGATGCAGGCTTCCTATGAGGAGGCCATGGCGGCCTTCAAGGCGATGACCTCGGTCAAGTCGCTCAAGGAAGCGGTCGATCTGCAGGTCGGCTTCGCGCGCTCCGCCGTGGAGAAGAGCATGACCGAGTCCAGCAAATACACGGACGCGTCCATCAAGTTGGCCGAGCAGGCGATTGCGCCGATCTCGAGCCGCATGACGATGGCCGTCGAGAAGTTCAGCAAGACCGCCTGATCGGGTCTAGCCGATCGCTTTGTGCGAGGAAGGGCCCGGGCGGCATGCCCGGGCCCTTTTCGTTTGGACATCGCCCTGGCCGCAGCATCGGCGCGTGCGGACCTGACCTGAGCCATGCGCATTGCATGCGCGGGCTGCAGCGAGACGCCTTCACAAGCGCCCTCTAAAACCAATCTACTCTTTTCCGGAAGCGCCGCTTGCTTCTATGGTTTTGTGTGAACCTGCTCTGACCGGCTGCCGGTGCGGGGCGCGGGCGCCAGGGCAGTGGCGTCCAACGCGGCGGCGATCGCGGCGTTCGGGGCGGCGGTGTTAACGTTCTTGTTCTTCAGATGGGGTTAGACGGTAGCGCGATGAGCGATAGCGACAGGCGCAATGGTGGGCGGGACGGACCCGGAACGGGGGTCGTGGTCAAGACCAGGACCAAGACCCGCAAGCCTGCGATGTACAAAGTACTGATGCTGAACGATGACTACACGCCCATGGAATTCGTGGTCCATGTGCTGGAACGGTTCTTTCAGAAATCCCGCGACGAGGCGACGCGCATCATGCTGCACGTCCATCGCCGCGGGGTCGGCGTCTGCGGCGTTTTCACTTACGAGGTCGCCGAGACGAAAGTGACGCAGGTGATGGATCTGGCACGTCAAAATCAGCATCCTCTCCAATGCACCATAGAAAAAGAGTGACCCTGAGCAAAAGTTAATGCCCCGGCACATAATCTTGGTGCAGGATATCCCGTCGACTGGTTCGCCAAGTTCGCAAGCTAGACCGACGCATAGATGACAGGCATTCGCTGGCTCCAGCAGGACTGCCCGATCAGCGGTCGGTAGCCAGCGACGAGTAACAAAGGAGCGTCGGCATGTTGTCCCGTAACCTCGAGCAGACTCTCCACCGTGCGCTTTCCCTCGCCAGTGAGCGCAAGCACGAATACGCCACCCTCGAGCATCTGCTCCTCGGCCTGACCGAGGATAGCGACGCGGCGACGGTGCTCCGCGCCTGCGGCGTCGATCTCGACAAGCTGCGCGGCGATCTTACCGAATTCCTCGACAAGGATCTGGCCGGCCTCGCCACCGACCGGCCAGGCGACCCGAAACCCACCGCCGGTTTCCAGCGTGTCGTCCAGCGCGCGGCTATCCATGTCCAGTCCTCCGGCCGGGACGAGGTGACGGGCGCCAATGTCCTCGTCGCTCTCTTCAGCGAGCGCGAGAGCCACGCCGTCTACTTCCTGCAGCTGCAGGACATGACGCGGCTCGACGCGGTCAACTTCATCAGCCACGGCATCGCCAAGTCCCCGGGCAAAAGCGCGCCCCGGCAGGAGAAGGCCTCCGCCGCCGAAAACCCGGATCAGGAAGAGAAGAGCAGCCGCCGCAGCCAGGACGCGCTTTCCAACTACTGCGTCAACCTCAACAAGAAGGCGCAGACCGGCAAGATCGACCCGCTCATCGGCCGCGAGGCGGAGATCGAGCGCACGATCCAGATCCTCTGCCGCCGCACCAAGAACAATCCGCTCTATGTCGGCGACCCCGGCGTCGGCAAGACCGCCATCGCCGAGGGCCTGGCCAAGCGCATTGTCGAAGGCGACGTGCCGGAAGTGCTCGCCAAGTCCACGATCTTCTCGCTCGACATGGGTGCGCTGCTCGCCGGCACACGCTACCGGGGTGATTTCGAGGAGCGGCTGAAAGCCGTCGTCACCGAACTCGAGAACCAGCCCGGCGCGGTACTCTTTATCGACGAGATCCACACCGTGATCGGTGCGGGTGCCACCAGCGGCGGCGCGATGGACGCCTCCAACCTGCTCAAGCCCGCGCTCGCCGCCGGCACGCTGCGCTGCATCGGCAGCACGACCTACAAGGAGTTCCGCAACTACTTCGAGAAAGACCGTGCGCTGGTGCGGCGCTTCCAGAAGATCGACGTGCCGGAACCCTCGTCCGATGATGCGGTGCGCATCCTGCGCGGCCTCAAGACCGTGTACGAGAAGCACCACAAGGTCCGCTACACGGATGAGGCAATCCGCGCCGCCGTCGATCTTTCGGCGAAATACATCCATGACCGCAAGCTGCCGGACAAGGCGATCGACGTGATCGATGAATCCGGTGCGGCGCAGATGCTGGTGGCGGAGAGCAAGCGCAAGAAGACGATCGGCATCAAGGAAATCGAAACGACGATCGCGACGATGGCGCGGATTCCGCCCAAGAGCGTCTCCAAGGATGACGCCGAAGTGCTCAAGCACCTCGAGCAGACCTTGAAGCGCGTGGTGTTCGGCCAGGACAAGGCGATCGAGTCGCTGTCGGCCTCGATCAAGCTGGCGCGTGCTGGCCTTCGCGAGCCGGAGAAGCCGATCGGCTGCTACCTGTTCTCAGGTCCCACCGGCGTCGGCAAGACCGAGGTGGCGAAGCAAGTCGCGGCGAGCCTCGGCGTGCACCTGACCCGTTTCGACATGTCGGAGTACATGGAGCGTCACACCGTCTCGCGGCTGATCGGCGCGCCGCCGGGCTACGTCGGCTTCGACCAGGGCGGGCTGTTGACCGACGGCGTCGATCAGCACCCGCATTGCGTGCTTCTGCTCGACGAAGTCGAAAAGGCCCATCCCGACCTGTTCAACGTCTTGCTGCAGATCATGGATCACGGCCGGCTCACCGATCACAACGGCAAGCAGGTCAACTTCCGCAACGTCATCCTGATCATGACGACGAATGCCGGTGCGTCCGATCTGGCGCGTCAGGCTTTCGGCTTCACCCGCAGCAAGCGCGAAGGCGACGATATGGAGGCGATCAACCGGCTGTTTGCGCCGGAGTTCCGCAACCGCCTCGAC
>NZ_DATJJK010000276.1:0-15999 GCF_035492295.1 Acidisoma sp. | reverse complement strand
GGCAGGACCAGCGAACGGCAGGGCTCTGCAACGAACTGCGGAGCGTGGAGGCGGAGGCACTGGTGCGGGCGCGAAGCGGCTTGCCGCTGGACCCGATGTTCTCAGCTGTGAAGGCAGCCTGGCTCCTGCGGAACCACAGCGCCGCTGCCAAGGCGGCACGGGATGGACGGTTGGTGATAGGCACGATCGACGCCTGGCTCCTCAGTCAGTTCGGGGGCGATCCGGTCACTGAAATCGGTAATGCGTCCCGCACGCAGCTTCTCGATGTTGCAAAGGCAACGTGGGACGATGATCTGCTTGCGCTGTTTCACATCCCGTCCGCCGCCCTGCCACGGCTGACGCCCTCGACAGGGCCTTTCCCGGCAACGCGTGGTCTGTCGCCGATATTGGACGGCACGCCGGTTCTTGCGGTGATGGGGGACTCTCACGCAGCGCTCTTCGCGCATGGCGCCTTCACTCCAGGGCAAGTCAAGGTGACCTACGGCACCGGATCCTCGGTCATGGGATTGATCGACCGTCCCGGCGCCCTTGGCGCTGGTGCTTGCCTGACCATTGGGTGGCAGATCGGCGGGGAGCAGCCAGCCTACGCCGCCGAAGGAAATATTCGTGCGACGGGGGCGGCTCTGCGCTGGATGGCCGGCATCCTTGGCATGAGCGTCGAGACAATGACGGAGCTTGGCGCCCGCTCAGATAGTCGCGGCGCTGTGCTGGTGCCCGGCTTTACCGGCCTTGGCGCGCCCTGGTGGGACCGCGATGCCGTCGGCTTGTTGAGCAATATCGCGCTGGATACCGGCCCCGGACAGCTTGCGCGGGCCGCGATGGAGGCCGTGGTGGAGCAGGTCTCTGATGTCGTCGACGTGATCGGCCAAAATGTTGGCCAGGTGACGGAGCTTTTCACGGATGGCGGTCCCAGCAGCAACCGCAGCCTGATGCAAATGCAGGCGGATATTCTGGGCTGCGTCATCCACCGTTCGCTCGCCGCAGAGTTGTCAGCGCTCGGTGTGGCCCATCTGGCGGGATATGCCGCAGGCATTTGGGACCGGTCTGCACTGCGGGGCCTTCCCAGATCCCGGGACAGCCTGTTTCCAGACATGCATGAAACCGACCGCGCGAACCAACGCGCGCATTGGAGAGCGGCCGTGGACCGTGCGCGCTCCGGCTCATCTCGCCGGGCGTCGGCTCCCATGTCCGCGTGAAGGGAAGAACGATGTCGACCTCCGCCACAGCACGGACAAGCACAACGCCCACGATGAAGCGCGCGGTCCTCGCGCGGCTGCTGGCGGGATCGCAGGGACCGCTGATCGGGCTTGTCATACTGTGCATTGTCTTCTC
The DNA here is from genome assembly GCF_035492295.1 of Acidisoma sp. Taxonomy (GTDB): domain Bacteria; phylum Pseudomonadota; class Alphaproteobacteria; order Acetobacterales; family Acetobacteraceae; genus Acidisoma. The sequence goes on along the minus strand of NZ_DATJJK010000276.1, from coordinate 14,667 downwards.
GTCGACCAGCGACGTCTTTCTGTCAGCCCGAAATTTCCTCAATGTCATCGATCAGGTCACTGTTCTTGGCATTTTGGCGCTCGGCATGACCGGCGTGATCATCATCGGCGGCATTGATCTTTCGGTCGGCTCGATTCTCGCGGTCTCCTGTATGGTTTTCGGCTGGCTGCCGCAGGACTACAGCATTCCCTATGTTCCTGCGGCCATCCTGGCCCTGATCGCGGGTGGCCTCTGTGGGCTGGTGAATGGAATACTGATCACGCGGGCGAAGCTGCCGCCCTTCATCGCGACCTTGACGGTTATGTCGGTCGCACGCGGCTTGGCCAATCTCACGACGGGCGGCCAGCAGGTGGTGGGATATCCGAACTGGTTCACCCAACTCGCGACCGTCCGGCATCTGGGCTTTCTGTCCGTCACCGTGGCGATGTTCATCCTGCTTGCGCTTGGCGGGTGGGTTTTCTTGCGTTACCGCGCGACGGGACGCAGCCTCTATGCGATCGGCGGCAATCCGGAAGTGGCACGTCTCGCCGGCATCAAGGTGCAGCCCCTGACGGTCTGGGTCTATATCGCTTCGGGCGTGCTTGCAGGTCTCGCGGGCTTGGTACTCTCCGCGCGGCTTGACTCGTCTCAGCCGAGCGCCGGCCTCGGCTATGAGCTTGATGCCATCGCGGCCGTCGTGATCGGCGGCGCCAGTCTGTCCGGCGGCATCGGCGGCATTGGCGGCACCGTTGTTGGTGTCCTCATCATCGGCGTCCTGCACAACGGGCTCAATCTGATCGGCGTTTCACCGTTTATCCAGCAGGTCATCATCGGCTGTGTCATCGCGGCCGCTGTCACCATCGACAAGTTCCGTCGACGGGGAGCCTGAGGGACTATACCCGTGGGCGAAACGCCCAGGGGATGACGTGCCTTTCAAAGATAACAAAAACCGAGGGAAATATGCTCAAGAACAAGCTGCTTGCCACCGTTCTGACCGCTGGCGCCTTTGTCGGCCTTGCCGCCTTGCCGCTGGCGGGTTCGAGCGCCGCACGGGCCGACGAACCCACCATCGGGCTCGCCGTCGCCAATCTTCAAGCGAATTTCTTCAATCAGATCAAACAGTCGGTTGAGGCCGAAGCCAAGCTCAAGGGCGTCAAGGTCGTCGTTGTCGATGCGCATGGTGACAGTGCGACGCAGGTGAACCAGATCCAGGATTTGATCACCCGCGGCGTGAAGGCGATCATATACATTCCGGCTGGGGCGACTGCCGCCGGCGTGCCGGTGCGCGCCGCTCAGGCCGCCCATATCCCTGTGATCGCCGTGGACCGCAACGCGCCAGACGCGCCGGCCAACACCTTTATCGCCACCAACAGCGTTCAGGCCGCCAAGACGTTGGGCGACTATGTTTGCAAGATCTCGGGCGGCAAGGGCGTTCTGGCGATCATCCAGGGCCAGTTGGGTACGACGCCTGAGATGGATCGCAACAAGGGCTTCAACGAAGCGATGGCCAATTGCCCGGGCATCAAGCAGGTCGCGAAACAGGCGAGCCAGGAATGGTCGCAGTCGGAAGGCTTCAATATTGCGCAGGATATGCTGCAACGGCATCCTGACATCACGATCTTCTTCGGTCGCGCCGATGCGCTGGCCCTGGGTGCGGCTCAGGCCGTGAAGGTCGCCAATCTCGGCCATCCGGTTATCGTCGTCGGCTTCGACGGGGACACTGCCGGTCTTCTTGCCGTCAGGGACGGCGTTCTCGCGGCGACCATGACTCAAAAAACTCAGGCGATGGGGCGGCTTGCCGTCGATTCGGCTATGGAAATGATTGCCGGCAAGACGCTGCCTAAGGAGCAGCTTCAATCTGCGGTGTTGACGACGAAGGACAATGTCGCGCCCTTCATCGCGCAGCATCCCTGAGAGCCTGATCGCATGGGGGTCGCAACAATGCAGCCGGAGACCTCACCCTCGCAGACGGAGGGGCGCCGGGTGCGCCTCTCCGTCAACGGGGTGTGCAAGGCCTTTGCGGGCACGACCGTTCTGCAGAACGTCAATCTGACGGTGCGGGAGGGAGAGGTGGTTGCGCTACTGGGGGAGAACGGCGCCGGGAAATCGACAATTTCCGCCATTATCGCCGGTCTCATCATGCCGGATGCGGGGACGATGGAGTGGGAAGGGAAGCCTTACGCCCCGACGTCACCCGGGGATGCGATGGCGCATGGTGTGGGGCTTATCCACCAGGAGATGCGACTCCTACCGGATTTGACAATTGCCGAGAACGTCTTTGTGGGCCGTCTGCCGATGACCGCCGGCCACATCGACCGCGAGCAGATGCGCCGTCGCGCGTCCGAGCAATTGCAGAGACTGGGGCTTGATATCTCGCCCGACACTCCCGTGCGCCATCTTCGCGTGGCCGCACAGCAGCAGGTGGAGATCGCCAAGGCACTGACACTGAAGGCCAGGTTGCTCATCCTGGATGAACCGACGGCCGCGCTTGGCGGCAATGAAACGGCCAGGCTGTTCGAACAGATAGAGTCACTGCGCAGCGAAGGTTATTCCTTCATTTACATCAGTCATCGGCTCGAGGAAATTGCCCGCATCGCGGATCGCATCGTCGTCTTGCGTGATGGCCTGGGGGTCGCCGAGCACGAGACCGCGCAGATTCCGGTGAATGTGCTGTTGCGGGACATGGTTGGCCGCAACATTGACAGGTTGTTTCCGCATATGACGGAACCGCGCCCACGGGAGGTGCTGCAGGTCCAGGGGCTATGCTCGGCGGCGGGTGCTTTCTCCGACGTCACCTTCACCGTCCGTGAAGGGGAGATTTTCGGCATCGCCGGCATCGTCGGTGCTGGGCGGACCGAGTTGGTCCGCGCGATCGCTGGCGCCGATCCTGTCTCGGCCGGGACGATCACCCTGGACGGGACGCGCCTGGCGCTGTCCGGGCCAGCCGAGGCCATTGCGGCTGGCATCGTACTGGTGCCGGAGGATCGCAAAGGGCAGGGGGTGCTGCTGGAGCATTCGGTCGGCGACAATCTGGCGCTGGGCAATATGGATCGATTGGGCGGCCATGGTTGGATTGACCCGGCGAAGATCCGCGATTTCGGCAGTCGAATGATCGAGCGGCTGGGCGTGAAGGGCAGGGTGGAGCAACAGGCGCGCTATCTGTCGGGCGGCAATCAGCAGAAGGTGGTCATCGCCCGCTGGGTCGCTCGGACACCCAAAGTCTTCATTCTGGACGAGCCAACGCGGGGCATCGATGTCGGCGCTCGTGCCGCAATCTACGAAGTGATCGCCGATCTTGCGAAAAGCGGCATGGCGGTGGTGGTGGTCAGCTCTGATCTTGAAGAGGTGCTTGGCCTTGCGCATCGGGTGATGGTGCTGGCGCGCGGCCGCCAGATGGGTGTGCTCGACCGGGATGAGGCCAGCAATCTCGCCGTCATGGCGTTGGCGACGGCGTAGAAGGACAAGGGGTGACGGTGATGACCGATCTATTCAGCCTGCGCGGTGAGGTGGCTATGGTGACCGGGGCGGGCAGCGGCATCGGCCAACGTCTGGCGGTGGGCTTAGCCGAAGCGGGCGCCGACGTGGCCTGCTTCGATCTGGCGGCCAGTCCGGGGCTGGATGAGACCGTCGCGCGGATCCTCGCGCTTGGCCGGCGCGGCGTCGCGGCTCGTGGTGATGTGACCAAGGCGGAAGATTTGGCGCGAGCGGTGGAGATGGCCGAGGCGCTTGGGCCGGTTTCCATCGCCCTGAACTGCGCGGGCATTGCCAATGCCGCACCGGCTGAGGCTATGGAGCAGGCGCAGTGGCAGCGGATGTACGACGTCAATGTCACCGGCGTCTTTCTCTCCTGCCAGGCCGAGGCCCGGGTCATGCTGCCACGCCGGCGTGGCGCGATCGTCAATATCGCCTCGATGTCGGGCGTGATCGTCAATCGCGGCCTGCTACAGGCCCATTACAATAGCGCCAAGGCAGCGGTTATCCATCTCTCGCGCAGCCTTGCCATGGAATGGAGCGACCGCGGCCTTCGGGTGAACTCGATCAGCCCTGGATACACGGCGACGCCGATGAATATTCGGCCTGAAGTGGCTGAGCAGGTGAAGCAGTTCGAGGCGGATACCCCGATGGGCCGCATGGCGACCGTAGACGAGTTGGTGGGTCCGGCCGTATTCCTGCTCAGTCGCGCCGCGTCCTTCTGCACGGGGGTCGATCTTTTGGTCGATGGCGGCTTTGTATGCTGGTGAAGGACCGCTCTTGCCTCGGAATGATGAACTCCGCCTGATCGCCCGCGTCGCGCGAATGTACTACCTGGAGGATGTAAAGCAGGCGGATATCGCGGCGCGGCTGACCATCTCTCAAGCGACGATCTCGCGTCTGCTACGCCGGGCGCGGGAGGAGAACGTGGTCCGCATCAGCGTTCACACGCCGCCAGGCACCTTTCCCGAGCTGGAGGAAAGCCTGTGCCGGAAGTTCGGCATGACGGAGGTGATCATCGCCGAATGCTCCGAGGATAGAGAGGGGCAAATCCTACGCAGGATGGGCGAAGCGGCGGCGCTCTATCTGGAGACGACACTGCAGGCGGGCGAAATTGTGGGGATTTCCTCCTGGAGCGAATCCTTGCTGCATACTGTCGAGAATATCCATCCACAGCGCCGCCTGGCCGCCGGCCGTGTCGTGCAAATTCTCGGCGGCATGGGTGACCCTAGCGTGCAGACGCATGCGACGAACCTCACCCGGCGATTGGCGCAGCTGATTGGAGCACAGCCGCAGCATTTGCCGACGCAGGGTGTCACCAGTTCCAAGGCGGCCAAAAAAGCGCTGACCGACGACGCCTTCGTGCGGGAGACTTTGACCTATTTTCCGCAGATTACCCTTGCCCTTGTCGGGATTGGTGCGGTCGAGCCTTCAAAGCTGTTGAAGGACAGCGGCAACGTTTTTACGTCCAATGAACTGGCTGAACTCGCGCGCATGGGCGCGGTTGGGGATATCTGCCTGAACTTTTTTGATCGGAACGGCAAGCAAGTGCCCTCCGCCTTTCAGGAGCGGGTCATCGGCATCGGCCTCGATCAGTTACGGCGGGCTCGACGCGTTGTCGGCGTGGCCGGTGGCCAACGGAAGGTGGAGGCTCTTCTGGGGGCTATGCGTGGGAAGCTCATCGACGTGTTGGTGACAGATCAATATACAGCCGCGCGGCTTGATGCCGCGGAGGACTGAGGAAGAAGCGGGAGAGACGGGAATGGGATCACTCGACAATAGAGTGGCGGTTGTGACGGGTGCCAGCCGCGGCATCGGCGCCGCGATCGCGCATCGGTTCGCCCGGGAGGGTGCGGCTGTGGTTCTCGCGGCAAATGAGCAGTCGGTCGCCGTTGTCGCAGACGCCATCAACGCCCAAGGGGGGCGGGCCGTGTCGATCGTCTCTGACGTGACATCGGTATCCGATGTCGGAAAGATCTATGATTTGGCGGAGACGGAGTTCGGGCGGGTCGATATATCTGTTCAGAATGCCGGCGTGATCACGATAGCCCGGATCGAAGACATGACCGAGAGCGAGTGGGACCGTGTCATGGCGGTCAACACGAAAGGCGTTTTCCTCTGTTGTCAGGCGGCGATCGCGCGCATGCGAAAACATGGCAACGGCGGAAGATTGATCAACACCGCTTCCGGGCAGGCGCGTCAGGGATTTGTCTTCACACCTCATTATGCAGCAAGCAAGTTCGGCGTTGTTGGAATTACCCAGAGCCTGGCTAAGGAGGTCGCCAAGGAGCGGATTACCGTCAATGCTTTCTGCCCCGGTATTATTGAGACCGACATGTGGGCGTATAATGACGCAGCCTGGGGCAAACTTCTGGGCAACTACGGACCGGGCGAGTTGATGGCCGAATGGGTCGAGAATATACCGATGGGCCGCGCCGGTACGGGAGAGGATGTTGCCGGATTGGTGGCCTTTCTCGCTGGTTCCGATGCGGCCTATATCACGGGACAGACGATCAACGTGGATGGCGGGCTTATTATGTCCTAACGATGCGAGTGGCACGCTACGGTATTTTCCGTGTCTTCCTTGACTGTGGCGTTGGGCGTCTGCTGTTCTTTCATTTACTAGTCGGTTCTCAGGCTAACCGCCAGCGCCTGCTCGCAGACCACGAGGCTGAAAGTCGGATGATCTCGCAAGATCAGCGTGAAGTCTTCGCGACTATGTTTCAGCCGATCGTCATGGACATCCTGAGCGCAAGCACCCAACTGACGGGGCGCCGCACTTTTTTCGCCACCTCTTTGGCTTGATAGCCTTGGGCGAAAAGGGCGACTGCGCGTGCCTCTGCTCGCGCCTCGCCGTCGAGGCCGGACATTATTTCAGCCGCCGGAGCCCGAGCATGGATTTCGCAGGAAGTCCTTTCGCGCTGCAACTTCAAAGATTCCAGGCGTTCATAAAGTTGGTGCCTTGTGAGACCAAGTATCTCGGCAGCCTTCTTTGCTGGAAGCTTCCGCTCATGGATCAGTTCCCATGCGTCGGGAGTTGCAGTCATAGGCATCTCCTGTTGGGCCAACGGCAGCCATGAATATTGGGCAAGATGTCTTGTCGGTCAATCAAATGTCGCGCAAACGACGCGACCTTCGAGCGGGCGAAGAGTGCCGCTCGCCATCCAGGTCCCTGTACTGGCCGGGGAAGAAGGGCCGAAGCGTCGATTTCCTGCCCCGACGGATGGAGATCAGCCGGCACGGCACGCATCGTGCAGAGGGTTCAGCCTGGCGCTGGGGTTTGTCTCACGCTATGCGGATTCGCTGTGCTGCATCACAACATTCCTCTCGCGCGGGCTGACCCGGCTCTGTCCTATCGAATTGGCTCCGAAACTTCGACGAAAGGCTGAGCGTACTGCCCCGTCTGCGAGCCGGCCATTGCCGGTGCCCGCAGGCACAGGAATTTTGTTCAATGTGCCTGAAGCAGCCGGACCTCGGCGAGGCGCAAACTGAACAAAACATTCCGGCTTTCCGCTTTTGCATAGCGCTGCGAACGAAGATGGCAGAGTCTCAGTCCTTGCTAGACACCATTTCGAAGCGATCCCGGCCGGCGAAGGAGCGCTCGACTTGGGCGTGTGTGACTTGGTGCAAGGCTTAGCCGGACAAGGATGCAGCGACGGGCCCAGATGCCGGTCGCGGTCACTTCATATTCTTTAGGAGCGCGAGGGGAGACGATGAATATGACGGCTCAGAAACATAAAATCATGATGGTTGCAGCCGCCGCCGCCTTGGTCTTTGGCGGTGGATTAATGGCAGCCCCGCCGGCCCGTGCGCAGAATGCGGTCTCGGTGATGGCGTCAAACCCACAGCTGAGCGAATGGATGTCGCTTGTGCAGAATGCGGGCCTCGGCCCAGCGGCGGCGACCAATCAGTATACGGTGTTCGCCCTCACCAATGACGGCTTTGACAAGCTGAACGCGATGTGGCGTGGCATCCTGAAGGGCGAGGGTGCGAACAAGTCCGTCAACCGGCAGCGCCTGCAGGCGATCGTTCGGTCCCAGGCGGTCTTCGGTCTTCATCCGGCATCGGAGTTCGCCGGAAAGGTCGTGACGCTTCAGTCCGTCGCTGGAACGCCGATTGTCGTTGATGGCACGGTCGAAGGTCAGATGAAGGCAACGATGGCCTACGCGACAGGTCACCAAGACGGCGCCCCACTGACGGCTTCGAATGCGGTGATCTACCCGATTGTGGCCACCGACGTTCATCAGTGAGTGCCAGGATAGCAAGTGGATCTGAGCTAGACGTCCCAGACCCGGCTTGCAAGAGTCGCTGGATCGAAGTGCACAATATCCAATTTCTTGTGCGCTGCGGCGGAGGTGGCGAAGTTCCTGCGCTTGGCCACCTCCGTTCTTGCCGATACCGACGGCCTGTTTTGGGGGCATTGGGATCAGGCGTCTGTCACGTCATGGCAATCCGATCGCCGAATACCCTCCCGCCTGCCGGTTCCCCTTTGCGAGGGAGGGTTTCATGTCAGGAGCCGGTGCCATACGCCTGGAAGATTTGGACGATTGCGAAGCCTGGCTGCCCGCCGGTGAGATCAAATTCGTCTTTACCGAGCCGGGCCCGTTTGACGCGCGTGTGACCTGGGCGAAGCTTCCTAATGCTTTGATTCTGGATGTCACCGAAGATCTCGCGCGGATCGCCTACCTGGCTCTTCCTCCAGACTCGGTGTTCGTCTCCTTCGCAAAAGGGCGGGGTAAGGAGATTATCTGGAATGGCCGTCACATTCCTTTTGGTCAGTTCCTCTATCATGCACCGGGAGAGAGGTTCCACCAGAGGGTGCCGGCCGTCAGCCATTGGGGTGTCGTTGCTGTGGCGTCGGAGTTTTTGGCGTCGTTCGGAAGCGCATTTGCCGGGGAGGGTCTTGTTCCACCGCGCACAACTCAGGTTCTCCGCCCCGATCTGAAACTGTCCACTCACCTCCTCCGTTTCCACAGCCGCATTGCACGGCTCTCCAAAACGAGACCAGCGTCCCTCGGGAGCCATGAACTGGCCCGTTCAATAGAACATGAACTGCTGCTCGCGCTTGTCCCCTGTTTGGTGGACGTCAGCGGCCAGTCGCCTGCAACGGTGCCGGGCCAAGCTGTCATGCGACGCTTCGAAGACCTGATATCGGACCCGCAGAACTGGCCTGTCTCCATGAGCGAACTCCAGGCGAAGCTCAGGGTCTCCACCGAAGATCTCAGAAGCTACTGTTCAGGCTTTCTAGGGGTGAGCGCTGGACGCTATATTCTGCTGCGACGCCTGCGCCTTCTTCGCAAACGGCTTCTTCAAACCGGTTCCGCCCCCGGCGACATCTCCGAATTGGCCAAGGAATTCGGATTTGCCGACCTCGCGCGCTTCTCCGAAGACTATTACGACGCCTTCGGAGAGTCGCCTGTGGAAAGCCAGATGCGACCCCGTCGATTCGGAGCCTAGGTGGATGGGCCCAATCGGTGGCGATCCAATGCTGGATTCATCAGGAGGATACCGAGAAAACCTCCGACGAGGACCATGGCACCGACGAGAGTGAAGCCCGCGTCGAAGCCCCGCATGCCGCCCCATTGCCGATCAGCGATGAAACCCATCGACAGGCTTGCCAACGGACCCGCGAAGGTCATGACAGCATTCGTGACCCCCATAACGAGACCGCGCTGGCTAGGCGGGGCGACCTGCGCCACGATGACCTGCCCGAGGACCAAAATGACGGCCCCTACGGAAAAAGCGGCGAGCAGGCAGCCGATCGGGAACAACGCCCCCGAGAGGCGAGGGAAGAGGATGGTCATGGACCCCGCCGCCATCACGGAAAGTCCTGCGACGAATCCTCGTGCATAGCGAGTGCTGACGCCATTGCGGACAAGATGCTGGGAGAGGCCGCAAATAGCCGGAGCGACCGTAATCTGGCAAAGTGTTAGCAGAACAACGATATTGGCGACGGCGTGCAAGCTGAAGCCAAACCGCTCGCTCAGATAGGCAGGCAGCCAAAGGACTGCCAGGGTCAGCAGCCAATACGCGCAGAAGCCGGACAGTTGTGCCCCGAGGACAGTGCGGCTTGTGAGCAGGAGGTAGACCGGAATTTTCTGCGCCCCCGGCTGAGGTTTGGAGGAACCGACCTCCTTTCCCGGGCCTTCCAGCCCGAAGATCATCCATGCTCCACACCAGAACAGGCCCGCAGCCGACAGAATTCCAAACGTCTCGCGCCAAGACAATTGAGTAATGAGGAAAGCCAGGACTGGCGCGAGAAGCCCGCTCCCAACCGCTCCGCCAATTGCTATGACGCTCGTCGGCAAGGCACGGCGATCATCCTGAAACCACTTATACGCGGCATATAGAGCCACCGGGTAGGCGCCGCCGTCCGCGAGGCCGAGCAGGACACGGCTGACGAGAAGGCCGGTCGAAGAGGTCCAAACAAGCACAAGGCATTGGCATAACGACCAAGCAACGACCATGCCAAGGAGCGTCCATTTGGTCGAGAGTTTCCTGATAAACAGGCCGAATACAATAGAGCTGATCGAAAAAAAACTGAAGAAGCCAAGACCAACAGCCCCCAATTGGGTATGGGTCAATCTCAGATCGCGCATGATCGGCGTGGCCGCCAATCCCAGAATACCTTTATCTGCGAAGTTGATCGCCATGAAGAAGAACAAAAAAAAACAACAAGCCACGCTTTTTGTCGTCCATGCGGGCAGAGGTTCACAGCACCTTCCTAGAATATGATTTGATAACAAGTTTTTGAACCGAGGGTGGCGCGCGGAATGATCTCGTTATGATAGTGGTAGGAAGGTCGAAAGCCTAGCCGAACCGTCAGGGTCGAAGCGACCCGAATTGTTCTAAGCTGCAAAGTACAGATATCGGCCGGTTACCATAGGAGCTGTCTTATGGGTTCTCTGGATGTTGCGCATTTTTCGGATCCTGATGAATATGCGACATCCATCAGAGCTTCACGGGTTCAGCTGACGGTCACTGAGCGCGGCCATTTTGCAGCCGATCGTCTCCGCATCGATTTCAAAGATCTTTGGATGCAAAGGTTCCATAGCAATCTTGCTTGGGTTGCGCACACGAGTATCGACCCCGCTCGGACCGTCTTCTTCTTCCGCACCAAACCAGGATCGCCGTTCTTCCGTGGAAAAACCGAACTCGGTGAGAATCAGCTTGCTTTCATGTCGCTCGCCGAAGCAACCTTCCAGAGGACAACTGGCACTGCTTCTTACGCCGCCATGTCACTCCCGGCAGCTGTTGCGGCCACCTCTCTTTCCGAGTTCGCCGGCCTCGACCTGGCTTCTCCGAAAAGCACCCAACACATTCAGCCCGAGCAGGCCGCGTTTTCTCGGCTTCTCAATCTTCATGCCGCGGCGGGGAACCTGGCAGTCATTGCACCGGAGATCATAAAAAATTCAAATGCCGCTTTGGCTTTAGAGCAGGAGCTTATCCACGCACTGGTCAACTGCCTTGTAACCAGTCGCTACACGGCAGATGCATCAGCGGAGCGACGCCACGCCCTTATCATGCGCCGGTTCCACGCGCATATCGCCGCACGAAGCGATCACGCAATTTTCATTCCTGAATTGTGTCTCGCGATTGGCGTCTCGGAACGAACGCTGAGAGCGTGTTGTCTCGAACATCTGGGGATGGGCCCCAACCGTTATCTCTGGCTCCGCAGAATGCAGATGGCGCGACGGGCGCTGCTCCATGCGACGCCCAAGGTCACGTCTGTAACAGGCGTTGCAACGGATCTCGGATTTTGGGAGTTGGGCCGATTTGCCGTGTCCTATCGCCAGCTCTATGGCGAGTCCCCCTCGCGGACGCTCGCCAGGATAGGTTAGCAAAACTCCAGCATCACCGATGGCACTCGCCCCGGAGGGCCGTGACATTTTCCGTTTTTGCATAGCCTAACCAAATCCTCCTCACCATCATGCCTGCGTGGTGAGCGCTTCATCATCGCCAATCGGTAGGTGGACGGAAGAAACCGCTTGTCCGTCCGACACGACGGCCTGCCAACGAATTCTTCGTGTCGGCCTGCGGCTTGTCAAATCGCGGAAGCAGCCTTGGGACTGTCCCATCCCGCGTCAGTCGATATGCGTGACACCATCGAGATCGTTTGTACGTGTGATCCGCGGAGATAAAATGACAACTGATTTGCTCCGGACCTCATCTCGTCGGTCTCCCCTGGATCACAAGGTGGTCCGGATCGAGGGTGGGACATTCCACATGGGGTCGGACCGTCATTATCCGGAAGAGGCGCCCGTGCATCGCGTGACGGTCGACGGATTCTGGATTGACGCGGCGCCGGTCACCAACCGGCAGTTCGCCGCCTTCGTCCGCGCCACCGGCCATGTCACCTTTGCCGAAATCGCGCCCGACCCGGCCGACTATCCTGGTTCGCTACCCGGGATGATCTTCGCCGGCTCCCTGGTCTTCACACCACCGAAACGCCGCGTCGATCTTCGCGCGTGGGGCCAATGGTGGACCTTGCTGCCGGGCGCCAACTGGCGCGCGCCTTACGGTCCTGGCAGCAATATCAAAGGTCTGGATCATCATCCGGTCGTGCATGTGAACTTCGCCGATGCTCAGGCCTATGCGGCCTGGGCAGGGAAAGCCCTGCCGACCGAGGCTGAATGGGAATTCGCCGCGCGCGGAGGCCTGGACGGCGCAGAATATGCGTGGGGTGAGCCGTTTATGCCCGATAGCCGCATTATGGCCAATACCTGGCATGGTGAATTCCCGCATCAGCGAGCGCCGGGGCACAAGCGGACCTCGCCCGTCGGAGCCTTTCCTCCGAACGGCTACGGTCTGTACGACATGATCGGGAACGTTTGGGAATGGACGGCGGACTGGTGGTCACAACGCCACGCAGCAGACGCGCCGAAAGCGTGCTGCATTCCGCAAAATCCGCGCGGCGGTACCGAGACCGAGAGCTATGACCCGCAGCTTCCGGATATCCGGATACCACGCAAGGTCATCAAGGGCGGTTCGCATCTTTGTGCGCCCAACTACTGCCGCCGCTACCGGCCGGCTGCACGTCATGCTCAGCCGGTCGATACGTCGACGAGCCATGTTGGATTTCGTTGCGTGACAAGATCATGAGGGGATCAGATAATGGACGAGAACAGGACCGACCGGCCTGCGAAGGGCATTGGCCGGCGTGGTGTGCTGCTGGGCACGACCGCTGCGGCAACTTCGCTTCTAACGGTCGCCGCTGGCGCGCAGACCACGGCGACACCCGCGGATAGCGCTGAGGCAGGTGCCGCAGCCCCTGTCACCGCATCCGGTGGGCAGAAGCCAAACATCATCCTCATCGTGTCGGATGATTTCGGCTGGGGCGATGCCGGCTGCTATCTGGGCGGCGCAGCGCGAGGCATGCCGACGCCGAATCTTGACCGGCTGGCGGAAGAGGGGATGATGTTCACCTCCTCCTACGCCCAGCCGAGTTGCACGCCTGGCCGTGCGGCGATTCAGACCGGTCGCATCCCCAATCGCAGCGGCATGACGACGGTCGCCTTCCAGGGCCAGGGCGGCGGTTTGCCTGCCGCCGAGTGGACGCTGGCGTCGGTGCTCAAGACCTCCGGTTACAATACCTTCTTTACCGGGAAATGGCATCTCGGCGAGGCGGATTATGCGCTGCCCAACGCCCAGGGCTACGACGTGATGAAATACTGTGGGCTTTATCATCTCAACGCTTACACGTACGCCGATCCGAAGTGGTTCCCGGACATGGATCCAAAATTACGGGATATGTTCCAGCGCGTGACCAAGGGTGCGTTGTCAGGCAATGCCGGGGAGAAGCCGACCGAGGAGTTCAAGATCAACGGCGAATACGTCAACACGCCGGACAAGGGCGTGGTGGGCATTCCGTTCTTCGACGCCTATGTGGAGAAGGCCTCGCTTGACTATCTGGACGGCGCCGCCAAGGGCTCTGCCCCCTTCTTCATGAGCATAAACTTTATGAAGGTGCATCAGCCAAACCTGCCGGCACCCGAATTCATTCACAAATCGATGTCGAAGTCCAAATACGCCGACTCGATTGTTGAAAACGATACCCGCATCGGTCGGATCATGGACAAGGTGCGCGCCCTTGGCCTCGATAAAAACACTTATGTCTTTTGGACCACTGACAATGGGGCTTGGCAGGACGTTTACCCAGACGCGGGCTATACGCCGTTTCGCGGCACGAAAGGAACGGACCGCGAAGGCGGCACGCGCGTCCCCTCCATTGCCTGGGGTCCCGGCATCAAGCCAAACGGCAAGAATGACGAAATCGTCGGCGGTCTCGACTATATGGCAACCTTCGCCTCGCTCGGAGGAGCAAAGCTTCCCGACACCGACCGAGAGGGGAAGCCGATAATCTTCGACAGCTTTGATTTGTCGCCCGTGTTGTTCGGCACGGGAGGATCGCCGAGAAACTCCTGGTTCTACTTCACGGAGAATGAGCTGACCCCCGGTGCTGCCCGTGTGGGCAATTACAAGGCCGTGTTCAACCTGCGTGGCGGCGATGGGCAAGCAACGGGCGGCCTTGCCGTCGACACAAATCTTGGCTGGAAGGGTCCGGAGGAATATGCCGCGACCGTCCCCCAGGTCTTCGATCTGTGGCAGGACCCGCAGGAACGCTACGACGTATTCATGAACAACTATACAGAGCACACCTGGGTGCTGGTAACGATCAACGCTGCAATCAAGCAACTGATGTCAACCTATGTCAAATATCCGCCACGTCCGCCACAAAGTGAGTCCTATACGGGACCAATTACACTTTCACAATTTGAGAAGTTCAAATACGTCCGGGATGCTCTGGCAAAGGATGGGTTTTCCATTCCGCTTCCGACCGGGAACTGAATCTCACGTCGGGGGCCCGCTCGTCAGTCACTCGGCGGGCCGCCCGATTGAAAGCATGACCTGCAGGGACGGGTGAATGGGGTGCAGTATCACAAGCTCTCATGGGAATGTCTGACGTCCCGCTGTCCGGCGTGCGGGGAACGGCCACGGCGGGCAGCGGCATTCGCATCGCGCCATTATCTACGCGACGCAAATAACCAGATGACGGTGTGTCTGTTGAAGTGGCACGACCACAGAATCGGTTCCCGGAGACAGGAGTAGGACAATGCAGGTGCTGGCGGCGATCTCAGCTTGGAGCGTGCTCGCCTTCGCTTTTTTGTTGTTCATTGTCCAGGTTGTAGCGCGCGAGTTTGGTTTCTGGCTGGGCCG
>NZ_DATJJK010000275.1:0-3789 GCF_035492295.1 Acidisoma sp. | reverse complement strand
TTCGTGCCCAATATCAGCTTCGGCCCCGGCGTGATTGCCGCGGTGCGTCAGCAGAGCAAGCTTCCCATCGACACCCACCTGATGATCGAGGGGCCGGACCGCTACCTTGGCGACTACGCGAAGGCGGGCTCGGACCGCATCACCGTCCATGCCGAGGCCTGCCCGCATCTTAACCGCACGCTGCAGGAAATCCGCAGCCTCGGCTGCAAGGCCGGGGTCGCGATCAATCCCGCGACGTCCGAGGAAGCGGTGCGCTACAGCCTGGATGCCGCCGACCTGATCCTGGTCATGACCGTCAATCCAGGCTTCGGCGGCCAGGCCTTCCTGCCGCTGACGCTGGAGAAGATCCGCCGCCTGCGCGCGCTCATCGGGGACAGGCCGGTCGAAATCGAGGTCGATGGCGGCATCACGGGCGAGACCGCGGAGCTGGCTGCCGCGGCAGGTGCCAATGTCTTCGTCGCCGGTTCCTCCGCCTTCAAAGGCGGCAGCGGCAGTTACGCGGCGAATATTGCCACGCTGCGGACGGCGGCCGAGCGCGGCACCGAAGCCAGCCATGGGACGGCCCACAAGGGACAGCCCGTGCGGGGCTGACTTCGGGACGCAGCTTCTTTAATCCTGCCGCTTACGGCACTTTCAGGCCGAGCGCCTGTGCGACGCCTGCAGCGTAGGCCGGGTCCGCGCGCCGACAATTGGCAATATGCCGCTCCTTGATCTCCTGGCGTGCATCGCCCATCGCCCGGGCGGTGTTCTCAAAGAGAGCTTTCTTTTGGGCATCGCTCATCAGACGGAACAGGTTGCCCGGCTGTTCCCAGTGATCATCGTCGAGGCGGTGGTCATATCGTGCGGCGTTCCCAGAGAGCGGGAGAGGCGGCTCGGCGAAATCGGGCTGATCATCCCAAAGGCCCGCGCTGTTGGGATTGTAGCTCAGCGTACCGCCGAGATTGCCGTCGACACGCATCTGCCCATCCCGATGGTAGCTCATATAGGGGCATTTCGGCGCGTTGACCGGGATTTGGTAGAAGTTGGAGCCGAGGCGGTAATGAACGGCATCATTGTACGAGAATAGGCGCGCCTGGAGCATCCGGTCTGGAGAGAAGCCGATGCCCGGGACGATATTCGACGGCCCGAATGCCGCCTGCTCGACTTCCGCGAAGTAGTTGTCGGGCCAGCGGTTCAGCTCCATCGTGCCGACCTCGATCAGCGGGTATTCCGCCTTTGGCCAGACCTTCGTGAGATCGAAGGGATTGTGGCGGTGAGTCCTTGCCTGCCCTTCCGTCATCACCTGGATGAACAAGGTCCAACGCGGGAAGTCTCCGGAGTCAATGGCCTGCAGCAGGTCGCGGCCATGGCTTTCGCGGTCCTTGGCGATAAGAGCCTCGGCCTCGGCATCGGTGAGGTTTTGGATGCCTTGCTGCGTGCGGAAATGGAATTTGACCCAGACACGCTCATTCGCGGCATTGATCATCGAAAACGTGTGGCTGCCGAACCCGTGCATGTGCCGCAAGCTTTTCGGAATGCCGCGGTCCGACATCACGACTGTGACCTGATGCAACGCCTCCGGCAGGAGCGTCCAGAAATCCCAATTGTTGTTGGCACTGCGCATGCCGGTGCGGGGATCGCGCTTGATCGCGTGGTTCAGGTCGGAAAAGCGAAGCGGATCGCGGAAAAAGAAGACCGGCGTATTGTTGCCGACGATGTCCCAGTTGCCTTCCTCGGTGTAGAACTTGAGAGCGAAGCCGCGAATGTCGCGCTCGGCATCGGCCGCGCCTCGCTCGCCTGCGACCGTCGAGAAGCGGGCGAACATCGGTGTCTGCTTGCCGATCTCGGAAAAAATCTTCGCCTTGGTGAAGCGCGTGATGTCATGCGTGACAGTGAAGGTGCCGTGGGCGCCCCAGCCTTTGGCGTGCATCCGGCGCTCGGGGATCACCTCGCGATCGAAATGCGCCAGCTTCTCGATCAGCCAGACATCCTGCAAAAGCGTGGGGCCGCGCGGACCAGCGGTCAAAACATTTGTGTTGTCAGCGACAGGCGCACCGTTGTCGCTGGTGAAAGGTTTCATTGAAGACATGGCTCGCTCCTGGGCTGAACGAAGGGGGTATGCGGCAGCTCCTAGTCTGGCCAGGCTGAGGCACGGATTACGCGGCAGCAATTCGCGGGAACGTAAGACAGGTCCCTGCCGCCGAACTCATCGACTGTGGAGGAAACAGGGCGCGGCATAGGCGCCATAGAGGCTCAAGCGCTGAGGAGCGCCGGCATATTTCTTGGTGAAGCCTATAGAGTGCTTTGTCAGGCTGATGCCGTGAAACGCGGCGCTGGCATCGAGATGTTCAGGATCGACGCCGAGACTGCGGCATGTGCAGGTCAATGAACATTCGCAACAAATCGGGCCGAACAATTTGCTCGTTTCACATGCCAGAAGACTATCCGGGCCAGTGACGCGAGGGGTCCGGGATTGTCTATTGCTTGTGCCCGTCAAGCGCGATGTCATTACCTGTTCCTGCGATGCAAAGACGGTAACGCTGGCCGAAAAAAAATTGTAACTGAGCAACGTCTGACGGCAAAGTCAAAAGGCATTGATCATGTCTAGCCCGATGGGCAGGCAGGTGAGGTCTAGGACAGTATGCCGTTCTGCGCGGTGATCGGCGAAGGCACATCCTCTGCGCCGATCGCTTGCAGCAAATCGATCTCGATCGTGCGCGTGATGGCGGCCATCGGTATGTCATGCACGTCGTTCGAGAAGGGATCCTCGAGATCGCTGCCAATCTCGTTGAGGACCAGGAACATGAAGCCGATCAGGGCCGAGCCGAAGGGTGTCGCGACGCCCAGGCTGTCGACCATGCCGAGTGGCAGCACAAAACAATAGGCGCGGCTGAAGATCAGCGGCAGGCCGCTGTACTGTCGGGGCAGCGGCGTGTTCTTGATCCGCTCCAGCCCGCCCTGCGCATCGATGACAGCGGCGAGCGTCCGGTCGAGATTGGCGACGGCGACGCTGTCGAGCCCGCCCGCGCGGCGAAGGTCTGCGAGGCGACGGGAGATCGCCATCTGGATCGCCGCTGGCGCATTGGCGCGGCCGTGGCAAAGCACCGCCATATCGGCCGGAAGATAGCGCGCCAGCGCCTCATCCGGCGACAGGCGCAGCAGGTGGCAGCGCAGCGCCAGGGCATAGGCGATCTGGGCGCGGACGAGATCATGGGCCACGGATGGATCGTCGACCAGCGCCAGCACGCCGCGGGCGAAACTTCGGGAGTTATTGAGGATCGCGCCCCAGAGCGTGCGCGCCTCCCACCAGCGCGCATAGGCGGCATTGTTGCGGATCGTGACGATGAGCGCGATGGCGCTGCCGAGCAGCGGCAGGGGCAGCAGCGGGATGGCCACCCAATGCCAGTCCAGCACCAGGTAGGCGACGGTGATCGCCACGTCGTACGCGACCAGCAGGGCGAGGGTCGGCGCGTTGTAGCGCAACAGGCGCCCGACATGGATGCCGCGGGAGACGATCACGGCGGATCAGCCGTACGCGATAAGATCCCCGCTCTTGACGGTGACGAAGACGCGCCCCTCTGCCGCGACCGGTGCTGCCGCCGCTGGGGAGGGCAGCGTGATCGTGGCGCGCGGCTGACCGGTGATCGGGTCGAGCGTCGCGAGTTCGCCGTGGTTGCTGACCAGCACGAGGTTGGGCCCGGCAATGATCGGCCCCCACCAGTAAATCGGGTTGCGCAGCTTTTTCATGTTCTTGAAGGGCGGCATCTGATGCACCCATTTGACCTGCCCGCTGGCGGCCGAGAGGCAGGC
>NZ_DATJJK010000274.1:0-29806 GCF_035492295.1 Acidisoma sp. | reverse complement strand
AATCGAACGGCCCTTCGCGGAAAGTGCGACGCATCTGATCTCCATCGGCCTCGACGAGGATCTGGATGACGCGGCGAAGCAGGCGGTGCGGGAGATGGTCGATCATATCTGTCGCCGCAGCAATCTCTCCCGCAACCAGGCGTATATGCTCTGCTCCCTGATCGGCGATCTGCGCGTGACGCAGACGGTGGACGGCAACAAGGGCATCCACATGATGATGAGCAAGACGAATCTGTAGAGGGCGCTCCGGCAGCAGCCGCGAGCCGGTCAGATAGGCGGTCGGCGTCTGCCCACCCGAAAGGTCTGAGTGCCGGTCAGACCGCCCGTACGCTGCGCCGGTACCAGAAGGTCCCGGCAAAGAGCAGGCCGAGGATGCCGTATCCGATAAAGGGCGAGAGCAGCAGGTAGCGGCCGATCGGCCAAAGATACACGAGCCAGGTCATGATCGCCGTTTGCAGGATAAGGCCTGCACCCCAGAGCACGGTGAGATGCCGGAAGAAGCTTCCACCCTTGGGCGTCGCGATGAAAAGCTCCAGGCGGGCGGCGGCCTCGGCCCCCTGCCGGGCGAAGGTCGCGGCGGCGAGGTGGTAGAGCAGTGGGCGGCGCAGGCAGAGGCTGAGCAGGAAGACGAGGCCGATCAGCCCTGTCACCGCGTTTTCGCGCAATTGCAGAAGCTTGGGGCTGCCGCCGAAGGCGGTGGCCGCAACGGTGAGCAGGATTCCGGCGAGAACCACCACGCTCACGGCATCCAGCCTTCGGACGCGGATGAGTTCAAACAGGCTCCAGAGCAACGGCGGCAGGGCCGAGCCCATGAGGGCCAGCGTATCCCCGTAGAGGGGCTGCAACAGCGAAAACACCGCCCAGGGCGCCAGGATGTTGACGCCGAGTTCGGCCACGAGGTTCCAGGACAGACGCTTCAACTGAGGCCGCACTCCTGCTCATCGCCGAAGCACCGCAGATTAGTCCGCCTCCGCCACGATCGGCAAACCGGGCGGCGGAGGTCAGAAATCCTGCAGCTTGAAGTCGCTCGGTTCTGAGGGCGCCGCTGCGCGCAGCACATCCACCGAGCGGCGCAGACCCTCGACGCGCGAGAGGAGCACGTCCTCATGCTCGATGGAAAGCCAGCCGTCATACCCCACCATACGCAGCCGGTAGCAGAACTCCCCCCACCACTCCGTCCCATGGCCGAGGCCGAGGGTGATGTAGCTCCAGGAGCGGGCCGGGATATTGGTGAGCGATCCGTTCTCGAGCCGGCTCGTCAACGCCATGCGCGGCGCGTTGAGATAGGTATCCTTGGCATGACAATGCAGGATGGCATCGCCCAGCGCATCCACCGCCGCCAGCGGATCGGCACCCATCCACATCAGGTGGCTCGGATCGAGATTGGCGCCGACGACCGGCCCAATCGCCTGCCGCAGCTTCAGCAGTGCCGGCACGTTGTAGACGAGCTGATTGCCGTGGATTTCGACGCAAAGCTTGGTGACGCCCTGGCTTTGCGCGAAGGCCGCGAGATCGTGCCAATAGGGCAGCAGCTTCTCTTCCCATTGCCACTTCAGGATGCGGCTGGTCTCCGGCGGCCAGGAGGAGATGATCCAGTTGGGCGTCCGGTCCTCCGGCCCGCCCGCGGGCAGGCCCGACATCAGCACCACCGTGTCGAGACCGAGCGCACCCGCGAGCCGGATGGTCTCGTAAAGGGCCGCGGACTGTTCCTCGCCCTCCAGGGGGTGCAGCTGGTTGCCATTGGCGTTCAGCGCGATGAGCTCGAGGCCGCGGGCTTCAAAAGCGCGCAGAAAACGGCCGCGCGCAACCTCGTCCGTCAGCAGGCCGATCCGGTCGATATGTGGCGCCGAGGTCCAATTCGCGGCGTTGATCTCGATGCCCTGGATGCCGACGGCGGCCGCCGTATCCAGCATCTCCTCGAAGGGGAGATGGCCGAGGGAATCCGACACCATGCCGATTTTCATGACATGTCTCCACTCTGCCCGAATCGTCGAGCTTGATTAGTCATTTCTGTTGACATTCAGGCAGCCTGGGTTTCGCCGCGATGCAGTTCATGCTGGAGAGCATCGAGCCCGGCGCCCCCCGCCATGTGATACATGAGGTCTTCCAGCGTGAGCGCCGCGCGCGGCGTATCGAGCTCGACCTCGCCACGGGAGAGCACCATGAAGTGGTCTCCCACCATGTAGGCATGGTGCGGGTTGTGGGTGATGAAGATGACGCCGATGCCGTGCTGACGCGCGGCGGTCGCGATATAGCGCAGCACGAGGCCGGATTGCGCCACGCCCAAGGCCGCCGTCGGCTCGTCCAGGATCAGCACGCGCGCGCCGAAATGCACCGCGCGGGCAATGGCGACGACCTGCCGCTGGCCGCCCGAAAGCGTGCCCACCGGCTGCTCCAGATCAACGATGTTGATGCCCATGCGGCGCAGTTCCTCGGCCGCCGTCTCCTGCATGGTCTTCACATCGAGCCGGCGGAAAAGGCCCGACCCCACGCGGATCTCCGAGCCGAGGTAGAAGTTCCGCCATACCGAGAGTAGCGGCACCAAGGCCAGGGTCTGATAGACCGCCGAGATGCCGAGATCGAGCGCCTGGCGCGGCGAGTTGAAGGTCATCGGCTTGCCGTCCACGGCATAGGTGCCCTGGTCGTGGGTGATGAGCCCCGCAATGATGCTGATCAGCGTCGACTTGCCAGCGCCGTTGTCGCCCAGGATGCAAGTGACCTCGCCCTGACGGACGGTGAGGCTGACATCGCGGAGCGCGCTGATATTGCCATAGCTCTTGCCGACATTGGTAAGCTGGATGATGGGATTTCCGGAATGGCTCATCTCATTTGCTCCGGCTGACGGCGCGGACACGGAGCCAGCCGTTGAAGACGGTGGCGAGGAGAAGCATGGCGCCGACGAAGAACATGAACCAGTCGGGGTCCCAGTCGGCATAAATCACACCTTCGGTCGTCATGCCGAAGATAAAGGCGCCGAGGGCGGAGCCCGCGGCAGAGCCGTAGCCGCCGGTGAGCAGGCAACCGCCCACCACGGCGGAGGCGATGTAGAGCAGCTCGTTGCCGATGCCCGCACCAGACTGCACCGTGTCATAGGCGAAGAGCATATGCATGCCGGTGAACCAGCAGGAGAAGCCGACCACCATGAAGAGGCCGATCTTGACGCGCTTGACCGGAATGCCGACGGCGCGCGCGCTGTCTCCCTGCCCGCCGACCGCGAAGATCCAGTTGCCCATGCGGGTGCGCAGGAGCACCCAGGTCGCAATCACGGCGAAGAGCAGCCAGTAGACGATGGCGATACTGATGCTGACGCCGGCGATCTTGAATTGGGAGGCGAAGATCCGGTGCGCGAGATCGAACCCGTCCATGCCCGCGATGTCCTGCGTCGCGACATTCCCGGTCACCAGCTTGGTGATGGCGATGTTGAGACCCTGAAGCATCAGGAAGGTGGACAAGGTGACAAGAAAACTGTGCAGCTTGGTGCGCACGAGCAGATAGCCGTTGAGCGCCCCGATCGCGAGCGAGAAGACCAGCGCGAAAACGATGCCGATCCAGATATTGCCGGCGATCTCGGTCGCGAACATCGAGGCTGCGAGGGACGAGGAGGTGACCGCGACACCGGCACTCAGATCGAATTCGCCGCCGATCATGAGAAGGGCGACGGCGACGGCCGGAATGCCAAGCGTCGCCGCCTGGTAGAGCACGATGGAAAGCGCCGGAAGCTGCCGGAAGGGTGGCGCCATGACATAGAAGAAAGCGAAGACAAGGATGACACCGCCAAGCGCGCCGACCTCCGGCCGCTTCATCACCTTCTTCCAGAGCGGCTGCCGCACGAGCTGCCTGCGCGCAGAGCGCGTTTCTGCTGTTTCTGTCAAGACACTCACGTTATCCCTCCCGGCCGCTTCCGGCCGTTATCGCCCTATTCGTTCGGACGTGTCAGCGTGTTCCACCCTTCGCGAACTTGGCGACATCAGCGATGTTTGTTTTATCAACGAATGCCGGGCCGGTCAGCACCGGCTGACCGCCGCCCACGACATCGCCATTGACCTTGTTCAGCCACAGGAAATCGATCGCCAGATAGCCTTCGACGAAGGGCTGCTGGTCGACCGCCCATTGCAGCTTGCCTTCCTGGATCAGGCCGACGGCGCGCGGCGTGAGGTCGAAGGTACCGACCTTGGCCTGGCTGTTCGCCATGCCGACGGCCTGCAGGGCGGTCGGCGCGAAAGGCGCGCCCAGCGTCACGACATAGTCGACGTTCTTGTCCTGCTGCAGTTTGGCGACGATGCGCGACTGAGCGGAAGCCATGTCATAGCCGGGCACGTAAAGGGTGTAAAAACTGCCTTTGAAGGTGCTTTTGATACCGTCGCAACGGGCTTCGAGCTGCACCGCACCCTGCTGTTGGTCGACGCAGACGACGCTCTTCGCACCTTCCTTGTTCAGACGCTCGCCGACCGCCTTGCCGGCGATGGTCTCGTCCTGACCGACATAGGAGAGAATGCCCATATCCTTCCAGGCATCACCACCGGCATTGAAGCCGATGACGGGAATGCCCGCGGCCATGGCGGCCTTCGCGGCCGGTGCCTCCGCATCCGGGAAGGCGAGGGTCAGGGCGATGCCCTCCACATGCTGCGACACGACATTGTTGACGAGTTGCGCCTCACCGGAGGCTGTGGGGCTCGAGAGATAGAGAAGCTTGACGTGATCCTTCTTGGCCGCCGCATTGGCGCCCTTGCGGATGATGTCCCAGAAGGTGTCGCCCGGCTGGGCGTGGGTGATCATCGCGAAGGTGAATTCCTTCTCCGCCGCCTGCGCGGGACGCGCGGCGACCGATACCGTGCAGGCGATGGCAGCAATGGCCGCCGAAACGACGGCGGTCTTCTGAAGTATTTTCTTCATTATTTCCTGTCCTCTCCCATCTGCGCCCCTGGGGGCGCGAAACGCCGAGTTATTATTGCTCTTGGAACGTCATTGATTGCGGTTCACGCAGAATGGCGGCTTGCAGCCTATGCCGGCACGGCCGATCGGTGCCGTCTGTGCCCACCTCCTTCGAACGTTCTTGATGACGCTTTTGGCCCTGACGATAAGGCCATAGCGCCCTCCGCCTGTAAATCCGCTTTTCGCCTATTTCGACTAAAAATTCCACTTTTTTCTGCCAAACGATTTCAAATTCCATATTTGGCCGAGATAACGTTGATCGGAGCGGCAAAAGCGCGCGACGGCGAACCGGGATCAGACGGCCGTCGCAGCCATCCTCTGGTCTCAGCCTTCGCCAAGGAAGCTGGGAAGGCACGGAACAGGCTGCGCTTTTCGCCATCCGCAGCGCAGTCGCCCAGCCATGCGCCGAGAGCAGAGTGCCTGTCCCATGCCAGACATCTCGTGAAATGGAAATTTCATTCCGAAACTGCGGCGACCGGAGGACTCCCGCCAATCGGCGAGAGTCAGTCCTGCAAATGCTCGCGCAGGGTGCGGCCGGCATAGTCCTTCCGGAAGACGCCGCGTTCCTGAAGGATCGGCACCACGGTCTTGCAGAACTGCTCGTACATGCCGGGGAAGGTCGTGGGCGTCAACACGAAGCCGTCGCAGGCGTGGTCCTGGAAGAGATCGATCAATCGGTCGGCGATCATCTCCGGGGTGCCGACGAGCTGCGGGCAAAGCTCGCTTGTCGCGAAGCGCCGGGCCGCCTCGCCCAGCGTCAGCCCCTCCGCCGCGGTGCCCTGCAGGATCACGTCAAAGGACCCGCGCGACCCCTGCTCGACCTGAATATCCGTCAGCGGTTGATCCGGATCGAGCTGCGACAGGTCGATGCCGATCTGGCCGGAGACGCAGGCCATGCCGAGCTGGGTATCGACCAGCTCGTTCACGTATTCCGCCCGCTCGCGCGCGATCGCCTCCGTCTCGCCGATCACGACATCGATCGAGGGCAGCACGACGCAGCTTTCCGGCGCCCGGCCGAACTTCTGCATCCGACCTTTGAAATCCTTGTAGAAGGTCTGCATGTCACTCTTCTGGTGCTGCAGGGTGAAGATGATTTCCCCCCAGCGCGCACCGAAATCCCGGCCGCGCTCCGAACTGCCGGCCTGCATGATGACGGGATGGCCCTGCGGGCTGCGCGGCACGGTGAGCGGGCCGCGCGTCTTGATCCATTGCCCCTCGTAATCCGCGTAATGAACTTTCGACGCATCGGCGAAGATGCCCGACTTCTTGTCGAGGACGAGGGCACCCTCCTCCCAGCTGTTCCACAGCGCCATGCAGGCTTCCAACACCTCGTCCGCCCGGTCGTAGCGCTGGGCGCGGCCCGGCATCTCCGTCATGCCGAAGTTCTGCGCTTCCAGCGTGGAGGTGGAAGCGACGACATTCCAGGCAACGCGGCCGCGGCTCAGATGGTCAAGCGTGCCGAGCATGCGCGCGATCTGATAAGGGTGGTTGAAGGTCGAGGAATAGGTGAGGCCGAGGCCGAGGCGCTCCGTGACCCGCGCCATCATCGGCAGGATCACAGCAGGGTCGAGCAGGCAGACCTGCCCGCCTCGCCCCAGCATGGTGTCGTAGCTTTTGCCGTAGATATCGTAGATGCCCAGGATGTCGGCGAAAAAGAGCGCATCGAACTTGCCGGCTTCGAGCACGCGGGCGATGTGCTCATAGCGCGTAGGGTCCAGGATGTTGTCGACCTCGCTCTCCGGATGGCGCCAGGCCCCGTGGTGGTGACAGGTCGGCCCCGTCATCAGGAAGGCCACCAGATGCATGTTCCGTCTCGCCATGGCATTCCCCAATTCCGTTTGACCAGAAAACAATCCGGGCAGGAGCGGAGCAAAATCGGTGCCGCTTGGGAAGTGGCTGGTTTGGCGGGGAAGTGCGACCTTCTGCGCAAGCTGTAGGCGAATGGCCCAAATCCAGGGTCGAGGAGCGACCCCCTTGCGGGGGCTGCTGCCTCGACAATCCGGCCGGCGTTAGGAGGGCTGCGTCATCACGCCGTCGATTCGGCGCCAGAGGCCTTGGGGGTTCGCGTCCCGCACCGCTTCCGGCAGCAGGTATTCCGCCACGTTCTGATAGCAGACGGGCCGCAGGAAGCGGCGGATGGCAAGCGTGCCCACCGAAGTCGTGCGACTGTCGGATGTCGCCGGGAACGGCCCGCCATGGACCATGGCGTGGCAAACCTCGACGCCCGTGGGCCAGCCGTTGATGAGAATGCGGCCGGCCTTGGTTTCGAGCAGCGGCAGGACGGCGGCAAACAGCGCCTCATCCTCCTCAGTCATGTGCACCGTGATGGTGAGCTGGCCTTCCAGCCCTTGGAGGAGATGGGCGAGCGCCATGGCATCGCCGTCGCGCACCAGCAGGCCAGCCGCCCCGAAAACCTCGTCCGCCAGATGCAGCGTCTTCTGGAAGGTCGCGGCGTCGGTCGCGAAGAAAGCGGGGGTCGCCCGGTTTTCGCCGGACTGGCCGAGGCCCAGCCGCTCCACGCCGGCGGTGCCGGCAAGCTTTGCCACACCCTTCTCATAGGCGGCGAGGATGCCCTTGTGGAGCATGACGCCGGCCGCCGCCTCGCCCATCGCCGCGCCCGCCGCCGTCACGAATTCCTCGAGTCCCGGGCCCGGAATGGCGAGCAGCAGGCCGGGATTGGTGCAGAACTGCCCCGCACCCATGGTCAGCGACCCGACGAAAGCCTTCCCGAGCGCCGCACCCTGAGCGGCCAGCGCGCCGGGGAGAAGCAGGACCGGATTGATACTGCTCATCTCGGCGTAGACCGGAATGGGTTCGGGCCGTGCCGCCGCGATCTTGGCAAGCGCCAAGCCGCCGGCACGGCTGCCGGTAAAGCCCACAGCTTTGATGTGCGGGTCGGCGACCAGCGCCTGACCCACAGTGTCGCCCACGCCAAAAAGGAGCGAGAAGACCCCTTCCGGCATGCCCGCTTCCTTCACCGCTGCCTGGATGGCACGGCCGACCATTTCCGAGGTACCAGGATGGGCCGGGTGGCCCTTCACCACCACCGGGCAGCCGGCGGCGAGGGCGGAAGCGGTATCCCCACCGGCAACCGAGAAGGCGAGCGGGAAATTGCTCGCCCCGAAAACGCCCACGGGGCCGAGGGGAATCATCCGCATGCGCAGATCCGGGCGCGGCAGCGGCTTGCGGTCCGGCAGCGCCGGGTCGAGCCGAACGTCCTGCCAGCTGCCTTCCCGCACTTCCCGGGCAAATAGGCGAAGCTGGCCGACCGTGCGGCCGCGCTCGCCCTCAATCCGTCCGCGCGGCAGGCCGGTTTCGGCGCAGGCCCGATCAGTCAGCGCATCCCCCAGCGCGTCGATCTTGGACGCCACGAGCTCGAGGAAGGTCGCCCGCACCTCGGGAGTCGTCGCCCGATAGGGGGTGAAGGCCGATTCCGCGAGGCCGCAGGCCTTGGCGACATCGGCGGCCGTCGCCCCGCCATAGCTTGGTTCGAGGGCCGCACCGCTGGCGGCGTCAAAACCCTGGAAAGCCGTCTCGCTGCCCCGCCGCGCGGCGGCACCGATCAGCATCTCTCCGGTCAGTGTCATCTCGTCTTTCCCTTCTCTGGCCCGTGCTTTTTTGCCCCGTGCCTCATTTGCCCCAGCGCAGCACCAGCGGATCGAGCCGCCGGGCCGCATCCAGAAGCCCTGCCCGGGTCTCGGGCGAGAGCGGCACCAGCGGCGCGCGCGGCGCATCGCAGGCGATCACGCCGCCCTCCTTCATCAGGGCCTTGCAGGCAAGCAGACCGCCCTGCCGGTTTTCGACATTGATCAGCGGCAGCCAGCGGCCATAGCGCTCCACGGCCGCTTCCCGGTTTCCCGATAGATAGTCATGCACGATGGGTTTCAAACCGTCCGGATAGGCGCCGGCGGTCATGGCTCCTGTGGCGCCGGCGTCGAGATCGGCGAGAAGGGTGATCGCCTCCTCCCCGTCCCAGGGTCCTTCGATCGCGTCTCCGCCCAGGCGGATGAGGGTGCGCAGCTTTTCGGCCGCCTGCGGCACCTCGATCTTGAAATAGGAGACCTGCTCGATTTCCTTCGCCATGCGGGCGAGGAAGGGGGCGGAAAGCGGTGTGCCGGCGACCGGCGCATCCTGGATCATGATGGGGATCGAGATCGCGTCCGAGACCGCCTGGAAATAGCCGAAAATCGCGGCTTCCGGCACGCGGAACGTGGCGCCGTGATAGGGCGGCATGATCATGACCATCGCCGCGCCCTGGTCCTGCGCACGGCGGCTGCGCTCGGCGGTGATCCGGGTGGAAAAATGCGTCGTGGTTACGATAACCGGCACGCGGCCGCCGACATGCTTCAGAATCGCCGTCGTCAGCACCTCGCGCTCCTCGTCGGACAGCACGAACTGCTCGGAGAAATTGGCAAGGATGCAGATGCCGTCGGACCCGGCATCGATCATGAAGTCGATCGCGCGGAGCTGGCCAGCCATGTCGATATTGCCCGCCTCGTCGAAAATCGTCGGCGCGACGGGGAAGATGCCCGTGTAACGCCGCTTGATGTCAGCCATATCTGTCTCTCCCAGGCACTGGTTTTCAGTGATTGTCGCGCGGCACGGCCGCACCGCTGCGGCCGACCAGGAAATCGAGATCCGCGCCTTCATTCGCCTGCAGCACGTGATCGACGTAAAGCTTGGTATAGCCGCGATCGGCGGCCGGCGCAGGGGGCACCCAGGCGGCACGGCGCGCCGCCAGCTCCTCGTCCGGGACATGCAGGTGCAGCCGCCCGCCCGCGACGTCGAGCGTGATAAGATCACCGTCCCGCACCAGCGCCAGCGGGCCCCCGGCCGCCGCCTCGGGCGCCACATGCAGGACGACCGTGCCGTACGCGGTGCCTGACATGCGGGCGTCGGAAATCCGGATCATGTCCCGCACGCCATCCTTCAAAAGCTTCTGCGGCAGCGGCATGTTGCCGACCTCCGCCATGCCCGGATAGCCCTTCGGACCGCAATTCTTGAGCACCATGACGCAGGAGGAGTCGATATCCAGCGTCTCGTCGTCAACCGCGTCGTGCATCTCCTCGACATTTTCGAAAACCACGGCCCGGCCGGTATGGTTCATCAGTTCGGGCGAGGCGGCGGAAGGCTTGATGACGGCGCCATCGGGGGCGAGGTTGCCGCGCAGGATGGCAATGCCGGCATCGGGCTTGAAGGGCGTCTCGAAAGACGTAATCACCTCCCGGTTCCAGCACTGGGCACGGCCGACGTTCTCGCCGATCGGACGGCCGTTCGCGGTGAGCGCGCCCTCATGCAGCAGTCCCTGCTCCACCAGCGTCCTCAGCACCACGGGCAGGCCGCCCGCATAATAGAAATCCTCCATCAGGAACCGGCCGGAGGGCATCAGGTCGACCAGGCAATGAATGCCTTTCCCCAGACGGTCGAAATCATCGAGGCCGAGATCGACGCCGACGCGGCGCGCAATGGCGAGGAGATGGACCACCGCATTGGTCGAGCCGCCGATGGCGGCGAGCGTCCGGATGGCGTTTTCGAAGGCTTCGCGGGTGAGGATTTTGGAGAGTGTCAGATCCTCATTGACCATTTCGACGATGCGGCGGCCGGAAAACCGGGCGAGTTCGTTGCGCCTTGCATCGACCGCCGGAATGGCGGCATTGCCGGGCAGCGAGACGCCGAGCGCCTCCACCATCGAAGCCATGGTCGAGGCCGTACCCATGGTCATGCAATGGCCGGAGGAGCGGTTCATGCCGGCTTCCGCCTCGTGAAACTCCTCGAGCGTGATCTCGCCGGCGCGAAGCTGCTCGCTCATCGAGATGATGTTCGTGCCTGAGCCGATCATGCGGCCCTGATAGACGCCGCGCAGCTGCGGGCCCCCGGACACGCCGATGGTCGGCAAATCGGCCGAGGCCGCGCCCATCAGCAGCGCGGGCGTGGTCTTGTCGCAGCCCATGAGCAGGACCACGCCGTCCAGCGGATGCGCGCGCACCGCCTCCTCGACATCCATCGAGGCGAGGTTGCGGTAGAGCATGGCAGTCGGCCGCATCGTCACTTCACCGAGCGAGGAGACGGGAAATTCCAGCGGGAAGCCGCCGGCATCGAGCACGCCGTAGCGGACATGCTCGGCGATGGTGCGGAAATGGGAATTGCAGGGATTAAGCTCGGACCAAGTGTTGCAGATGCCGATGACCGGCCTGCCCTCGAACTGGTCCTGGGGAAAACCGCGATTCTTGAGGAAGGAGCGGTAGTAGAATCCCATCTTGTCCTGTCGCCCGAACCATTCCTGGCTGCGCAGGGGCTTCTTGGTCGTCATGGCAAACGCTTCCGTTGATTTCTTTTATCGGGTCAGAATGGTCCGACCATAACGCGGCCAAGCCGGTTTAGCCACCAGCCTCCTCGCCCGCTTCGAGACCGGCTGGCATGGTCTTCACCTCCCGGCTTTCCTCGAGCCAGAAGACCAGCGCGGCAGCGGCCGCCGCCGGCACGGCCAAGGCCAGGAAGGCGCCCTGCCAGCCGAACCAGGTGACGACCGCCCCGCCCGCGAGGCCGGACAGCGCGCCGCCCACCCCCTGGCCGGTGTTGACGGCGCCAAGCGCCGTCTGCGTGCGGCCCGAGCCCCAGGTGAGGTCGGCCACGACCAGCGGCACGGCGACGCCGATAAGGCCGGAACTCACCCCGTCCAGCACTTCCCCCAGAATCAGCCAAAAAGGGTCGGTGACGAAGGCCGAGAAAAAGGCGCGGACCGGCAGCACGAGGCAGGCGACCATGAGGAGCCGTCGGCGGCCGGACCGTTCGGCGACGCTGCCCGCCCAGAGTGCCACGGGAATCATCGTCAACTGCGCGACGATCACGTAGCCCGCGAGCCAACTCCCCCCGTCGCGCCCCGCCGCGACAAGCCGCTGGGCGACGAGTGCCAGCATGTAGCCATTGGCGAGGTTGAAAAGGCCGAGGGCGACCGCGAGCAGGGCGAGGCGACCGTTGCGCAGGATGCTGCCCATGCCGCTCCGATGCTCAACTTCGTCCGGCTCATTCTCCTCCCAGCCATGGGCGCGGCGACCGTTGAAGGCATGGAGCGGGGTCCAGAGAACGGACAGAATGGCCCCGAAAGCCATGGCGCCGAAAATCCAGAAGGGGGTCGCCGCCCCGAGCCAATGGCTGCCGAGGCCTATGAGGATCGCCGCAAAGACGATACCGGCATGATTGAAAGCCTGATTACGGCCCTGCTGGCCCGGGAAATGCGCCTTGCCGACGATGCCGAGCGTGAAGAGGGTGAGCGCCGGCAGAAGCAGGATGCCGCCCGCCGCGGCCAGGCACTGCGAAAGAAGAATCCAGACGAGGTCATGCGCCGCCGGCACGATCATCAGCGTGCCGAGCAGGATCGCCCCGCAGGCGGCCGCCAGCAGCGCGCGGGGGTGCCTCGCATGATCGACGATGGCGCCGGCCGGCCCGTTCAGCAGCAGGGCGAAGACGCCGATCGCAGTCATGACTGCGCCGGTCCTGGCCGGACTCCAGTGCCCCGAGGCGGCGAGCCATGTCGCTAGAAAGGGGCCGAGCCCGCCCTGGATGTCGCCGGTAAAGAAATTGATGAGGGCGAGATGGGCGGAAGGAGACATCAGGGGCGGAGCATCCTCGCGAGGCTGTGGAGAGCCTCCTCTAGGTGGGGTGCTCCGTTCATCTTCCCAGCAGTTGCCGGCCTGCCGCGCGCAACGGTCATCCCCTTCCTGCGCAGAATGGCCGTGCGACGGGGCAGGACCGTCGCGATCCAGCAACGCGGGGACCGAGTGACGATCTTGGCCGATGACCAGGGATCGGCCGCCGCCTCGCCCATGTCGGAGCAATATTCCGTGATGGTCGCGCGAAACCGGCTCGGCCACGCAGTCTCCCCGGCAGAGTCGAAGGGATACCCAGAATGCCCTGCAATGCAATCGCTGTCGTTTTTTGCGTAACTAAATCGAATTATTTCAGCAATCTGCAGATTTTGGACAAGCGACCTTCTTCCCGGCGTATAGAGGACCTTCCTGAAACGCAACGATTGCACTTCCGCCAGAGAGGACAGTCCATGTGCGACAATCATGCGAAGGCGCTTCCCCGCCGCGCACTCGTCACCGCGACCGCTATCGGGCTTGCCGCGGGCAGCCTCGCCTCCGGCGGCATCGCCCGGCGCGCCTACGCCCAAGCCGCGGCGCCCGCGCCCAATGCGATTGCCCCGGACGATGCCCTGAAAGTGTTGATGGAAGGAAACGCCCGCTATATCGCCAATGCGACCGAGAACCGGGATTATTCCGCCGGCCGTGCGGCGCGCGCCGCGGCGCAATATCCCATCGCGGGCCTCCTCAGTTGCGCCGATTCCCGGGTCGCACCGGAGCTCGTTTTTGATCAGGGGCCGGGCGAACTTTTCGTCGTGCGCGTGGCGGGCAATTTCGTGAGCACGGACGGTCTCGCCAGCCTCGAATACGGTGTGCAGATTCTCGGCCTCCCGCTCATCATGGTGCTCGGTCATTCCGGCTGCGGCGCGGTCGCCGCCACCATCAAAGTGCTCAAGGAGGGGACGCAATTACCCGGCCACCTGCCCGCCCTCGTGTCGGCCATCAGACCCGCGATCGACATGGCAGAGAAAGCGAAGGCAGCCGACCCTCTTGCTGCGGCGATTACCCAGAACGTCCGCTACAATGTGGCTCGGCTGCACAAGGCGACGCCAATCATCGCAGAGGCCGCCGCCACCGGCCGGATCAAGATCATCGGTGGCGTGTATGACATCGGCACCGGACGGGTCAGCCTCGTCTGATACGGTCTCAGTGTTTCCGATCCGGCAGCGGCGGCAGGCCGAGCGCGGTTCGTACTTCCTGCCGCGAACGGTCGAAGTCCGACAAGAAGCGCGGATCGTGAAAGAACACGCTCGCGATCACGGTGCCCGCAATCCGCCCGGCCTCGATATCGGTTGGGAAATGGGCCCCCGCGACGACCCGGTTATAGCCGTAGGTTGCCGCGCGATCGAAGATCGCACTGGCCTTCTCCGGCACCATGGCGGCGAGGATGATCGCGGTCACATAAGCGAAGGCCGTATGCCCGCTCGGGTAGGACGGTGTCTTTTTAGGGAAGACCAGGGGCGAGAGGTTGGAATCGACCACGAACGGCCGGGGCCGCGCAAAATGGGTCTTGGCCGCCGCCACAATCTGCTTTTCATCGGTCAGGAGGCGGGCGAAGAACGCGGTTGTCATGGGCAGTTTCTGCGGCGTGAACCCCGGCCCCATGACATCGGCGAAGCGGAAGACGGAGCGGTTATGGTCTTCCTCCGCATCGATCGAATCCTGAGCGCTCCGCTCCATCTCGGCTTTTTGGACGGCGGCGAGATCGGCCGTCTCCTGCGCCGAGCCGAGGGCGGCCGGCGGCGCCAGGAGATTGTCGAGATCGACCTCCGCCGGCGTGATGTAATAGCTGTCTTTGGCGTACGCGGCCACCGGTTGGGCGAGGGCAGCCAGCACCCAGCCGAGGGCCAAAGCCCCCGCGCCAATTCTCGTCATGATCGAACCTTTTGGTCGTTTCCCCGTATACCGTCATAACGTGTTCGTGACGGGCGGTCATCAAGGACCGTGGCGACGCCGCCTTGCGGCGCACGCCGTCCTGGCCGCTCTCCCTCTGCGCCCCCCACGATCCGGAGTGCCATTCCCGCCATGCCGAAAATCCGCCTGCGCATCCTGCTGGACCCCGATGGCCATATCGGCCCCGGCAAGGTCGAACTGCTGGAGCTGATCGAACGCCTCGGTTCGATCTCGGCAGCGGGCCGCGCGCTCGGCATGTCCTACCGACGCGCCTGGGAACTGGTGGAGGAGATGAACCGCATTTTCGGCCGCCCGGTGGCGGAAGCCCAGGCGGGCGGACGGCAAGGTGGCGGCGCAAAGCTGACCGATCTTGGCCGCTTCGTGGTTACCCGCTTCCGGGCGGCGGAGGCGACAGCTGAGCGGGCGATCGCCGCCGAGGTCGCGGCCCTCCAGGACGAGGTCGAGCGCGGCGGCTAAGCCCTCTGGCGCTTCTTCCCGCAATCGCTATCTTCGCTCGGGAATAACGACCTTCAGCCGAGGAGCATTCCCTTGCAACGACGCCACCTTCTCATGGGCGGCCTGGCCCTGACTGCCCTGCCCGGCATCGCCCGCGCGGCCGCCGGGGGAACCGTCAACGTCGCCTATGCCGGCTCCCTTGTGAACCTCATGGAGCACGGCATCGGTCCCGCCTTCGGCAAAACCGGCTCCACCTTCCGCGGCTATGCCGGCGGATCGGACAAGATGGCGCATGAGATTTCCGGCAAGCTACTCCAGGGTGACGTTTTCATCAGCGCCAATCCCAAGGTGAATGACAGCTTGACGGGCGCGGCCAATGGCGACTGGGTCGATTGGTACGTGACCTTCGCGCAATCGCCGCTCGTGATCGGCTACAACCCGAAGAGCCGCTTCGCGGAACTGTTCCGCCAGCATCCCTGGTACAAAGTGCTGCAATGGAAGGACATCCGCATCGGCCGCACCGATCCGAAGCTTGACCCCAAGGGGCGATTGACCATCGCATTGATGAGGAAGGCGGCCGAGGTCTACACGATCCCGGATCTCGACAAGACGGTCCTGGGCGCGCCCGACAATCCGGCCCAGGTTCTGCCGGAGGAAACCTTGGTCGGTCGACTGCAATCAGGCCAGCTGGACGTCGGGTTCTTCTATTCGACCGAGACGGCGGACCTGAAGATCCCGACGATCTTCCTGCCGAAGAAGGTGGCGCTCAGCGCCCACTACACGGCAACCGTCCTGAACCGCGCACCCAATGCGACGGGTGCCGTTGATTTCCTGGCCTTCCTTCTGGGGCCGGACGGCCGCGCTATCATGGCAAGCCATGGGCTCGACCTCGTGCCCCCGACGCTGCAGGGTGACCGCTCCAAGGTGCCAGCCAAGATCATGGCACTCATCCCGTAATCTGTCCGGAAGGAGCATGATGGTGCGGCGAGGCGCTTTCGCGATCCTGCCTTGCCTCGCGGCACTGCTTACCGTCTATCTCGCCGCCCCCTTTCTGGCGGGCATCGCCCATCTCGGGATGGCCGATTGGCATGGTGCAGACTGGCAGGGACTGGGAGCGGCGAGCCTCGTCTCCTGCCTCAGCGCCAGTGCCGCGACGCTGCTGATCGCGGCGGGCGGCATTCCGCTCGGCTACCTGCTCGCCCGGCGGCAGGGGCGATGGATGGCGCTGCTCGGCTTCTTCGTGCAGTTGCCGCTCGCCTTGCCGCCGCTCTCCAGCGGCATTCTGCTCCTCTTCCTGCTCGGCTATGCAAGTCCGCTCGGCGCGCTCACCCATGGTGCACTGACAGATTCCTTCGCCGGGATCGTGCTGGCCGAGACCTTCGTGGCGGCCCCCTTCCTCATCATCGCCGCGCGTTCGGCCTTCGCCGCCGTCGATCCGGTGCTGGAGGATGTCGCCCGCACGCTCGGCCACCCGCCCACCAGCGTTTTCCTGCGCGCGAGCCTACCGCTCGCCTGGCGGGGGATCGCGGCCGGAATGCTGCTCTCATGGCTACGCGCCTTCGGAGAGTTCGGGGCGACGGTGATGGTCGCCTATCACCCCTACTCTCTGCCCGTTTACACTTATGTCGCGTTTGGGGCGGCGGGTCTGCCCGCCATGGTGCCCGTGCTGCTGCCGACGCTCGGCACAGCGCTGCTCGTCATGCTGGCGGCGACGCGGCTGACCACGCCGCGCCGCGATGCAAAGGCCACGGATGCTTTGGAGGAGACCCGGCTTGCGCCGGCCGCGGTGCCGCCGGCCCGTCCGCATCCCCGGCCCCTCGCCTTGGCGGTGGAGCGCGGGCTGCCGGGTTTCACACTCTCACTCGCCTACCGGACCCAGGCGCGGCGCCTCGCCATCCTCGGTGCCTCCGGCTCTGGAAAATCCCTGACCCTCAGGGCGATCGCCGGACTTGATGCCGGCCCGGGGGACCGGCTCGTGCTGGGGAGCACCGATCTTTCGCCGCTGCCGCCGGAGGCACGGCACATCGCCTACGTGCCACAAAGCTACGGACTCTTTCCGCATCTCTCGGCCTGGCGGCAACTCGCTTTTGCGCGTGACCATGACGCCGAAGCCGCGCGCCTCTGGTTCGTCCATCTCGGCCTCACCGGGCTCGAGGAGCGTAAGCCGAGCCAGCTATCGCTCGGCCAGCAGCAGCGCGTGGCGATCGCCCGCGCGCTCAGCCGGCGCTCGGGGCTGCTTCTCCTGGACGAGCCCTTCTCCGCGCTTGACGCGCCGCTCCGCGCCGAATTGCGCGCGGCGCTCCGGCAATTGCAGGAGGAGACGGAGGCCTCGACCATCCTCGTGACCCATGATCCGGAGGAGGCCTTCCTGCTCGCCGACGACATTCTGGTGCTCGACCGTGGCCGGCTGCTGCAGGCGGGACCGGTGAACGCCGTCTTCGCCCGCCCCCGCAACGCCGCCGTCGCACGGCTCCTGGGCGCACACATCACGGCCCGGGGCCGTGCGATCGCAGCCGACCGGATGGAGATCGGCCAGGGGGTGACGATCTCCGTGGCCGGGCCGCCGCTGACACCCGGGCAAACGCTCGGCTGGTCCATCGCTCCGGAGCAGTTGCGCCTTCTGGATAGCGGCGGCACGAGGGGCGAGATTCTGCGCGTCGACCCGCCCATGGCTGGGCGACAAATCCTTTCGGTGCGGATCGGCGATGCGGTTCTTCCGCTGATCCAGGCACCGGACCCTGGTGCGCGGCCCGGAGCCGCGTGCATCACCCTGGCCGCCACCGCCCTCCAGATATGGGAAGAGGAAGCGGCTACGGGGCGCGGAGCGTTAGGTGGCAGGATCATGAGTCAACCAGATTAAAATTCGTCTTGCGGCCAAAAATGGCGCAAAGTCAGGTCCGTTTTTTCCGACAGAGGTTGACGCGGACGGCGCGGCACCCGACCCTCAACAGGTCCAGCAAAGAAGGTCGCCCGCGCAACGAAGGCGGCCGTGAAGAAGGGAAGCCACGAATGAGC
Organism: Acidisoma sp.; assembly: GCF_035492295.1. Classification (GTDB taxonomy): domain Bacteria; phylum Pseudomonadota; class Alphaproteobacteria; order Acetobacterales; family Acetobacteraceae; genus Acidisoma. The sequence goes on along the minus strand of NZ_DATJJK010000274.1, from coordinate 11,867 downwards.
GCCATGCGCACGATCAAAGGCCCGGCCATCTTTCTCGCCCAGTTCGCCGGAGACGAGGCGCCCTACAACAGTCTGCCGGCCATTGCCCGCTGGGCCGCGGGCCATGGCTACAAGGGCGTGCAGCTACCCTCCTGGGATGGCCGGCTGTTCGACCTTGCGCGCGCCGCCGAAAGCCAGACCTATTGCGACGAGGTGAAAGGCATCCTGGCGGAAGCCGGCGTCGCACTCACCGAACTCTCGACCCACCTGCAGGGCCAGCTGGTGGCGGTCCATCCGGCCTACGACCTCGCCTTCGACGGTTTTGCGCCCAAGGCGCTGCACGGCAAGCCCGAGGCGCGCCAGGCATGGGCGGTGGAGCAGCTGAAGCTGGCGGCCCGCGCCTCGCGCAATCTCGGCCTCACCGCGCATGCGACGTTCTCAGGGGGGCTGGCCTGGCCCTTCCTCTATCCGTGGCCGCAGCGGCCGGCCGGGCTGGTCGAAGCCGCCTTCGACGAACTGGCCCGCCGCTGGCACCCGATCCTGGACGCCTTCGAGGAGGCGGGCATCGACCTTTGCTACGAGATCCATCCCGGCGAAGACCTGCATGATGGCGTGACCTACGAGATGTTCCTGGAACGCGTGGGCAATCATCCGCGCGCCAACCTGCTCTACGATCCCAGCCACTTCGTGCTGCAGCAGCTCGACTATCTCGCCTATATCGACATCTACCATGAGCGCATCCGCATGTTCCACGCCAAGGATGCGGAGTTCAATCCGACCGGCCGTCAGGGGGTCTATGCGGGCTTTCAGCCCTGGGTGCAGCGCGCCGGGCGTTTCCGCTCGCTGGGCGACGGGCAGGTGGATTTCGGCGGCATCTTCTCGAAACTCTCGCAATACGGTTTCGACGGCTGGGCAGTGCTGGAATGGGAATGCTGCATCAAGGACAGCGAGCAGGGCGCGGCCGAAGGGGCGCCTTTCATCGACAGCCACATCATCCAAGTCGCATCCCGCGCCTTTGACGATTTCGCGGCAAGCGGTGTTGACGACGAAATGAACCGGCTCCTACTCGGCCTCGATTGAGGCCGGCCGGGGTCGGTCTCAGGTGGCCGGAACGAGATCGCGGGACCTCAGCAGAGGCGCAGTGCTGGGCCCCCGGCCACGGAAAGCCCGATAGAGCGCCATCGGATCGCGCGTGTCGCCCGCGCTCAGCAGCGTGCGGAGGCGCGCGGCGGTCGCCGCGTCGAACGGGTCTCCTGCCTCCTTGAAGGCCTCGAACCCGTCCGCATCCAGCACTTCGGACCACAGGTAGGAATAGTAGCCCGCGGCATAGCCGCCGCCCGCGAAGAGATGCTGGAAATGCGCCGGCCGATGACGGATGCCGATTTCGGCCGGCATGCCGATTGTATTCAGGAAATCCCGCTCGAAACTCTCGATGTCGATCGAACGGGGATCGGGGTGCTGGTGCAGCGCCATGTCGATCAGCGCGGCGGCCGTGTATTCGACCGTGCCGAAACCCTGGTTGAAGCCCTGGGCTGCCAACAGCCGCTCGATCAGCGCATCGGGAATCGGCGCGCCCGTTTCGGCATGGCGCGCATAGGCGTGCAGCGTTTCTGGCAGCGCCAGCCAATGCTCGTAGATCTGCGATGGCAGCTCCACGAAATCACGCCGCACCGAGGTGCCGGATTGCGAGGGGTAGTGCACGCGGCTGAGCAGGCCGTGCAGGGCATGGCCGAATTCGTGGAACATCGTCTCCGCATCGTCGAAGCTGAGCAGCGAAGGCTCCGCTTTCGTGAAATTATTGTTGTTGACGATGATGGGCGAGATCGGACCATCCAGGTTTTCCTGGTCCCGGTAACTGCTCATCCAGGCGCCGGAACGCTTGTCGGCGCGGGCGTAGTTGTCGGCCAGGAAGATGCCGACATGGCCGTCCGCATCCCGCACCTCATAGGCGCGGACATCCGGGTGGTAGACCGGCAGGTCCGGACGCGGCGTGAAGGTGAGACCGAAGAGCTTCGTTGCCGTATCAAAAATAGCGTTCTGCAACCGGTCCAGGACGAAATAGGGTTTCAGCTCGGTTTCGTCGAGCGCGTAGTCAGCCAAGCGTACCTTCTCGGCGTAGTAGCGCCAGTCCCAGGGGGCGAGCGCCTCGTTGGAGCCTTCCGCGCGGGCCGCGGCCTGCAGCCGGTCCCGCTCGACGGCGGCCTTGCGTTTCGCGGGCTCCCAGACCTCGGCAAGCAGCGCTTCCGCGGCGGCCGGAGTTCCGGCCATGGCGTCGGCCAGCCGGAACTCCGCGAAGGTCGCGTAGCCGAGCAGTTGCGCACGCTCGGCGCGGAGCGCCAGGATCTCGGGGATGAGAACGCGATTGTCGTGCGTCCCCGCATGCATGCCCCGCGCGATCCAGGCCTCATAGGCCCGGGCGCGCAGATCCCGCCGGACGGAGAAGGTGAGGAAGGGTTCGATGAGGGAGCGAGAGAGGGTGACGGCGTAGCCGGGCAGTCCGCGCTCGGTCGCCGCCTGGGCGGCGCCCGCCCGCACGAAATCGGGCAGGCCTTCCAGATCCTCCTCCGCCAGCGGCAGCGCCCAACTCTTCTCGTCATGCAGCACATTCTGGCCGAAGGCGGTGTGCAGCGCCGCGAGGCGGCTGGAAATCTCCGTCATGCGCGCCTTTCCGGCAGCGTCCAACCCGGCGCCACTGCGGATGAGGTTCAGATGCATCCGCTCCAGCAGGCGCATCTGGTCCTCCTCGAGGCCCAGCGTCGCGCGCTTCACGTGAAGCGCGTCGATGCGCGCGAAGAGCGCCGGATCGAGTGCGATCTTCATGCCGTGCTGGGCGAGCTTGGGCGCCAGATCACGATCGAGCGCCTCCAGCGCCTCGCCGCCGAGACTGCTGACAAGATTATAGAAAACGGCGCTGACGCGGGAAAGCGCCCGGCCGGAGCGCTCCAGCGCCTCGACCGAATTGGCAAAGCTCGGAGCGGCCGGATCCGTGGCGATGGCCGCGATCTCGGTCAGGTTTTCTTCCATCGCAGCCGCGAAGGCCGGCGGAAAATGATCCGGCCGGATCAGATCGAAGGGCGGGACGCCAAAGGGGGTCGTCCAGCCGGCAAGGAGCGGGTTATCCTGGGTCATACGACACAGTCGGGCAGAAGCGGCTCCCGGGGTCAAGCCATAGGGTGCCCTTCGCGTCGTAGCTGACTGAAGGCGAAACAGGCGTGTTCAATCTCATCTACCTGCCACAACCCCTCACCATGATCGTCACCATGACGGTGGTGGTACTGCTCGCCTGCCTCAACTATACGGTCATCTGGTTCCAGAACCGGGCCGAGGCCGCCATGCCCTGGATGATCGCGGCCTCGTTGATGAGCGGCGCCGCCTTCTTGGCCCGTGCCTTCCTGCCCACCACCGCGGGCATTGACGTGGCGAATCCGGCTATCCTTCTCGGCCTTGCCTGCGTCTGGACCGGCTGCCGCCGGCTGGACGGCAAGCCCACGATCTGGCTCGGCCTCGTCGCCGCCTTCGCGATCTGGCCGCTCTGCGCCGTCGTGCCGGGTTTCATCGCGAACGGCGCCGCCCGTTTCGCGGTCTCCTACCTCGTCGCCGCACTCCTGATAGTCCTCGCCCTATGGGCTTTGCGAACCAAGCGCCGCATCCGACCTGGGCGCCGCTTCGCGATGATACTCCTCGGCGTGGAGGGCACGGTCTGCACGCTCTGGGGTCTGGGGCAACTCGCGACCCTGGCCGGCTTCGCCGATCTTGGCGGCATCGCTGTCAACCTTCCCTTCTCCGCCCTCACCATCATGAGCTTTCATCTGATCCTGAGTTTCGCCTTCGTGGCGCTGGTGAAGGAGGAGTCGGAGCGTCGCCACATCAAGGCAGCACAGCTGGACCGGCTGACCGGCCTGGGCAACCGCCGACGGCTGGACGCCCAGCTGGAACAGGCGACGTTTGAAGCACGGGCCAGCGGCGGCGCGCTGTCCGTCATCATGATCGATGTTGATCACTTCAAGGCCTACAACGACCGCTACGGCCATCCTGCCGGCGATGCCTGCCTGCGCGCAGTCGCCGAGAGCCTCGCCGCCTGCCTCACGCGCCGGGGGCAGGAGGTCATGCGCTATGGCGGGGAGGAATTTACCATCCTGCTGCGCGGCGCGGAGGAGGCGGAAGCCTTCGCGATCGCTGAAACCCTGCGCCAGGCCGTGCGCGCGATGAATACGTCGCATGAGGACTGCGCAGGCGGCATCGTCACCATCAGCCTTGGTGTTGCGACCGCACATGGGGCGGAGACGGACGCTTTCGCTCTCGTCGCCGCGGCAGACCGCGCGCTCTATCGCGCAAAGGACGATGGCCGGGACAGGACGATCCTCTACCGGCCAGGCTATGCGGCCGAACATCCGCTGGAAGAAGGCCGCATCAGGATGAGCCCGGGCCTCGCCCCCTGACGCGGGAGCATCGCCCAACAAAATTGCAAAAGAGGACTAGCCGCGCCGGGCCCGACGTGGCCTGATACGCAGGCGTGCCCGGCAAGGTCGGCCTCATCCAAGATGACGACCAAAAAGAAACAATAAGGGGAGAGACATCATGGAGCGGCGTTCCGTTCTCGGCGGCTTGGGCCTTGGCCTGGCTGGGGTAGCCTCACTGGCAGCCCCGGCTCGCGCAGCCGGCAAATCCTTCACGGTTGCCCTGATACCCGGCCTCACGACCGACGCTTTCTACATCACCATGCATCGCGGCGCTGCGGCGGCGGCGAAGGCGCTGGGCGTCGATCTCGTCTTCCAGGGGGCACCCGAATTCAATCCGGTGCAGCAGGTGCCGGTGCTGGATGCGGTGATCGCACGCAAGCCCGATGCCCTGCTGATCGCACCAACCGACAAGGTGCAGCTGATCAAGCCGCTGCAGGCAGCCTACCGCGCCGGCATTCCGGTCATCACCGTCGATACCTATATCGGCACCGGCGTCTATCAGACCGGCAGCGGTGATGCTGATTTCCCGCTCTCCTACATTGCCTCCAACAATACCCTCGGCGGCCAGATGGCGGCGCGGGCGCTGGCCAAGGAATTGGGAGGGAAAGGCAAGGTCTACGTCTCCAACATCCAGCCCGGCGTCTCCACGACCGACGAGCGCACGGCGGGTTTCATCGCTGAGATGAAGAAGGAGTTTCCAGGCATTACCGTGCTGCCGACGCAGTTCAATGATGACGATGCGAACAAGGCGGCCTCCCAGGCGCAGTCGGTGCTCGCCCGTAATTCGGATCTCGCGGGCGTCTTCGGCGCCAATCTGTTCTCCGCTATGGGGGCGGCGAACGGCATCCAGCAGGGCGGCGCCAGCGGCAAGGTCAAGGTTGTCGCCTTCGATGCGCCGCAGACCATCATCGGCAATATCAAAAGCGGTCTGATCGACATGGCAATCGCCCAGCATCCGGCGGAGATCGGATGGTTCGGCGTGGCGGCCGCCTACGCACACTTGACCGGGCAATCTATTCCCCCCGCGATCGCCACCGGTTTCACGATCATCGACAAACAGAACGTCGATGACCCGGCGATACAGAAATTCGTCTATTCGGCGTGAGTGTGACGGCTTCCACGCGCGCGGCCCCGGGCAAACCCCGGGGACAGCGCACCCTGGCGGCGCTGGCCGCCGCCCGGGCCTGGATCTTCCTCATCCTGCTCGTTGTCGTCTTCGAGATCTGGTCGCAGATCGCCTATGGCACGACCTTCATCTTCAGCAGCTTCAACATCCGTTCCATTGCCGTCTTCGCCGTCGCCCCGGTGCTGCTCGGCCTCGGCCAGACGCTGGTCATCATCTCGGGCGGCATCGACCTCTCGGTCGGCTTCACGATGGGTTTCGCTGCCGTCATCGCGGCGCATGTGGCCAATGGCGTGGGGGCTGCCGCCGGCCCCGGGATCGGCCTGCTCATCGCCATCGTGGTGGCACTCGGCGCCACGATGGTGCCAGGATGGATCAACGGCGTACTGGTGGCCCGCCTGCGCGTGCCGCCGTTCATCGGCACACTCGGCATGTATGGCGTGGCGCGGGGGGCCGCCTATCTCTTCGCCGGCGGCACGACGGTGCCGGTGCAGAACAACTGGCTGACCTGGCTCGGCAATGGGCGCATCCTGGGCATCCCTGCTCTCGTCATCATCGCCGTCATCGTCGTCGGCATCTTCCACTACCTGCTCTCGGAGACGCTGTTCGGCCAATACACCTATGCGATCGGCGGCAATCGGCAGGCGACGCTCCGGGCCGGCGTCAATGTCCGCCGCGTCACCATCATCCTCTATGTGCTGTCAGCGCTGACGGCAGGGATCGACGGCATCCTCTACACCGGCCGCTTTGCGGCGGGCGCCCCGCAGGCGGGAGAGCCGCTGCTGCTCGACAGCATCGCCGCCGTCGTTATCGGCGGCGCCAGCCTGTTCGGCGGATCGGGCACGATCATCGGTACCATCATTGGCGCGCTGATCATCGCGGTCATTCAGTACGGGCTCGTCTTCCTCAATGTCGAACCCTTCTGGCAGTTCATCGCGGTTGGACTCGTCATCATCGTCTCGGTCCTCGTCGACCAAAGTCAGCGGCGCTTCTCGGGAGGACGCCAGGATGAGTGAAACCGTTCTTGAGACACGCGGCATCTCCAAGCGCTTCGGCGGCGTGCATGCGCTGGAGCGCGTCGATTTCAGTCTGCGCGCGGGCGAGGTGGTGGCGCTGGCCGGCGACAACGGCGCCGGCAAATCGACCTTCACCAAGATCATCTCCGGCGTCTTCCGGCCGAGCGAGGGCGAGATCCACTATTGCGGGCAGCCCGTCTCCTTCGACGGGCCGCAGGCCGCCCGCTCTCTCGGCATCGAGACGATCTACCAGGACCTGGCGCTTGCCGATAATCTCGATATCGGCGGCAATGTCTTCCTCGGCCGCGAACTCACGACGAAGTTTCTCTTCCTCCCGCGCATCGATCGCAAACGCATGCGGGAAGAGGCGGCAAAGGCTGTCTCTGTGCTGGACGTGCATCTGGACCGGCTGGACAGGCCGGTGCGCGCGCTTTCCGGTGGGCAGCGCCAGGCGGTCGCGATCGGCCGGGCCATCCATTGGGACGCCCGCGTGCTGATCATGGACGAGCCGACCGCCGCACTCGGTGTTCCCGAGCAGCGCAAAGTGATGGATCTCATCCGCTCGCTGAAGACGAAAGGCATCGGCGTCATCTTCATCTCCCACAACCTCGCGGACATGTTTGCGGTCAGCGATCGCATCGTCGTGCTCCGCCGCGGTATCGTCGCGGGCGAGCGGCAGGTGGGCCATGTCGATCCGGAGGAGATCGTGCGGCTGATGGTGGGGCAATGACGCCCAAGGAGGACAGACGGCTTCGGATTGGGGTGCTCGGCTGCGGACCCATTGCGCAGTTCGCGCATTTCGAATCCTGCACCAAGGCGAGCAACGCCGATCTGTACGCGATCTGCGATGTCGCCGAGGATCTGCGAACCCGCATGGCCGCGACCCATGCGCCGGAAAAGACCTTCGCCGAATACGACGCCATGCTGGCGGATCCGGACGTCGAGGCGGTGATCATCGCGACCTCGGACGCCTTCCATGTACCGGCAAGCCTGCGCGCACTCGAAGCCGGCAAGCACGTACTCTGCGAGAAGCCCATCGGGGTCAGTGTGGAAGAGGTGGAGCAGCTGCGCGATGCGGCGGCCCGCGCCGGGCGCATCCTGCAGATCGGCCACATGAAGCGCTTCGACCCCGGGCTGCAGGCCGCGAAGACCTTCGTCGATACCGAAATGGGCGAGGTCCTGGCGCTGAAGGCCTGGTATTGCGACAGCACCCATCGCTACACCATGACGGATGCGGTGCAGCCGCTGCCGGTGACCAGCAAGCTCGCCCGCAAACCCGGGGGGAATCCGAAAGCCGATCTGCGGCGCTACTACATGCTTGCCCATGGCAGCCACCTGCTCGATCTCGCGCGCTGGCTTTGCGGCCCGATCACCGAGGTGCGGGCAAGGCTGTCAGAACGTTTCGGCGCCTATTGCTGGTTCGTGGACACGACCTTCGCCAATGGCACGCTCGGCCATCTCGACCTCACCGTCGCCGTGCGCATGGATTGGCATGAGGGGCTCCAGTTGTACGGCCAGAACGGCAGCGTCGTCGCCCGGACCTTCAATCCGTGGTATTTTCGCTCCTCGGAAGTGGACATCTTCCATGAAAAGGATGCGACGGTTCGAAAACCTCTCGGGGCGGACGGGCATTTCTACCGCCGGCAGGTGGAGGGTTTTGCCGAGACGATTCTGACGGGAAAAACCCAGCTCGGCGCGGATGCCGAGGATGGCGTCGCCAATATCCGCGCCATGGTGGCGATCGCGCGCTCGGTCACCGAGGGCCGCGCGGTCAGGCTGGACGAGGTTGCGGGGGCGCTATGAATCGCATCGGGATTTTTGCGAAGACCTTCCCAGGGCAGACGGCTTCGAGCGTGCTCACGGCGGCGCGCGACGCGGGCTACGGCTGCGTGCAATTCAACCTCTCCTGCTGCGGCCTGCCTTCCATGCCGGATTCCCTTCCGGCCGAGTTGGTGGCCGACATCGCCGCAGCTTCGGCGAACACGGGCGTGACCATTGCCGCGCTCTCCGGCACCTACAACATGATCCACCCCGATCCGATGGTGAGAGCACAAGGGCTCGCCCGTTTGCGAGTCCTTCTGTCTCATGCCCGCGCGATGGGCACGAGCCTGGTCACCCTCTGCACCGGCACGCGCGATCCGGACGATCAATGGCGCGCGCATCCGGAAAACGAGGCGCCCGAGGCCTGGGCCGATCTCCTGGTGGAGATGGAGCAGGCGGCCGCGATGGCGGAGGAACTCGGCGTCGATCTCGGCATTGAGCCGGAACCCGCGAATGTCGTGGGGTCCGCCGCCCGCGCCGCGCGGCTGCTGCGCGAAATCCCTTCGCCCCGGCTGCGCATCATCCTCGACCCCGCCAATCTCGCGGCCGGCACCAATGCGGACCAGGACCGGATTTTCGAGAGCGCGGCGGACTTCCTGCACGAGCGTATCGCCCTCGCCCATGCCAAGGACCGGGATGCCGCAGGCGAGGTCGTCCCCCCAGGGCAGGGTATCATCGATTTCCCGCGCTTCTTCGCGCATCTCACCCGCGTCGGCTTTCGCGGCCCCGTCATCACGCACGGAATCGCCCCCGAGGACGCGCCGCAGGTTGCCCGCTTCGTGGCTCAGACGCTCGGATCATGAGGGCGCATCTGCTGGTGGACGATCAGCCGCTCGCCTTCACGGACGAGGGCGAGGGGCTTCCCGTGCTCTTTCAGCATGGGCTGGGCGGGAACGAGGCCCAGGTGCGGGAGAATTTTCCCGAGCACCATCCCGGCATCCGCCGCCTCACCCTCGAGTGCCGCGGCCATGGCGCCTCGCCGCCCGATCCCGCCGGACGCTATGCCATCCGGCTCTTTGCGGAGGACTGCCTGAGGCTCACCGATGCACGACGGGTCGGCCGTTTCGTGGCAGGCGGCATCTCCATGGGGGCGGCAATCGCCCTGCACCTCGCCTGCCACTATCCGGAACGGGTCTCCGCCCTCATCCTCGCCCGGCCCGCCTGGCTCTTCGCGGCCTCGCCGGACAATCTCCGCGCCTATGCCGAGGTCGGCCGCCTGCTGCGGGAGGCGGGACCGGCACGGGGCCGCCTGCTGTTCGATGAGAGTGAAACGGCTGCCGAATTCGCCCAAACCGCACCCGGAACGCTGGCAAGCCTGCGCGGCTTCTTCGACCACCCTAACCCGGGTGATCTCGCGCGTCTGCTCGAACGCATCGCGGCGGACGGGCCCGGTATTTCGGAAGCCCAAGCGGCCATGCTCGCTTTACCCACCCTGGTGATTGGCCACCGGGTGGACCAAGCGCATCCTTGGCACTGCGCGGAAGCGCTGGCCGCGACGATCCCCCACGCCCGGCTGGTCGAGATTCCGCCCAAGGCGACGGAGCCCGAGGCCCATCGCGCGGCCTTCCGGTCAGCGGTCGGCCGCTTCCTGGACGATCTCCATGCGTGATCAACAACACAGAAGAGGCAAACCGACATGCCCGCGCCAAACTGGCTGGACCTTCTGCCGCGCCGGCGGCTGATCGCGGAATATTCGATCTGGTCCGGCGATCTTGCCCATCTTGCCCAGGATGTCGCCCGCACCGACGCCTTCGCGGACCTCTATCACGTGGACGTGGCGGACGGACATTTCGCGCCGGCTTTGCTCTTCTTCCCCGATCTCGTGGCACGCCTCCGGCGTCTCACCGGGCGGCCCTTCCATGTCCACCTGATGGTGGCCGACGACGTGCTTCTCAGCCAGATCGACCAGTTCGCCGAAGCGGGCGCCGATCTCATCTCGGTCCATGTCGAGAACGAGGCGGTGCTTCCCGCGGCACTCGACCGCATCCGCGAACACGGCATCAAGCGCGGCCTCGTGCTGAAGCTCGAGACGCCGGTGGCACGCCTCGAACCCCTGCTGGGCGCCGTGGACTTCGTGACCTTGCTTGGCACCGCGATCGGCGTGAAGGGTCAGGGACTGTCGGCGGATGCCTGCCCGCGCCTGCGTGCGGTGCGCGGGATGATCGCGGCGGCTGGGCTCGGCGGATCAGTCATCCTGGCAGCGGACGGCGGTATTCGGGAGAATACCGTGCCGGATCTCGCCCTGGCGGGCGCGCAGACGGTGGTGATGGGCTCGCTCGCCTTCGGCGCCCCTGACCTCTCCGAACGCATGCGCTGGCTGCACGCTTTGCCGATCGCCTGACCCATGCGCATCGCGATCGGAATCGATCTCGGCGGCACCGAATTGCGGGCGGCGGCAATAGACGAGACCGCCCAGGTTCTACGCCATGCCCGTCTCCCGACCGCGGCCGAGGCCGGTCCCATTGCAATCGTGGAGCAGATAGCCCGCCTTGTGGATAATGTCTCATCCGGCCTGGACCCGACCGGCATCGGCATCGGCTCGCCCGGCCCGCTCGACGCCGCCACGGGCACAGTCATCCACGCGCCCATGCTGCACGGCTGGCGAGACGTGCCGCTTGTCCAGCTCGTCACGGACCGCACGGGCCTGCCGACCTTTCTCGAGAATGACGCCAATGCCGCGGCCTTGGCAGAATGGCGCTTCGGTGCCGCGCAGGGGCTGCGTCACATGGTCTATGTCACCGTCAGCACGGGGATCGGCGGCGGAATTGTCATCGACGGGCGACTTCTGCATGGGCACCGAAGCCTTGCAGGAGAGATCGGCCACATGACCGTCACCGAGAACCCCATTCCCTGCGCCTGCGGCGGCTTCGGCTGCTGGGAGTCGCTTGCTTCGGGCAGCGCGCTCGGCCGTAGGGCGAGAGAGGCCGGCTTGCAGGCGGATGGACCGATGACAGCGCGCGTGGTGGCTGAGCGTGCCGCGGCAGGGGACGAGACGGCGCGGCGCCTGATGGCGGAAGAGGCGCGCTATCTCGGCATCGGCTTCGCCAATCTGCTGCATCTTTATGCGCCAGAGATGATCGTGGTGGGCGGCGGGGTTTCGGCCGCCCTGCCGCAGATGGCGGAGGAGATCGCCCGCACGGTCTCGGTGCGGGCGATGCCGGCCTATGCGGATGTGCCGATCCGTGCGGCTGGCCTCGGCACTCAGGCCGGGGTTATCGGCGCGGCGCTGCTCGCCTTGCCCGGATAGAGCTTGTCAGAGACAGACTCTATCCGTTTGGAATGGGGGCTGATTCACGGTTTGGATGACTAGCAGGCGCCCGGATCGTATTTCGCGGCGAAATCGGCCGCGTCCAGCGCCCGGAAATCGGGCAGCGCCGCCTTCAGCCGCGCATGCTCCCACTCCCACCAGGCAATGCGGCGCAGCGCCTCCTCCACCTTTTCCGTCACCCGCCTGCGGATGACGCGTGC
>NZ_DATJJK010000273.1:0-14000 GCF_035492295.1 Acidisoma sp. | reverse complement strand
GCCGCCGCGACGGTGACAGACGGCGCGCTTCTCGCGGCGCCGGGCGAGAGCGCGCAGGATGACGTGGTGCATGATCCCTGGCGGCCGGTGCCCTCGCTCGGCGGGCATGATGCCGCGCCCATGGGCCGCGTCGACCGCACGGCGCTCGACCAGCGCGCCGATATCGCCTGCTACACGTCTGCGCCTTTCACGACCGAGGGGCTGCTCGCCGGTGCCGTCGATCTCGACCTCTATGTGACGGCGGACGCGATCTGTTTCGACGTCTCCGCCGTGCTCTCGGAAATCACGCCGGAGGGCCGCGCCGTCGTTCTAACCCAGGGCTATGCGCGGGTCATGGCGGCCGAGGCCGGGCCTGCCCGGATCTCGCTCCGCGCCCTCTGCGCCACAATTCGCCCAGGCTCGGCGCTTCGGCTGTCGCTGGCAGGCGCCAGCTTCCCGGCCCATCCCGTCAATCCCGGGACCGGCGCGCCACCCGCCACTGCGCGGATGGACGAGGCACAGGTCATCACCCTCTCCATCGCCCATGGGGCAGACACACCCTCTTGCCTGCATCTGCCCTGGACGGATCTCCGTCCCGACCTTTCCACCTCGCCCTTGAGGAGCCTTCTTCCATGATCCCCGTCAGCACTGAAACCGTCGCCACCGCGAAGGCCTTCCGCATCGCGCCCGGCGACACAAACTACTTCGCCGTCCTCTTCGATCCCGAAAAGGACGGAATAAAGAATATCTTCGTCATCGAGATCTTCACGCCCGGGGGCGCGACGCCGCCCAATACCCATGCGGATGCGCATGAATTCTTTTACGTCCTCTCCGGCGTCGGTATCGCGCGCTGCGACGGCAAGGAACTGCCCCTGAAACAGGGGGACGCCATGCTGCTGCATCCGGGCCACGAGCATGTCGTCGAGAATACCGGGAGTAAAAAGCTTTATTGTCTAACGGTTATGACGCCGAATGAAGGCTTTGCGGAGCTCATTCGCAGCGGCACACCCGTTGCGCTGGATGCCGAGGATCTCGCCGTGCTCGGGGGCATCGGCCATGGATGAGGGCGTCCTCCTCGGCTCCAGCCCGCGCAACCAGTGGCGGGTCTCGGCGACCGACGTGGATCTCCGGCGCGCCCCCCTGGCGCCGAACCCGCTGACGATTTCAGCGGAACCACAACAGGTGACGCTCGACCTCGCCCGCACCGCCATGCTCGTCATCGACATGCAGAACGACTTCTGCCACCCGGAAGGCTGGCTCGGCCATATCGGCGTGGACGTCACCCCCGCGCGGGCGCCGATCCCGCAACTCGCGGCCCTTCTGCCGGCACTGCGGGCGCAGGACGTGCCCGTACTCTGGGTCAATTGGGGCAATCGGCCGGACAAGCTGAACGCCAGCCCCTCGCTGCTCCATGTCTATAAGCCCACCGGCCGCGGCACCGGCCTCGGGGATCCGCTGCCCGGCTCCGGCGCGCATGTGCTGGAGGACGGTAGTTGGTCGGCCAAGGTCGTGGAGGAACTGGCCCCGGCCCAGGAAGATATCCGCGTCTCCAAATTCCGCATGTCCGGCTTCTGGGATACGGAGCTTGACAGCATCCTGCGCAATCTCGGCGTTACCACGCTGCTCTTTGCTGGGGTCAATGTTGACCAATGCGTGCTCTGCACCCTGCAGGACGCGAATTTCCTCGGCTATGACTGCATCCTGCTGGAGGATTGCAGCGCCACCACCTCGCCCGACTATTGCTTCGCCGCAACGCTCTACAACGTAAAACAATGCTTCGGCTTCGTGACACGCTCCGTGGCGTTTCTTCCCAAGCACCCGGCGTCCTAGAATTTGCCAGAGCGAGATGGAAGCGCCGGGCGCTCCCGTCTCGCTCGGCAGACCGGGCGCCCAGCACAAGCCGGAGTCTCGCCAACTCTTCTGGCTTATCCCTCGTCACTCTGAAACCTGACCGTCGCGTCACGAGCAATGGCAAGCTGAGGCTTCCCTGCCCAAACCGCGACGTCTCATGTCAGGCTAGGGAAACCGCGAGATCGGCCGCCCCTGCGAGGGCTAGCCAAAATCGTTCCTGAAGCCGTTGTTACTTGCGAGCCCGCATGCCATATGACAGATAGATGACAGAATAAGTCCCGACAGTCGTATCTCGGTAGCGCAACAGATTTGGCACCAAAACAATCGCCAAACAACCGGAAGAGTTGAGATATGTGGGATCCCAAGGTGCAGCGCGGCCCTTCATTGACCACATACCACTCGCGCTTCGCCTATGATCCGCCCTATGGCACGAACCTGGCGATTTCTTGCGCGATCTTCTTTTCGGCCTTCGTGATAACTTTAGCGCCGACGTTGTTTGATTTGCCGCTGACAATTCTGTTCAACAGTCTTGCCGGGCGCTCTGCCGTCCTCGACCTTTTATTCTACACCTTCGACAGCAGCTATACCTTTTCTGGTGCCATTTTGATGGCCCTCATCTGGGGCTGCTGGTTGGGCAACGACCAGCCGATGCGCACGCGCATTCTCGCGGGATCCATCGCTTCCTTTGCTGCAGGCATCGCGAGCAGGCGCCTGCAGCACGGACTGCCGACCCATCTGCGGCCCTTCTATGATCAGGCCGTTCACTTTCATCATCCGCTCTACATGAGCCACTGGGCGCTCAACACATGGTATTCGTTTCCGAGTGACCATGTCGCCGTTTTCTCCGGCCTGCTGACGGTGATCTGGTTCTCGGGGTCGCAATTCCGCCTTCCCGCCCTGCTTTGGCTGATCCTGGTCGAATCATCGCGAACCTACGAAGGCGCGCACTTTCCGTCGGACTTGCTCGGGGGCGCCGCTCTCGGCTGCGCATTCGTCTGGGCATCGCAAAATCACGCCGTTTTGCGGCTGTCACGGCGCTTCATGGCATTCGAAGTCTCGGCACCTGCTCTTTTCTACATCGGCGCTTTCTTCATCAGCTTCCAGCTTGCCACCCTGTTCACTGATTTCCGGAATGCCGGCTCTGCCATCCTCCAGCTCCGTCATCATGAGGCTTCGACCCCCGGCCTGCAGTCGGCTGGGTCCGAGTAGCCTGACGCAATGCCGCAACCCGGCGCGCGACGTTGTCGGACACCTCTGCGCCTCTTATGTGACATGTGACGAGACCGGGGGCATGCCGTCAGGCAGCGTTCCCGTTCCTGAGGAGCGCCGCGATGTCCGTGCAGATTCCCTTCGACAACACCTATGCCCGGCTGCCGGACCGCTTCTTCACGCGCATGACGCCGGAGCCCGTGGCTGCACCGGAGCTGATCCGGGTGAACCATACGCTCGCGGCGGAACTCGGCATCGACGGAGCGTCGCTCGAAAGTGCCGAAGGCATCGCCATTCTCGCGGGCAATGCAGTCGCGGAAGGGTCGGAACCGCTGGCTCAGGCCTATGCCGGCCACCAGTTCGGCGGCTTCTCTCCGCAACTGGGTGACGGGCGCGCCATCCTGCTCGGCGAGGTCGTCGGCCAATACGGCCGGCGAGACATTCAGCTGAAAGGCTCGGGCCCTACCCCCTTCTCCCGCCGGGGAGACGGGCGCGCCGCCCTTGGCCCGGTGCTGCGCGAATATGTGGTGAGCGAGGCGATGGCCGCCCTCGGCCTGCCGACCACGCGCGCGCTTGCCGCCGTCACCACCGGAGAGACGGTCCGCCGCGAGCGGCTTCTGCCGGGTGCGATCTTCACCCGCGTGGCCTCCAGCCATCTGCGCGTCGGCACCTTCCAATTCTTCGCCGCGCGCGGCGATACCGAGGGGGTGAAGATCCTCGCGGACTACGCCATCGCCCGGCACTATCCCGAGGCAGCGACCGCCGAAAAGCCCTACCGCACCTTTTTCGAAAGCGTCATCCGTGCCCAGGCCGAGCTGATCGCCCGCTGGCTGCATATCGGCTTCATCCATGGCGTGATGAACACCGATAACACGACGATTTCCGGCGAGACGATCGACTTCGGCCCCTGCGCCTTCATGGACGACTATGACAGCCGGCGCGTGCTGAGCTCGATCGATCACCAGGGCCGCTACGCCTACGGCAACCAGCCCAATATCGGTTTCTGGAACCTGACCCGCCTCGCGGAATCTCTTCTAACGCTCCTCGGCGAAAACGAGGAGAAGGCGGTTGATGAGGCAAAGGCGGCGCTCGAAGCCTATGTGCCGTGCTTCCAGACCGCTTATGATGACGGACTCTGCCGCAAGCTCGGCCTATCGCCCGGCGAGGAGAATACTGCCGCCGCCCATGCGCTGCTGACCCTGATGGGCGAGCATGCAGCGGATTTTACGCTGACCTTCCGCTCGCTCGCCGATGCGCAGACACCCGCAGGCGAGGCACCGCTCCGCGCACTGTTCGGTGGCGCGTCGGCGTCGCTGGACGAGTGGCTCGCGCGCTGGCGCCAGCGTCTGGATGCCGAGCCGACCACCGCCGAGGAAAGACGGACAGCGATGCGCGCTGAAAACCCGGCCTTCATTCCGCGCAACCACATCATGGAGCGTGTCATTGCGGCGGCAACGGACTCCGGGAATTTCACGCCGTTCGGAGCGTTCATGGAGGTTCTATCGAAACCCTACGAAGACCAGCCGGGGCGCGAAGACTATAGCTTGCCGCCCCAACCTGAGGAGCGCGTGCTGCAGACTTTTTGCGGAACATGAGCGCGTCTTGTGGCCCGAGCGGCTTCGTCACAGGCCCGCATCGATACGCCGCATGGCTTCGACACAGGCAAGTGCCGCCCGCATCTGCGTTCGCTGCAACAGCTGAAACGCGGCGCCGTAGACGGTCTCGTCCGGCGCCTCGGTGATGACCATCAGGGGCATGGCACAGCTCTCCGATTCCGACATGATGTAGAAAACATCGTTTTTCACGGGAAAGTCCTGCATCGGGCTATGCACCCGCGCGATCTCAATCTGCCACCTGTTGAGCGCCACCAGCTCCGGGTCTTCCGCCAATGTGGCGCTGACAGAATCAAGCAGGCGGTGCGCTGCTTCGGCCCATCCGGGGTGATGCGTGATGATGAGGAAGAATCCGCGCGGCATGCTCCAGTCTTCGAAGCCTTTCGGCAGATAGCCTGAGAGCGGCCGGCTCCATTCGTGCGAAGGATAGCCGTGCAGATTGATATGCAGCCGCGCTTGCGTCCGCATGAGGGCGCCCCGCCGGGCAGCATGTTCGAAATCGGCGACCGGCCGCTCGGGCAGGATGTCGTCGCCCAGGGCGGTAAAGCGCGCAGCATGGTGCATGTGCAGCGGATTGTGCTCTATCAGCCTTTGATGCAGCTCATAGCCATCGACATTCTCAACCGGAACCAGGGCGAAATGCGCAGCCGGGTCCTGCGCCAGTTGGCGCGCCGCGCGCAAGGCACCCACGACACCGCTCGTCTCGTTCGCATGTTGGCCCGCGGTGACAAGCACGGGTGCCGATGCACCCATCCTGTGGAGCCAGGCGACATCCCGTCCCTCGGCGGAGCGTGCCGCGAAAACCTCGCCACCGATAGCACTCAGCTCGTTGCGGATCTGCGCCATCCCAAGCGGACGGTCGGCTTGGTCTAGCGGCATCGTCGCACGCGCCGTCTCTGCGGATGACCCCTCGTCTGAGAGCACGAGCGTGATATGGGCCGACCCATCGGCGCTGCCGCGCACGTCCGGCACCACGCGCACACAACGCGCGGAGCGCCGCTCCTGCCGTTCGCCAAGCACGACATCACGGAGCGCGAAGAGCAGTTCCTCGTGGAGCAGCTCCTTGAAACTGATCGCCTCCTCGCTCCAGCCGAACGGCTCATCCTCGGCGCCGAGACTGACCGCGACGGTCAGGCTCTGCGGCACGCCATCCGGTTCGCTCCAGTCCCGGCCAGCTACGGCGGCAAGGGCTGCTTGCGGAATTGCCTCGAATTCCGTGGCAATCGGCCCGTCGCGCTCACCCGCTACGCGCAGCCATCCGCAGCTTCCCAGGACGCCCGCCCGCCGCAGATTGGGCGCGAAGACGTCATGCCTCTCGCATTGACCGTCCTCGCGCTCGAGTTCCACCTTATAGGCGAGCGGCTGATCGCCCGATGATGGCTCGTCCGCGACAAAGGACAGCTCAACGCCCGGCAAAAGACCCGCGAGCGGATAGGCCTCGCTCAGAAATCGTACAGGGGAAGTCTCGGCATGCTGGGGATAGCGGATCGTCACCCGGCGCAACTGATCCATCGCGATCTCCTCGCGGAAAAAGCAAAGGAGCGGCTTGAAGGCGCTGCGCAGACGCACGTCAATCCCCGCTTCCGACAGGGCCGCCTCGGCGGCCTGTCTCGCTGCCGGAGGCTCGAAGAGCCATGCCTCGACAAGGCTCGTCGGGCGGCGGGCGAGGAGGTCGGTCGTCAGGCTGTCGAGCGTTCTGGGGATAGAGAGGTCAAGAAGAACTTGGCGCATGGTGACTCTTCTGCCGTCCGTTAAAATGTTGCGGCCGCCCGCGCCGCCTGATCATAGAAGCCGGACAAGACGCGCAACTGGCTCGCGACGTCCGACAGCGACCCCTCCTCGAGGGTTGAAACCTGCACGGCCGAGACCAACAGCTTCTCTCTGATTTCCGAATAGCGCGCGAGCGCGGCAAGGCCGTGATCCGTGATGCGGATGGCCTTCTCCTTCTGGATCCGCGCGGCGCTGACGAGGTCAGCGCTCTCCAGCTTGCGCAAGGCATAGGTCGCGACATGCGTATCCGCGATGCCGAGCACGAGGCAGATGTCCGACACGGTCTTTGGCCGGTCACGGTGCCGGACGGTGTGCAGAATCATCACTTCCGTCGGTGACAGGTTGCCGACGCCGGCCGCCGCCATGCAGCGCACGATCCATCGCATGAAGGCCTGGGACGCCAGGATAAGCCCATATTCGAGTTCGGACAGGCTCGGTGATCCCCCGGCAGCCAGATGCGCAGAGGAAACGACCAGCTCCCGGCCGGCAGGCTTAGCCTTCGTCGACTTCTGCATGAAGGTCACCCTCTGAGCGCGATTTTTGTTCACATTTTCTACATAATATGTCAACAAATTGAGCAGATGCGGCGCCGTCGTGGCGAGCTTGCGTGCCAGAAAGAGGTCCAATCTCTGGAACAGCCACCGGCCGCATCTATGGCATTCCGATCAATGACCCCGCCACCGTTGGTGGCGGCACATGTTTTGCTTTGTTGGTGCTGACAGAAGGCTTGGCACAGCCCGATACGCGTTGAGGGGTGCGGACCCGTAGGGCCAATGCACTGTCGCCGGGGCATGGAACAGATGGCGGAGAGAACGACGGTGGCTCATAGAACGTGTTCGGGACTAGCGCGGCTTGCCGCGAGCCTTGGGTTCATGGCCCTCGGCACCGCGGCCATGGCGCCCGCCCATGCCGCAGGAACGCTGATCTGGGGAATGCCGGCCGATACCGACATTCTTGACCCGCAGGCAACCGGCGGCTGGGATACCTATCAGATCACCTATCAGATTTTCGAGGGCCTCGTGAAAGAGGACCTGACAAAGTCGAATCTCCCGACACCGCCAATCGTCCCGGCGCTCGCCGAATCCTGGACGGTCTCGCCGGACGGCACCCAATACACCTTCAAGCTGCGCCCGGGTGTGAAGTTTCACGACGGCACGCCCTTCAATGCCGATGCGGTGAAATTCAACTTCGACCGGTTCTGGGACAAGAGCTCGCCCGATTACTACCCCAAGACGGCATCCTTCGTTGCCGCCTATGCCAAATGGATCAAAGCGGTGGATGTGCTTGATCCGATGACAGTGCGGGTCACGCTCACTGCGCCGAATTACGAATGGCTGCGGCAAGGCCTGCAGAGCTACGGCCAGCCTTTGATGATCAGCCCGGCTGCGGTCAAGAAATATGGCAATGCCGGCATCGCCTTGCACCCGATCGGCACCGGCCCCTTCATCTTCGTCTCCCGCACACAGGGTGTGCGCACCGTGCTCAAACGCAATCCGGATTACTGGGGCCGAAAGGCGCTGCTCGACCGCATCGTCTTCCGCCCTTTGCAGGACCCGGCGACACGCGTGAACGCCCTTCAAAGCGGGGAGGTGCAGATGATCTCAACCCCGCCCTGGGATGATATCGCCAATCTGCAGAAGGCCGGTTTCATCCTTTCGACGAGCGACAATGCGCCCGACTTCAACTTCATCTATCTCAACATGCATTCGAAGCCGTTCCAGGACGTGCGGGTGCGGCAAGCGGTGAACATGGCGATTGACCGCGTGGGCATCGCCCGGGACATTTATCACGGCACGGGGCGTGCCGAATATGGCATGCTCTCACCCGGCACCTACGCCTATGATCCGCACTTCAAGAGCTACCCATACGATCCGGCGGGTGCCAAGAAGTTGCTTGCCGAAGCAGGCTACCCGAACGGCTTCACCACAGTCTTCGATCTTCCCCAGTATGGGACCGGAGAACTCGTCGAGACCTGGGTACAGCGCGACCTGCAGAAGATCGGCATCAAGGTGCAGCTTCGCAAGTTTGAGTGGGTGACCTATCTCGGGCTCTGGGCCAAGGGCATGACGGATGATGTCGGCATGGACGAGATCGGCTGGGGCATGTCGACCCCGGCCTGGGTCGGGCTCGTGACAGAATGCGCGAATGCCGGGCCCAACGGCCAGAATTCCGGTTACTACTGCAACCCAAAGGTCGATGCCCTGCTGAACCAAGCGCTCATGACCAAAGACCAGTCCAAGGCCCGCGATCTGTATCAGCAGGCCAATCGGCTGCTCATGAATGACGCCGCCTATGTTCCCACTGTCGACGATCTGCAGCCCATCATGCTCTCCCCGAAGGTGCATGGCTTCGTCAACCCGCCGGAAGACTGGTTCGATCTTTCGACTGTTTCTGTCAGCAACTAGGCTACTGCCCGATGCTGCGCGCCTATGTGGCAAAACGCCTGATCGCGACCATCCCGGTGCTCCTCGGCGTTTCGGTCGTCATCTTCCTCCTGATGCATCTGGCACCCGGAGACGTGACGACCGTTCTGCTTGGTCCTCAGGCCACGGAGCAGGACCGGATGGTGCTGAGGCATGCCCTTGGCCTCGACCTGCCCTTGCCGATTCAATACGGACGATGGCTGCTGCGTATCATCTCCGGCGATTTCGGCACCTCGATCGCGACATCGCTGCCGGTGCTGCAACTCATCCTGCCCCGCTTCGTCAACACGATCATCCTGACGGTCGGGAGCCTGTTCCTCGCGATAACAGCTGGATACGGACTGGGATTTCTTTGCGCGCTTCGCGCTCGCTCGCTGCTTGACCGGATTGTCATGACAGTCACCCTCGTGCTGGGCAGTACTCCACCCTTCTGGCTCGGTCTTGTCCTGGTCCTGTTCTTCGCCCTCCATCTTCACTGGCTACCCGTTTCCGGCATGATCGACATGGCGGGTGATGGCGGCGTCATCGATACACTCTACCATCTCATCCTGCCCGCCGTGACAACCGCGCTCGCGCCGGCCGCCATTATCGCCCGCATGGTCCGCTCCAGCATTCTGGACAGTCTGGCCCGGCCGCATGTGCGCGTGGCCCGCGCCAAGGGCCTGCGCCAGCGCGATCTCTTGCGCCGCCATGTCATTCTCGACGCCCTGCCGCCGATCACGACGATTACCGGATTGCAGCTCGGCTATCTGCTTGGCGGCGCACTCTTTTCGGAAGTCGTCTTCGCCTGGCCTGGGCTCGGCTCTCTTTTGTACGATTCGATCACGGCGCGGGACATGCCCGTGGTCCAGGCAGCCACGTTGCTGATCGCCCTCAGCTTCGTCATCGTGAACATCCTGGTCGATTTCATGAACGTTCTGATCGATCCGCGGCTGCGGGAGAGATGACGGTGGCGTCCGACAAAGACATCGACCGCGCGACGGATGCGATGCGCGCGATCACCGCTGAATCCGGGTCGGTTGACACGCCCCTGCCCGCCACTTCCTCCTGGCGCCTCGCTGCCTTCATGCGGGACCGCGTGGCCTTGAGCGCGGCCATCTTCCTGGCCACCGTTTGCCTGGTCGTCATTCTGGCGCCATTGATCAGTCCCTATTCGCCCAATACGGCGATCAACCAGCTGCGTTTCGCGCCACCTCTTACGCACGGTCATGTGCTGGGCATGGACGAGCAAGGCCGAGACATGCTCTCTCGCCTCATCTGGGGTGGCCGTGTATCCCTCATCGTCGGCATTCTGCCGGTTGCTCTGGCGACCGGCATCGGCCTTCTCCTGGGCCTGCTCGCAGGCTATGCGGGTGGCCTGCCGGACCAGATCATCATGCGCACACTCGACGTGCTGTTCGCCTTTCCCATGGTGTTGCTGGCAATAGCGATTGCGGGCGTGCTGACCCCCGGCTATGGAACGGAAATCATCGCCATCACCATCGTCCTCGTTCCCTATGTCGGCCGGCTTGCCCGCACCGCCACCCTGTCCATCACGGCCATGCCCTTTATCGAAGCGGCGCGCGCCGCCGGCGCCTCCCGCAGCGCTCTTCTCCTCCGCTACATCACGCCGAACGTTCTGCCCGCGCTCCTCGTCTATGCGACCACGCTTGTCGGGCTCATGATCGTCGTCGGCTCCGGTCTGAGCTTTCTCGGCCTCGGCGTGCAGCCGCCCACCGCGGATTGGGGCACCATGGTCTCCGAGGGGCGCTCGGTTCTTTCCGCCGCTCCCCATGTGACTTTCCTGCCGGGTCTGGTGATCGTTGTCGTCTCCCTTGCCTTCAACTTTCTGGGTGACGGGCTGCGCGATGCGCTCGACCCGCGATCGGCCCGCCGGTGACCATCATGAACCCTGAACCGGCCGATGACGTCGTTCTGGATGTCAAAGATCTCTGCACTGAGTTCGTTATCGGCCGCACCCCAAGACTGATCCTCGACCATGTCAGCTTCTCGCTGAGACGCGGCCGCACGACCGCGGTCGTCGGTGAATCGGGCTCAGGCAAAACAGTCACCGCTCTGTCCATTCTGCAGCTGATCGAGGCGCCCGGCCGGATCACAGGCGGCCAGATCCTCTTCAACGGCGTCGATCTCACGAAGCTCGACGAAGCCGCTATGCAGTCGGTGCGCGGGGCGCGCATCGGCATGGTCTTCCAGGATCCGCTCACTTCGCTCAATCCCAGCCTCAGCATCGGCTCTCAGATCGCCGAGACATTGCTCGCCCATCAGAGCATCAGCCGCGCGGAGGCCGCGCGCCAGGCAATTGAACTGCTGACCCATGTCGGCGTTCCGGACGCCGCCCGCAGAGCCGACGACTATCCGCACCATTTCAGCGGCGGCATGCGGCAGCGCGTGCTGATCGCCATCGCTGTCTCCTGCCAACCAGAGATCATCATCGCGGATGAGCCGACGACCGCGCTCGACGTCACCGTCCAGGCGAAAATTCTTCGCCTGCTCCATACTCTGCAGAGCGAGATGCAGGCCGCACTGCTCCTCATCACCCATGACCTCGGCGTTGTCGCCAACCTCGCCGATGAGGTGGTCGTCATGTATGCGGGGCATGTCGTCGAACGGGCTGATGTCGATACCCTCTTCCACGCGCCGCGGCACCCCTATACGCGTGCGCTGCTTGATTGCGCTATCAGCTTGGACGATGACCGCCGGAAACCGCTTGAGCCGATCACGGGCGTTCCACCCGATTTGCGACATCGGCCACCCGGCTGCCAGTTCGCACCCCGCTGTCCGCAGGTCATGCCCCGGTGCCGCATGGTCGATCCCGCACTCGTGAGCGTGGCGCCGGGCCATGAGGTTGCCTGCCTCCTGGTGGCCGCGGAGACCGCCGATGTCTGACCGGGCAATGGAAGTTCAAGGAATTACCAAGAGCTTTCGCGCGCGGGGCGCCGAGGGGCGCGCCGTCCTCCGGGCTGTCGACGACGCGAGCTTCACGTTGAGAACGGGCGAGATCCTCGGCCTCGTCGGGGAAAGCGGATGCGGCAAATCAACCCTTGCGCGCATTCTCCTCCGACTCATCGAGCCGGACGGGGGGCAGATCCTGTTCGACGGTGAGCCATTCACAGGCATCTCGCCCAGGCACACACGCCGGATGCGTCGGAACGTTCAGATCGTCTTCCAGGACGCGCTCTCCTCGCTCAATCCGCGCATGACGATGCTCGAAAACATCATCGAGCCGATGCGGCTGCAGGGAATCGGCTCGGACCGGGAGCGGCGCGCGGCAGCGATGGAACTCGTCGACCTCGTAGGGCTTCACCCCGATCGTGCCATGCATTATCCGCACGAATTCTCAGGGGGACAATGCCAACGCATCGCCATCGCGCGCGCGCTCATCCTGCGGCCGAAGGTGATCATTTTCGATGAAGCGACATCGGCGCTTGACGTTTCCATCCGCGCCCAGATCCTGCGACTGATCATCGATCTGCAGAAGCGCTTCGGATTCAGCTATCTCTTCATCTCGCACGACATGAGCGTGGTCAAGCGCATCGCAGACAGGGTCGCCGTGATGTATCTCGGCCGGATCGTCGAACTTGGACCGTCGGACGATATCTATCGGAACCCGCTGCATCCCTATACCGAGGCGCTTCTGAAAGCGATCCCGATCCCCGATCCGCGTCGCATGCGCGTCTCTTCGCTCGGCCTACTCGAAGGGGAAGCGGCAAGCCCCCTCGAGCAAACAACGGGCTGCGCCTTTTGCAATCGCTGCGCTTACCGCATGCCCGTCTGTGCCGAGCAGAGCCCGGCCCTGGTTCCGGTTGCCGCCCGCCACGAGGTTGCGTGCTTTCGCCATGATCCGACGCGCCGGCCGGAACGATGATCGGGCAATTCCGGGGCCGCCCGCTTCCTGGGCTCAGCCGGTGAAGATCGCGTCGAGTTCTTCGATCAACCCGATGCCGCGTGGCTGCCAGCCAAGCTTTTCCCGAGTCTTTTGGCTCGACGACGGCACGCTCTGGGCGATGAAATGGCCGAGCCAGCCGAAATGGGCGAAGCCTTCCTCAGGCGTCTTGCTCACGACAGGCACCCCCAACCCGCGGCCGATGGCCTCCGCAATTGCCCGCAGCGGCACCCCCTCCTCGGCCACCGCATGCCAGCGCGCGCCGGCCTCCGCCCTTTCGATCGCCAATGCGCAGAGTTCGGCGGCGTCCTGTCGCTGGACCGCGGGCCAGAGATTGCGGCCGTCGCCGATATAGGCGGAGACGCCGGTTTGCCGCGCGATCGCGATCAGCCCGGTCACCAGCCCCTGCTTTTCACGTCCATGAACGGAGGGTGCGAAACGCATCGCGCCCGCCGCCACGCCGCGTTTCAGAAACGCCATCGCCGTGGCTTCAGAGGAGCGCGGAAAAGCCTCATCGACCGGACGGGGCTCGTCATCCTCCGTCGAGGGTCGCCCGAGTGCCAGCAGACCCACGCCCGAACTGACGATCAAAGCACGGCCGGAACCCTCCAGCACGGTCCCCATCGCCTCAATGGCGGCCTTGTCCAGCGCCGAGACTTCCGCGAAGCGCGTGAAATCATGCTCGAAGCCGAGATGCAGCACACCGTCCGCCTGTCGTGCGCCGCTGCGCAGGCTGTCGAGATCCTGAAGCGAGCCGAGATGCGGCACGGCACCGGCGGCCTCCAGCGCCGCAGCCCCCGCCTCCGTGCGGGTCAGGCCGAGCACGCGATGGCCGCGCGCGAGAAGGGCCGGGATGGTGGCAGAGCCGATGAAGCCGGTCGCCCCAGTGACAAAAACGAGCATGGTAGACTCCCTTGCAGCCGCCCGGGGACTGTCTGCCGCGGCGGCGATGGCCGGAAGGCTAGGCGCGACGATCCGGACGATCTATGCTCGAAAACCCAAAATTTATTCGCGATCGTTCAAATCCAAGATGGACCCACTCTCCGACGTCCTCTCCCTGCTCAAGCTGCGCAGCTATATTTCCGGCGGGCTCGATGCCGCGGGAGACTGGTGCCTGGATTTTCCGGCCCATGAGGGCATCAAGTTCCAGGCCGTCGTCACGGGTTCCTGCATGGTGGCGGTCGACGGCATGCCAGAGCCGATTCTGGCCCAGGCCGGAGACTGCTTTCTGCTGCCGCGCGGCCGCGCCTGCCGTATTGGTGCGCGGCTGGA
>NZ_DATJJK010000272.1:0-29799 GCF_035492295.1 Acidisoma sp. | reverse complement strand
TTTCCAGCCATGCGCGGTGCCGACGCCGTCTTGCGCATGGTCTCCGTCGAGCGATGCGTTGCTGGTGCCGCTGGGCGTGATCGCGCCCGCGATCACGCGCTGGCCTTCCTTGTAGCCGCGAACGGCAGAGCCGAGCTTCTCGATGATCCCGACGGGCTCGTGTCCCACCGTCAATCCCTTGCGGACCGGGTATTCGCCTTTGAGGATGTGAATGTCGGTGCCGCAGATCGTCGTCGTGGTGACGCGCACCAGGGCGTCGAGCGGACCAATTTCAGGGATGTTCTTTTCGTCGAGCACGATGCGCCCTGGTTCGACGAAGATGGCAGCCTTCATCCTGGCCATGATCTTCTCCATGGAGCTTTCGACACGCAGCTACGCGCGTTCGCAAAATGGGTTCCCGACGGCGTACAACTCGCGCGGAAAACGTTCTCTGGAGGATATCCAAGCGGGGATGCGCGCGGTTTGCGCTGGATCAAGCGCGCACTGCTGAAGCGCTACCGCAACGTTTTCCGGAACGGGTGCGCGGGGTAGACGCCGAGGACTTTGAGCTGGGCGGTGAAGAACTGGAGCTCTTCGAGGGCGAGACGGACGTTGCGCTCTTCGGGGTGGCCTTCGATGTCGGCGTAGAATTGGGTGGCGTTGAACGTGCCTTCGAGCTGATAGGATTCGAGCTTCGTCATGTTCACGCCGTTGGTGGCGAAGCCGCCGAGCGCCTTGTAGAGGGCGGCCGGCACGTTGCGCACGCGGAAGACGAAGCTCGTCATCAACCCGGGCACCTCCTCCGGCGGCAGGCGCGGTTCGCGCGCCGCGACGTAGAAGCGCGTCGTGTTATGGGCCGCATCCTCGACATTCCGCAGCAGGATTTCGAGCCCGTAGAGTTCTGCGGCCAGCGAGGAGGCGACGGCACCGTCCTCGACCTGGCCCCAGCGCGCGATGAGCGCCGCGCTGCCCGCCGTGTCGGCCTCGACCACCGGTTGCATCCCGTGCTCGCGCAGCAGGCGCCGCACCTGGCCGAGTGCCACCGCATGGCTATGAACCCGCCGGATGGTCTCGAGGCTCGATCCCTTCACGCCGAGCAGGCAGTGCTCCACGCGCTCGAAATGTTCCCCGACGATCGCGAGCCCGCTATCGGGGAGCAGGGCGTGGATATCCGGCACGCGGCCGGCGAGCGTGTTCTCGCAGGGCAGCATGGCGAGCTCGGCGCGGCCTTCGCGCACGGCGTCGATCGTGGCCTCGAAGGTCTCGCAGGGCAGGGGGGTGAGTTCCGGGTGAGCCTTGCGGCAGGCAAGGTCCGAATAGGCGCCGGGGACGCCCTGGAATGAAATCGCGCCCTGGCTCATGCCAGAATCCTCCTTGCCCGCTCCAGATCCTCCGGCGTGTCGACGCCGAAGGGGGCTGCCGGCGCGCGGGTGACGCCGATGCGCATGCCGGCTTCGAGCAGTCGGAGCTGCTCCAGGCTTTCGCGCTTTTCGAGCGGCGATTCTGGCAGTGCCACGAAACGGTCGAGTGCCGCGCGGCGATAGGCATAGACGCCGAGATGGTGCCACAGCGGCCCCGGGCCCCAAGGCACCGGCTGGCGCGAGAAATAGAGCGCCGGCGTGATATCCGCGCCGTCCGGAAAGGCGCAGACGGCCTTGACCACGCTGCTCTTGGCGCCTTCTTCGGCGCTTTCGACCGGAACGACGAGCGTGCCGACGTCGAAGGCCGGGTCTTCGAGGGGGGCGAGAACCCGCTGCAACAGGATGGGATCGAGGGTCGGGAAATCGCCCTGAAGGTTGATCACGACGTCGTATCTCCCCTCGCGGTCCAGCGCCTGCAAGGCGGCATGGACACGGTCGGAACCGCTCGGGAGGTCAGGCGCGGTCATCACCGCGGTACCGCCGCCAGCGCGCACCGCCTCGGCGATCTCCTCCTCGGCACAGGCAACGGCAACCGGGCCCACGCCGGCCGCGAGGCCGAGCCGGAGCATATGCACGATCATCGGCGCGTCGCCGATCATGGCGAGCGGCTTGCCGGGAAGACGGGTGGAGCCCATGCGGGCAGGGATGAGGACGATCGGCGTCACGGCACTTCCTGAGCAGCCTCCGCCCGGACCACAGCGCCGCGCGCGAGGCTTCGCTGGTAACCATTCCGGGTGCGGCGGGCAAGCGGACATCCCGCGCAGCACCAATCGCGCAGATGGGACGGCGCTTTCCGTGGGATAATTCCCCGGCGCCGCTTGCCGATCCGCCTCGGCCGTGGTCTCTGGCCGGACAGATCCGGACCTTTTCCGAGACAACGTGAAGCGGACTTCCTGATGCCTGCTCCGATGGACTACCTCGCGGTTGCCCTGGCCGCGGCTGACGCTGCCGCCGAAGCGGTTCGGCCCTATTTCCGCATGGGGATCGAGGCGGACGACAAGGCCGACGACAGTCCGGTGACGCTGGCCGACCGCGCGGCCGAGCAGGCAATGCGCGCGGTATTGGCCGAGCATTGTCCGGACCACGGCATTATCGGTGAGGAATTCGGCGAGACCGCGGGCGGCGCGGACGGGCTTCGTTGGGTGCTGGACCCGATCGACGGCACGCGCGCCTTCATCACCGGCCGCACCACCTTCGGCACGCTGATCGCGCTGCTCGACGGCGACCGGCCGGTGCTCGGCATCATCGACCAGCCGATCACGCGGGAACGTTGGGTAGGTGTCGAGGGGCGCCCCACGGAATTCACGGGCCCCCTGGGCGGACGCATCGGCGGCCGCCGCTGTCCGAGCCTCTCACAGGCCGAACTGTCCTGCACTAGCCCGGATATCTTCTCAGCAGAGACGCGACCCCGGTTCGAGCGCCTGCGGCGTGCCGTGCGTCGCACCAGCTGGGGTGGGGATTGCTACGGCTTCGGACTCCTCGCCCTCGGCCAGATCGACCTCATCGTCGAAGAGGATCTCCAGCCCTGGGACTGGGCGGCACTGGTGCCCGTCATTACCGGGGCGGGCGGCAGCATCACCGACTGGACCGGCGCACCCTTGCGTCTCGGCACGTCGGGCCGGGTCATCGCACTCGGCAATCCGGCGCTCCTGCCGGACGTCATCGGCCAGCTAGAGCGTGATTGAGAGACCGATTTAGACATTGGGTCGAAGCAACCCAAACTCATCGGGCTCTGAGCTGACCAAACCGTCAGCTTGCGGCCATTCCTTGGGTCTTCCGAACGGTGGCGGAAGTCCCCATTAATGCAGGCATTCCCTCACTCCGAAGCCGCAAGGGAGCACGGATGAAGCGACGGACTTTTCTCGGCGCCAGCGCCGGATTGATAACGACGCCGCTGTGGATGCCGCGCCAGGCGGCGGCGCAGACCGTGCCGGCGGGTGGCTACGGCGTGGGCGTGACGGGCCTGCCCGGTCTCCCGGCCGATTTCCAGAATTTCACCTACGTCAATCCAGCGGCGCCGAAGGGCGGGGCCGCGACCTTCAGCGAGGTCGGCGGCTTCGACAGCTTCAACCCCTTCATCATCCGTGGAAACCCTGCGGCCGGCGCGAGCTACTTGTGGGACACACTGTTACGCCCGGCGCTGGACGAGGCAGCCGTGGCGTACGGCCTGCTGGCCGAGACGGTCGCCATCGCACCGGACCATGGCAGCGTCACCTTTACGCTCCGCCCCGAGGCCAAATTCGCCGACGGTTCGCCCGTGCTCGCAAGCGACGTCGTCTGGAGCTACGAGACCCTCTGCAGCAAGGGCCAGCCCTTCTATCAGCAGTATTACGCGGCGGTCGCTTCCGTCGCGGCGAGCGGGGACCGCACGGTCGTCTTTACGCTGAAGCCCGATGCGCCACGCGAAATGCCCCTGATCCTGGGGCAGCTCACGGTGTTGCCGGCAGCGTGGTGGAAGGGGCGGGATTTCACCGCGCCGTTGACCGAGCCGCCGCTCGGCTCCGGCCCCTACAAGATCGAGCGCTCGGCCTTCAACCGCTCCATCACCTACCGCAGGCGTCCGGACTATTGGGCGAAGGAATTGCCCGTCTGCCGTGGCTTCTACAATTTCGACCTGATCACCTACGAGTATTTCGGCGATCCTTCGGTTGCCCTGCAGGGCTTCAAGGCCGGGGATATCGACTTCCGGAACGAGAACATCGCCAAGAACTGGGCGACGGCCTACGATTTTTCGGCTGTGCAGAAGGGGCTGGTGAAGAAGCAGGTCTTCCCCGACCGGCTGCCCGCCGGCCTGCAGGGCTTCGGCATGAACACCCGCCGTGCCATCTTCGCCGATCCGCGCGTCCGCCAGGCCATCGCCTGGGCCTATGATTTCGAATGGGCCAACAAGGTGTTGTTCTACGGCGGCTATGAGCGGACGCTGAGCTACTTCAGCAATAGCGATCTCGCCTGTTCCGGCCTGCCGCAAGGGGCGGAACTGGCCTTGCTGGAGCCGTTTCGCAGCCAGTTGCCGCCCGAACTCTTCACGAAACCCTTCACCCTGCCGGTGAATGACGGCTCGGGAAACAACCGCCCGGCGCTGCTCGCGGCCCTCAAACTGTTGGAGCAGGCTGGCTGGACGGTGAAGGATCGCAAGCTCAGCAATGCCGCCGGGCAGCCGATGAGCTTCGAGATCCTGCTCAACGACCCGTCCTTCGAGCGCGTCACCCTGCCTTACGTGCAGGATCTGAAGCGCCTCGGCATCGAGGTTTCGGTCCGGGCCATCGACCCGTCACAGTATCAAACGCGCATGAATGATTTCGATTACGACATGGCCATCGTGCTCTTTCCGGAATCGGATGTTCCTGGCAACGAGCAGCGCGGTTATTGGGGATCCCAGGCCGCCAAGATCCCGGGGAGCAACAACCTCATGGGCGTGTCGAGCCCGGTGGTGGATGCGATGATCGCGAAGGTCGTGGCGGCGAACGACAGGGTCAGTCTCTACGCCGCGGTCCACGCGCTGGACCGCGTGCTGCTGTGGGGCTGGTACGTGGTGCCGCAATGGCATCTCGGCGCCTATCGCCTCGCCTTCTGGGACGTCTTCGGCTTCCCGACCCAGCCCTTCCGTGCCGGTTTCGATATCGACAGCTGGTGGATCGACCAGGCCAAGGCGGCCATCACCGACCAGCAGCGGCACCATTCGAATGTGGGCTGAGCCGCGCCGCTTTCCGTCGGGGGCGGCCTGATCCATGGCCGGCTATCTCCTCCGCCGCCTCCTCCTCATCATCCCCACGCTCTTCGGCATCATCGCGATCAATTTCGTCGTGGTGCAGTTCGCGCCGGGAGGGCCGGTAGAGCAGGAGATCGCCCAGCTCAAAAGCCATGCCGGGCTGATAGCGGGCGTCGGCGGCAGTGGCCCTCCGAGCGGGGGGATCTATCGGGGCGAGCAGGGCGTCGACCCGCATATGGTGGCGCAGCTGCGCCACATGTTCGGCTTCGACAAGCCGCCGCTGACCCGCTTCTGGATCATGCTGAAAGGCTATCTCACGCTCAACCTGGGCCAGAGCTTCTTCCTCGGCCAGTCGGTCTGGAGCCTGATACTTCAGCGGATTCCGGTCAGCATCTCGCTCGGCCTGTGGTCGACGCTGCTGATCTACCTGATCTCGATCCCGCTCGGCATTGCCAAGGCGACGCGGGACGGCACGCGCTTCGATCTCGTCACCACGCTCATGGTCATGGTCGGTTATGCGATCCCGGGTTTCCTTTTCGCGATCTTCCTGATCGTGCTCTTCGCCGGGGGCACCTTGTTCCAATGGTTCCCGCTGCGCGGCCTGGTCAGCATGGGCTCGGCCTCCTGGAACTGGCCTGCTCGTATCCTCGACTACGGCTGGCATATGGTCCTGCCGACCATCGCGATGGTGGTCGGCGGTTTCGCCAGCCTCACCATGCTGACCAAGAACTGTTTCCTGGAGGAAATCGGCAAGCAATATGTGCTGACCGCCCGCGCCAAGGGGGCGGGCAATCGGCGCGTCCTCTACGGCCACATCTTCCGCAATGCCATGCTGCTCATCGTGGCCGGTTTTCCGGCCGCCTTCATCAGTATCCTTTTCACCTCGGCGTTGCTGATCGAGATCATCTTCTCGCTCAACGGCATGGGGCAGCTCGGCTATCAGGCGGCGCTGCAGCGCGACTATCCGGTGATGTTCGGCACGCTCTACGTTTTTTCGCTGCTCGGCCTCATCATGCAGATCGTGGGCGACATCCTCTATACCGTCGTCGATCCGCGGATCGACTTCTCGGCGCGGCGCTGAGGGGCGATGGCGCGCGTCCTTCTCTCCCCCCTCAACCGCCGCCGGCTCGCGGCGTTCCGCGCCAATCGCCGGGGTTTCTATGCCTTCTGGATCTTCGTCGTCCTCTTCGCCGTCAGCCTCTGTGCCAATGTGGTGGCGAACGACCGGCCGCTGCTGATCCGCTTTGACGGCCATTTCCTTTGCCCGGTGCTGCACGACTACAGCGAGGATCGCTTCGGTCCGGACTTCATGCCGACGGAGGCGGATTATTCCGATCCCGCCGTGCAGGCGGCGATCCGCGCCCATGGCTGGATGATCTGGCCGATCATTCCCTTCAGCTACGATACGACGGTGGACAATCTCGGCCGGGCCGCGCCTTCGCCGCCGTCCTGGCGTAATTGGCTTGGCACCGACGATCAGGCGCGAGACGTGCTGGCCCGCGTCATCTATGGCTTTCGCATCTCCGTGCTCTTCGGCTTCACGCTGACTGCGCTCGCCTCCATCATCGGCATCCTGGCCGGCGCCGTGCAGGGCTACTACGGCGGGCTGACTGACCTTCTGTTTCAGCGCTTCATCGAGATCTGGTCCGGCCTGCCGGACCTCTTCATGCTCATCATCCTCTCCTCGATCATCGCGCCCTCCTTCTGGGTGCTGCTGCTGTTTCTGCTGCTCTTCAACTGGATCAACCTGACAGGCGTGGTACGCGCCGAATTCCTGCGCGGCCGGACGCTGGATTACGTGCGGGCGGCAAAGGCACTGGGCGTCGGGGATTTCGCCGTCATGCGGCGCCACATCCTGCCCAACGCCATGGTCGCGACGTTGACCTTCCTGCCCTTCACCCTCTCAGGGTCCGTCACGATCCTCGCGAGCCTCGATTTTCTGGGCTTTGGTCTGCCGCCGGGCTCGCCCTCGCTCGGCGAGCTCGTCTCCCAGGGGCGGGACAATCTCCAAGCGCCTTGGCTTGGC
This sequence comes from Acidisoma sp., assembly GCF_035492295.1. GTDB lineage: Bacteria > Pseudomonadota > Alphaproteobacteria > Acetobacterales > Acetobacteraceae > Acidisoma. Next base: position 22,664 of record NZ_DATJJK010000272.1, on the reverse strand, counting down.
ATCACGGCCTTCATTGTGCTCGGGGGGCTTCTCATCCTCCTCATTTTCGTGGGTGAAGCGGTACGGGATGCCTTCAACCCCAGAAAGACAGGATTCCGATGAGCCTGGTCGTCGTCGAGGATCTCTCCGTCTCCTTCGGAGACCGCGCCGTGGTGCAGAGCGTGTCCTTCACCGTGGCCGCCGGGGAGACGCTGGCGCTGGTTGGCGAGAGCGGATCCGGCAAGTCGTTGACTGCGCTGTCCCTGCTGCGTCTGCTGCCGCCGGGGGCGACCGTCTCGGCCAAGCGGATCGCGATCGGCGGGGAGGAAATATCCTCCATGCCGGAAGCCGGTCTCCGCCATATTCGGGGCGGCAAGGTTGGCATGGTCTTCCAGGAGCCGATGACCAGCCTCAACCCGCTGCACCGTATCGGGCGGCAGGTCGCCGAAGCCGTGCGCCTTCATACCAAGGCGGGGCTGAGCCGGGAGGCGCTCAGGCGGCGCACCGTGACCTTGCTGGAACAAGCGGGTTTCGCGGATGCCGAGCACCGGCTGGACGCCTTCCCCCACCAGCTTTCAGGGGGACAGCGCCAGCGCGTGATGATCGCGATCGCACTGGCGAATGACCCGGCCCTGCTGATCGCGGACGAGCCGACGACCGCGCTCGACGTCACCATAGAGGCGCAGATCCTGGCCTTGCTGGACGCTCAGAGGGCGGCGCGGGGCCTCGGGCTGCTGCTCATCACCCATGATCTCGGCATCGTCAGCCAGCACGCGGATCGTGTTGCGGTCATGAAGGCAGGGCGGATTGTCGAGACCGGGACAGTCGCCGAGATCTTCGCGCGCCCCCAGCATCCCTATACCCGCATGCTGCTGGCCTCCGAGCCGAAGGGTGGTCCGGCCCCGGTACCGGCAGGGGCGAAGCCGATCATCGCGGCCGAGAATATCGGCGTGCATTTCACGATCCGCCGCGGCGTCATGCGCCGTTCGGTGGGGGCGGTCGCGGCGGTGGATGGCGTCTCCCTCACCGTGCAGGCGGGCGAGACCGTGGGTTTGGTGGGCGAGAGCGGTTCCGGCAAGACCACGACTGGCTTTGCCATGCTGGGGCTGGAACAGGCCTCCGGCCGGATCATGTTTGAGGGGCAGAACATTGCCGATCTGCCGGAGCGGCGCCGCCGCGCGCTGCGGGCGGACATGCAGATCGTGTTTCAGGACCCTTACGGCAGCCTCTCCCCGCGCATGACGGTCGCGGAAATCGTCTCCGAAGGGCTGAAAGTGCACTTCCCGAAACTCTCCCGTGCCGAGAGGCAGGGGCGCGTCGCCGCCGTGCTGGAGGAGGTGGGGCTGCCGCAGACGGCACTCGAACGCTATCCGCACGAATTCTCGGGCGGGCAGCGCCAGCGCATCTCCATTGCCCGCGCCATGGTGCTGGAGCCGCGCTTCGTGGTTCTGGACGAGCCGACCAGCGCGCTCGACCGGTCGGTGCAGACTCAGATCGTGGATCTGCTGCGGCGGCTGCAGGCGGATCACGGCCTCGCCTATCTTTTCATCAGCCACGATCTCAGGATCGTCCGGGCGCTGGCGCACCGCATCATTGTGCTGCGGCGCGGGCGCGTGGTGGAGGAGGGCCCCGCCGAGCGAATCTTCGCCGATCCGCAACAGGACTATACCCGCGCCCTGATCGCCGCTGCCTTCGAGGGGCGGGCGATCGAGACCGATTTCGAGGAACCGGAAGGACCTTTGCTGGTGGATTGACGGACGACGCCCCGGTCAGCCTTCAGCCGCCCTCAGCCTCTTCCATCTTTTCTCGCAGCAACTTGTTGATCTCGGTCTGGTACCGGTCGCTGCGGCCCTTCAGCCAGTCCAGCACATCGGCATCGATGCGAATACTGATGGCCTCTTTCCGGGGCTTGTAGAAGCGGCGCGCGGATTGCCAGTTTTCCGTCGGCGCCTCCGGGATGGCCTCGGTATCGGGATGCCCAGTGAGAGCTCGGAGTTGTGCCCGCTGTTCTTCCGTCAGGCCGGGGCGCTCAGTCGAAGGACCCTTCTTCATAGCGCTTCCTTTCATGAGGCGTCGCCTCACGCAATCCGATCACCCTGACCCAATCATCAACTTTCGGATCAGGGTAGGTATGAACGACCAAAATCAAATACCCTCCGACCTCGCCGAAGGTATGCCAGCGATCCTCGCCATTCTCATGACGATCATAGACCGTGACCGCCAGGGGATCGGTAAACACCAATGCGGCGAACGAAAAATCCAGCCCGTGCTTGCGCTTATTCGTGCTCTCTTTCTCAGGATCGCTCTCGATACGCATATCTGAATCCAACTGCGGTGACCGTGAACTCATTGCTGCTTTCTTGCATTTGTCCCCCCAGTTGAGATCCTCCGTCTTTGAGACTCAAAGTCTCTAAGCGAGTACGTATTTACAATAGCGTATATACAATTGAGTGGCGATGAAAGAGGCGTCAGCGAGTCGCGCGCTGAATTGCGACGATCCTCGAGACGCTTCGCCTCAGATCGCGATGCGCACGCCGAGCTCGACCACGCGGTCGCTCGGGATGCGGAAGAACTCCGTCGCCGGCACGGCATTGCGGGACAGCACGAGGAAGAGCCAGAGCCGCCAGAAGGGCAGCTTTGGCACCAGGGCGGGGACGATGACCTCGCGGCCGAGGAAATAGCTCGTCTGCATGGGGTCGAAGGGCACGCCCTGGTTGCGCAGTTCCTCGAGCGCGCGGGGAATGTTGGGGCTTTCCTGGAAGCCGTATTTCACCGTCACCCGATTGATCTGGGGCGCCAGTTCCTCGACCTCGAGGCGGTCGTGGTCGGCCACCATCGGCACGTCCGCCGTCTGCACCGTGACCAGGAAGACCCGCTCGTGCAGCACCTTGTTGTGCTTGAGGTTGTGGAGCAGGGCATTGGGCACATAGGCGCCATTGCCGGTGAGGAACACCGCCGTGCCCGGCACGCGGATGATGCGTGAGGAAGGCAGGCGCGCCAGGAAGGAGTTGAGCGGCAGGCTGTCTTGTTTCCAGCGCTGGAGCATGAGCTCCCGCCCGCGCTTCCAGGAGGTCATGACCGCCATGAGGAAGAGGCCGACCGCGATCGGCACCCAACCTCCATCCGGAACCTTGAGCAGGTTCGAGGTAAAAAAGGTGATGTCGAGAAGGAAAAAGACCCCGAAGACCCCCAGCACCGCGCTGCGGGACCATTTGAACTGCCGGCGATAGACCAGGGCGGCAAGGATCGTGGTGCAGGTGAAGGTGCCGGTCACCGCTACGCCATAGGCACTGGCAAGTGCCGCGCTGCTGCGGAAGGACAGGACCAGGATCAGCACGCCGACCAGCAGCATGGTGTTGATCTGAGGCAGGTAGATCTGCCCCTCCTCGGTCTCGCTCGTATGCCGCACGATCATGCGCGGGATGAAGCCGAGCTGCACGCACTGCCGGGCTACGGAGAAAGCGCCCGAGATCATCGCCTGGCTCGCGATCACGGTGGCCGCCGTCGCCAGAAAGACCATGGGCAGACGTGCCCAGTCCGGGCAGAGCAGGAAGAAGGGATTATGCAGGGTGCCCGGATCGCGCAGGATCAGCGCGCCCTGGCCGAAATAGTTGAGCGCCAGGCAGGGCAGCACGAAGAAGGTCCAGGCCCGCTGGATGGGCTTGCGCCCGAAATGACCCATATCAGCGTAGAGTGCTTCCGCGCCCGTCACCGCAAGCACGACTGAGCCCAGCGTGATGAAGGTGACGAAGCCGTGGTTGATCGCGAAGATCACCACGTAGACTGGCAGTATCGCGCGCAATACCGAGGGATTGTGCAGGATCTCGACGAGGCCGAGCACGCCGATCGAGAGAAACCACAGCGCCATGATCGGGCCGAAGATGCGGCCGATGGTCGTGGTGCCGCGATACTGGAAGGCGAAGAGCAGGCCGATCACCAGAACCGATAGGGGCAGCACCGCCGGCCCGAGCAGCGGTGAGGTCACTTCCAGCCCTTCGATCGCCGACAGCACGGAGATCGCCGGGGTGATCATGCCGTCGCCGAAGAAAAGGCAAGCGCCGATGATGGCGATAAGCATGACCCCGGTCGCCACCTTGGGCCGGCGGCACACGCGCTGGGCCAGCACCATCATCGTCAGGATGCCGCCCTCCCCGTTGTTGTCCGCCCTCATCACGAAGGTCACGTATTTGATGGTGACCGTGATGATGAGCGCCCAGAAGATCATGGAGAGCGTGCCGAGCACGGTCGTCTGCGTCATTGCGGCGGGGCCGAAGAACTGCAGGCAGGTCGAGAGCGCGTAGAGCGGGCTCGTGCCGATGTCGCCATAGACCACGCCCAGCACGCCGAGAATGAGTGCCGGCGTGACTATGTTGCGCACCGGGTGCGTGGCGTCAGCGGTGGTCGTTGTCGAAATGGTCATGGGATCGCGATTCTGGAGGCGGACGCCGGTACCCGGCGTGGGGCTTGGGGCGAGCCGGCAGCGTCGCGGGAAGCGGATACGGCGAAAGCTTCGTCCATCGGCATCCCAATGCTCGGCGGTTTCCGGGAGTTTTCAGGCCCGGTCGGCCAGGGCGGGTTGGTCTCTCTTCGGCACGTCTGCGGGAGCCTTACGCCGGGATCACGGCCGAGCGCAAGCATGACCGTATTGCGGCTGCGAAAGGACTTTTTTGACAGAAAAGGCTTGCAGAGCAGCTCTGCCTTGCGGAAATCGACAATTTCTGCGCTTTTGCGCCCGCCCTGCCGGGGTGAAGGCATCGCCCCGGCTGTGCCTGTCCGCGCCCGGAGTCCCGGGACCGCGGCTTCCAGGCCGATACATCCGGAGGGACCATCATGCCTCTATATGAATGCGTCGTGATAGGGCGCAGCGAAATAACCCAGCAGCAGGTGGACACCCTGGCTGACGGGATCGTGGCGCAGATCGAGGCCGAAGGTGCCCAGGTTCGCAAGCGCGAATATTGGGGCCTGCGCAGCCTTGCCTATCGCATCAAGAAGAACCGCAAGGGCCACTACGTGCTGCTCGGCATTGAGATCGAGCCGGCGGCCCTGACCGAGATGGAACGCCAGCTGCGTCTGAACGAAGACGTGCTGCGCTTCATGACCATCCGCGTCGACGAGATCGACGAGGCGCCGTCTGCCGTGCTCGCCCGCAAGTCCGACGATCGTGGCTTCCGCGGTCCGAAGCCGGCCGGCCGCTTCGACAGCGGCCGTCGCCGCTACGACGATCGCGAAGAGTTCCGTGCCCGCGAGGAATATCGTGGCCCGCGGGATGATGATGAGGACCGCGGTCGCGGTCAGGAGGAGGTCTGACCATGTCCGACACGACCGAAGTCAATCCGGCGGCCCGCCGCGCGGCCGTGGGCGCCCGTCGCCCCTTCTACCGCCGCAAGAAGTCCTGCCCCTTCTCCGGCCCGAATGCGCCGAAGATCGACTACAAGGACGTCCGCCTGCTGTCCCGCTTCCTGAGCGAGCGCGGCAAGATCGTGCCGTCCCGCATCACGGCGGTCTCCGCCCGCAAGCAGCGCGAGCTCGCCCGGGCCATCAAGCGCGCCCGCTTCCTGGCGCTGCTGCCCTACGTTCTGCAGTAAGGGAGAGCGATCATGGCAGCCATTGAAGTCATCCTGCTCCAGCGCGTTCCCAAGCTGGGCCAGATGGGCGACCGCGTGCGCGTGAAGCCGGGCTATGCCCGCAACTTCCTGCTCCCGCAGAAGAAGGCTCTGCGCGCGACCAAGGAAAACTCGGCGCGCTTCGCCGAGGAGCGCATTCACCTCGAGGCACAGAACCTGAAGCGCCGCGAGGAGGCCGAGCGTGTGGCCGAGCGGGTGCACGGCCTGACCGTGACCCTGATCCGTCAGGCGGGCGATTCCGGCAGCCTCTACGGCTCCGTCTCCAGCCGCGACATAGCGGACGGTGCGACCGAGGGCGGCCTTGCCGTCGACCGCAACCAGGTCGAGCTCGATCACCCGATCAAGACGCTGGGCGTGCGCCAGGTGCGCGTCGTTCTGCATCCCGAAGTTGTGATCAAGGTGACCGTCAACATCGCCCGCTCCGTCGAAGAGGCTGAAAAGCAGATTCGTGGCGAGGCTGTCGGCCGCGCGGCCGAAGAGGAGAACGACGTCGCTGCCGATATCTTCGGCACCGAGGAAGAGGACGCGGCGGCTCCGGCCGCCTGATCTCCCCGGGCACGATTATTTTTCGGCAAAAAAGGCCGGCAGGTGAACCCTGCCGGCTTTTTTTGTCCTCATGCGCCTGTGATTGGATTGCCACACCCCTTGCTTGCATGCAACGCGCGGGCGCATTATCCGAATGGTAATGTATGCAGCGGGCCAGGCTTCCGCCCGGCCGGTGTCGTGAGACGAGAGATTGCCAATGCGACAGATCCTTGATCGCCTTCTGAAACGCATGATCCGGAAGGGCGGCTTGACCGTGATCTGGCCGAACGGCGAGAAAACGAGCTATGGCCCTGATGCCGGAGGCGGAAGCACCCTCAAGGTCACGGACGAGAAAGCCATCCGCGCCATCGTCCTCAATCCGGGCCTTGCCTTCGGTGAAGGCTACATGGACGGAACGCTGGTTCCGGTGGATTGCTCAATCTACCAGGTGCTCGAGACGCTGCTCTCCAACCTCCAGGCGGCGGGCACGGGTGCGGTGCCGATGATGAAGGTGCGCATGGTCTTCGGCACCATGATCCGTCGTGCCCGCCAGCTTAACAGCGCCGTGCGCTCGCGCCGCAACGTCGCCCACCACTACGATCTCAATGGCCGCCTCTATAGCCTCTTCCTCGACCGCGACCGCCAGTATTCCTGCGCCTATTTCCCGCGCGGGGACGAGACGCTCGAGGAAGCGCAGCTGGCCAAGAAGCACCACATCGCGGCCAAGCTGAAGCTGGACCGGCCGGGGCTTTCGGTGCTTGACATCGGCTGCGGCTGGGGGGGCATGGCGCTGACGCTGGCGCGGGACTACGGCGCCCGCGTCACCGGCATCACGCTCTCCACCGAGCAACTGGCCGAGGCCCGCGCCCGCGCCGAAGCCGAGGGACTCTCGGATCGTGTGAAATTCGAGCTGCTCGATTACCGCGCCCTGCAGGAGCGGTTCGACCGCATCGTCTCGGTCGGCATGTTCGAGCATGTGGGCATCAACCACTACGGCACGTTTTTTGATGTGGTGAAGCGCAGCCTCAAGGAAGACGGTGTCGCCCTCATCCACACCATCGGCCGGACGGACGGGCCGGGCACCACCAATGCCTGGATCGAAAAATACATCTTCCCCGGCGGCTATTCTCCGGCGCTGTCGGAAATGATGCTGCCGATCGAGCGCTCGGGCCTGATCGCGACCGACATCGAGGTGTTGCGGCTGCATTACGCCGAGACCCTGCGCCATTGGCGGCGTCGTTTCGCCGCCAATCGCGACGCGATCCAGACCCTTTATGACGAGCGTTTCTGCCGCATGTTCGAGTTCTATCTGGCGGGCTCCGAACTCGCCTTCCGCTACCAGGAGCATGTGAATTTCCAGGTGCAGCTGACGCGCGTACAGACGGCCGCCCCCTTGGCGCGGGACTATATCAGCGAGACAGAGCATCGGATGATGAGCAAGGTGCCGGCCGCCGCCAAGGCGGAGGCCTTCGTGCCGGTTGCCGCCACCGCCGAGCCGGTCTCCGCTGGGGTCAGCGTCTCGGCCTGAGAGGGGCAGTGACCCCTGAGGTCAGGGCTCACTCCCCCATAAGATGCAGCACGACCTCGCGCCGGTGCGGGCGGCTGCGATGCTCGAAGAGAAAAATCCCCTGCCAGGTGCCGAGGGCGAGGCGGCCCTCCACGACCGGAACCGTGAGCTGCGGCCCGGTCAGCAGCGTGCGGATATGGGAGGGCATGTCGTCCGGCCCTTCCAGGGAATGGATATAGCGCTGGCCACCCGCCTGGCCGCGATCCTCCGGCACCAACCGCTCGAAGGCTTCGGCGATATCCTCCAGCACCTCCGGGCTCGCATTCTCGGTCACCGCGAGCGAGGCGGAGGTATGGGCGCACCAGAGGGTTAGCAGCCCCGTTTCCATGCTTTGGGCATCCACCCAGGCGCAGACGGCCCGGGTGAATTCCGTGAGTCCCTTGCCGCGCGTAGAGATCGCGAGGCGGTGGGTCGCCTGTCGCACCCGATCAGACCGGTGCAGGGTTGCGTTCGGTGAAGCCGCGCTGGTGCCAATAGGGATAGGCCAGGGTAACCGTGCTGGCCTCGTCGAGCGTGGCCACCTGCTCGGGCGTCAGGTTCCAGCCGACGGCGCCGAGATTTTGCTTCAGCTGCTCCTCATTGCGGGCGCCGACAATGATATTGGCAACCGTCGGGCGCTGCAGAAGCCAGTTGAGGGCGATTTGTGGAATGGTCTTCCCCGTCTCCTTGGCTATCGCGTCCATCGCTTCGACCACCCGATACACCTGCTCGTCCGGCACCGGCGGACCCATGTCCGCCGTCTTGTGCAGCCTCGAACTCTCGGGCAGTGGCTGGCCGCGACGGATTTTTCCGGTCAGCCTACCCCAGCCGAGCGGGCTCCAGACCACGGCGCCGACCCCCTGGTCGAGACCCAGCGGCATCAGCTCCCATTCGTAGTCCCGGCCGATCAGCGAGTAATAGGCCTGGTGCGCCACATAGCGCGGCAGGTTGTATCGCTCGGCCGCCGCCAGCGATTTCATGAGATGCCAGCCGGAGAAATTGGAGCAGCCGACGTAGCGGATTTTGCCGGCGCGGACGAGGTCGTCCAGCGTGGACAAGGTTTCCTCGACCGGCGTGATCGCGTCGAAGCCGTGTAGCTGAAAGAGATCGATGTAATCGGTGCCGAGGCGCTTGAGCGCGGCCTCGACCGAGCGAGTGAGATGGATGCGGGAGGAGCCGACGTCGTTCGCGCCCTCTCCGGCCCGGAAGGTCGCCTTGGTGGAAATGAGCACCTTGTCGCGCCGGCCCTTCAGCGCCGCGCCAAGGACCTCCTCTGCCGCTCCGCCGGAATAGACATCGGCACTGTCGAACATATTGAGGCCTGCATCGAGGCAGATGTCGATCAGCCGGCTGGCTTCCGCGACATCCGTCGAGCCCCAGGCCTGGAAGAATTCACCGCGGCCGCCGAATGTGCCGGTGCCGAAGCTCAGCACCGGGACCATCAGCCCGGAGCGTCCAAGACGTCGCTGTTCCATGCAAGCCTTCTCCTGAAAAGGAAGGGAGGCTAGCGCCAGCCTCCGTCCACGATGAAATCTTGAGCCGTGACGAGCGCGCTGTCATCCGCCGCCAGCCACAGAACCATGCGGGCGACGTCGGCCGGATGAAGGCGATCGGGGATGCACTGCCCCGCCGCGCGCTTGGCATCGGCTTCGGGTGTCATCCACAGATTGAGCTGACGCTCTGTCATGATCCAGCCCGGATAGACGGTGTTCGCCCGGATGTGATGCGGCCCGAGATCGCGCGCGAGAGCCCGGGTAAGGCCGATGACGGCGGATTTGGCGGCGGTATAGGCGGGCATGCCGCCTTGGCCGAGCAGGAAGCTGTTGGAACTCATATTGACGATCGAGCCCCCGCCGGCGGCGATCATATCGTCCTTCACCGCCTGGGCGCAGAAGAACTGATGGCGAAGATTGGTCGCCATCCGTTCGTCCCAGTAGTCCGGCGTGATCTCGTCGATGGCGTGGCGGTCGTCCCGCGCCGCATTGTTGACGAGCGCGGTGAAGCCGCCGCCGAGCGCATCCCTGAGTTCGGCAATGGCGGCGCGGACGGCGGGAATATCGCGAAGATCGACGCGGCGGAATTCGACCGCGGCGCCTTCGGGCTGGCGGGCGATGAGGGCTGCCGCCGCCGTCGCGTCGAGGTCGAGGAAGCCGACATGGGCGCCCTGATCGAGAAAATGCTCGACGATGCCGGCGCCGATGCCGGAGGCGCCACCGGTAACAAGCACGCGCCGGCCGACGAGGCTCGGATAGCGAGCGAACTGTCCGCTCATCGGGACGATCCTTGTATCAGAAGATGCTGTCGAGCCAGTTGCCGAGCGGGCCGTGGTCCTTCGGCTTCACAATGGGCGTGTTGCCATTGGCCGGGCTCTCACCCAGCGCTGCATTCTTTTGCAGGCGCTGGCTTTCCTCCTTGGCGTTCACGATCGCGGGCTTGGCGACCGCGGTGCCAAAGGGGTTCATGCGGTTGCTGAGGGAGCGGCTGTTCTGGTCCTTTTCCCCGAGCGCATTGACCTCCTGGCGGATGCTGGCCGGTGCGGGCGGGCCGGCCTTTGCCAGGAAGTTCTGGTCGCCCGCGGTCGACGGCGCGCCGTTCGGCAGCGAGGCGGCGCCGAGCATCGCACTCTCCGCCTGCTGCGAGACCGCGACGTCCTGCGGGCGCACGGCGCCCGGCGTCGGCGCCGGAAGAACCTGTGCCGCCTGGTTGAGATCCGGCGGCATCGCAAGCTGCGGCTGCGTCGTGACCTTGAACTCGTCCGGCGGATCGCGCTGCAGGCCGAGCGTCTGCATCGTGCCGCTTGAGCATCCGGCGAGCATCAGGGGCGCCAGAAGCAGCGTCCACCGCATCGTCATCATCCTAGGCATCCGCCCCTCAGCCGCGATTTTTCGCCCGGGCACCGGTCGTTTCCGACCGTCCGGGTAGCAGGTTATCGATGACCAGCGCGGCCACGCCGCAAACGATCGCCGCGTCGGCCACGTTGAAGACATACCACGAATAGCCGAAGGCATGCGCCTGGATGAAATCGACCACGGCGCCGTAATGCAGCCTGTCGGCGACATTGCCAAGGGCCCCACCGGCGATCGCGCCGACAGGAACGGCGATCGCGAGCCGATTGCTGCGCAGAACCCAGATGCCGAGCACCACGACTACGGCCACCGCGAAGATCGCAAGTCCCAGATGGGCGAGGGTGGAATTGCCCGTGAGCAGCCCGAAGGTGACGCCGCGGTTCCAGACCATGGTGAAGTTCAGCACTGGAAGGATCACCAACTGCCCGATGTCCGGGAGATTGAGACCGTGCAGAATCCACCATTTGCTGGCCTGGTCCGCCACGAAGACCAGGATCGCGGCGAGAAGCCCTGTGAGTGCGATGCCTTTGCGCATAGGGCGCGCTCAGCCCGCGGGTTGGCAGGTGAGGCCGGACGCGACCGCAGCGGCGGCCACCGCATCCGCGCAGCGCAGGCAAAGCTTCGTTTCCGAATCCACTTCCGGCAGCACCCGCCAGCAGCGGGCGCATTTTTCACCGGCAGCGAGGGTCGCTTCCGCCGCGATCGCGTCCCCTGCCGTGAGGTGCACGGCAGAGACGATCAGCGCATCGGCCCAGTCCGCGGCCGAAAGTAGCCGGTCTTCGCCGTCGGGGAAGGCAAGCGTCACTTCGGCCTGCAGTGAGGCGCCGATCTGGCCGTCCTGGCGCATGGCTTCGAGCTTGGTCGTGCCAAGCCGGCGGATGTCGCGCACCCGCGCCCATTTCTCGGCGAGCGCCTCATCCCGCCATTCGGCCGGCAGGACCGGGAAGAGCTGCGTATGGACGCTGGTCTCCGGACCGAATCGGGTTTGCCAGGCTTCTTCCGCCGTGAAGACAAGGACCGGGGCGAGCCAGGTGGTGAGGCAGCGGTGCAACTGGTCCAGCACCGTGCGGGCCGCGCGGCGGCGCAGACTGTCCGGCCGGTCGCAATAGAGCGCGTCCTTGCGGATGTCGAAGTAATAGGCCGAGAGGTCGGTCGCGCAGAAATGGTGGATGGCGGGATAAACGCCGGTCCAGTCGTGGTTCTCGACGGCTGCCCGCAGCGTGGTATCGAGCTCCGTCAGCCGGTGCAGAACCCAGCGCTCCAGCTCCGGCAGCTCCGCTACGGGCAGAATTTCGCTTTCGGAAAAACCGTCAAGGCTGCCGAGCAACCAGCGCAGCGTGTTGCGCAGTCGGCGATAGAGTTCGCCCTGCTGCTTGAGGATTTCCGGCCCGATGCTGAGATCGTCCCGCGCATCCGAGGACATGACCCAAAGCCGGAGAATGTCCGCGCCGTATTTCTCGATGACATCCTGCGGCTCGACACCGTTGCCGAGCGACTTGGACATCTTGCGGCCCTGCTCGTCTACCAGGAAGCCATGCGTCAGCACCGCCTTGAAGGGGGCGCGGCCACGGGTGCCGACGGCTTCGAGGAGCGAGGAATGGAACCAGCCGCGATGCTGGTCCGAGCCTTCGAGGTACAGATCGGCCGGCCAGGGCAGGCCACGGGCTTCCAGCACGAAGGCATGAGTGGAGCCGCTTTCGAACCAGACATCGATGATGTCGCGCACCTGCTCGTACTGGGTCGCATCATAGTCATTGCCGAGGAAGTCGGATGCGGGCCGCGCGTACCAGGCGTCGGCGCCCTCGGTTTTGAAATAGTCGACGATGCGGGCCATCACCGCGGGGTCGCGCAGCGGCTCGCCGGTGCGGCGGTCAACGAAGATCGCAATCGGGACCCCCCAGGCGCGCTGGCGGCTGACGCACCAGTCGGGGCGGGCAGCGACCATGCTGGCGATGCGGTTGCGGCCCTGTTCGGGAATGAACTTTGTCTCCGCAATCGCCTGCAGCGCCTTGCCGCGAATGTTCTCCGGCCCGTCCATGCGAATGAACCATTGGGGCGTCGCGCGGTAGATGACCGGCGCCTTGGAGCGCCAGGAATGCGGGTAGGAATGGACCAGAACGTTCCGGTGCAGCAGCCCGCCGGCATCCTCCAGCGCGCGGCAGACGGGCTCTGCCGCCTTGAAGACATGGATGCCGGCGAAGAGCGGTACCCATTCGTTGTAGGTGCCGTCGTCACCCACCGTATCGGGGACTTCCAGCCCATGGGCACGGCCGAGGATGAAGTCATCCTCGCCATGCGTCGGCGCGGTATGGACAAAGCCGGTGCCAGCCTCGGTCGTCACGTATTCCGCCGGCAGCAGAGGCACGTCGTAGTCATAGCCTTGGCCGCGTAGTGGATGCGCGGTGACGGTGCCAGCCAGATCCTCGCCTTTGAAGCGGCCGATCAGCGCGTGGCCGGTGATGCCGGTTTCCTTGAGGAAGGCCCCCAGCAGGGCTTCGGCGACCATGAGGCGCTCGCCGGTTTTTGCCCGCGCCCCCTCGGCGGCTTCCGTCACTTCGAGAAGCAGGTAGTCGATCTCGGGACCGTAGGCGATGGCGCGGTTGCCCGGCATGGTCCAAGGCGTCGTCGTCCAGATGATGATGGAACTGCCGGCGATCTCGGCCGGGCCGCCGGATAGGACCGGGAAGCGCACCCAGATGGTGACACTCTTGTGGTCGTGGTATTCGATCTCGGCCTCTGCCAGCGCCGTCTTCTCGACCGGGCTCCACATCACCGGGCGAAGCCCGCGATAGAGCGCGCCGTTCATCAGGAAGCGGCCAATCTCCGCCGCAATCGCGGCTTCGGAGGTGAAGTCCATCGTCGCGTAGCGGGCCGCCCAATCGCCCATGATGCCGAGGCGCTTGAACTCGTCGGCCTGGATGCCGAGCCACTTCTCGGCATAGGCACGGCATTCGGCGCGGAACTGCAGGACCGGGATCTCGTCCTTGTTGCGGCCGGCCTTCCGGTGGCCCTCCTCGACTTTCCATTCAATCGGCAGGCCATGGCAGTCCCAGCCCGGGATGAAGTGCGCGTCGAAACCGGCCATCTGATGGGCCCGGTTGATCGCATCTTTCAGGACCTTGTTGAGCGCATGGCCGAGATGAAGATTGCCATTGGCATAGGGCGGCCCGTCATGCAGCACGAAAGGCGCTTTCCCCTTCGATTCCGCGCGTACACGCTCCCAAAGCGCCGTCTTCTCCCAGGTTGCCAGCATAGCTGGCTCGCGCTTCGGCAGGTCGCCCTTCATCGGAAAGGGCGTGCGCGGCAGGAAGACCGTCTTCCGGTAGTCGGGCGCCGCGTCCTTGGCTGCAGAGGCGGCGTCGCCTTGTGTCACAGTGTCGTTCATGGCGGTCGGTATGGCCGAATTTAGGGTTGAAGGCGAATCAGGATAGAGCGGGCGCGGTCTGATTTTCAGCTGTGGCTGCTGCGCAGTCCGCGCAGATGCCCTCGATCTCGACGGTCGCCGCGGTGGGGCGGAAGCCGGCCGCGGCGGCGGCTTCCTCGATTGCGCCGCGAATGCGCCCGTCGGTGATTTCGAAGGCGCGGCGGCAATTGGTGCAGATAAGAAACTGGATCGCCTCGATGCCGTGATGGCGGTGGTCGTGCCCCTCACCCTCGTGCCCGTGGCTTCCCAGCAGATGCGCGCAGCCGATGAAGGCCGAGAGCCGCTCGATGCGATGGACAAGCCCGTGCGCCGTCAGAAAATCGAGGGCGCGGTAGACGGTCGGGGGGGCAGCCGGCTTGCCGTCGAGGCGGAGGCGGTCAAGCAGATCATAGGCGCCGGAGGGGCGGGGGCTTTCCAGGATCAGGCCGAGGATCTGCCGGCGCTGCTCCGTCAGCTTCTGCCCACGGCTGCGGCAGTGCGCGGCCGCCTGATCCAGCAGCGTTTCGGTGTCCGACGTGAAAGCGAGCGCGACCATGTGGCTTGTTTCAGCGGTCTTCGCAGGGGCCGTCAACCGCCGGTAGCTGGTAATCGTCAGCGTGTCTTGCGCTTGCGGTTCGTGGTCGCGTTGCGCTGGGCGCGGAAGCTCGGCAGCCACCATTCAACCGGCTGGTCTTCCGCGTATTCGGCAGGCGTCTCCTCGGCGGCCCTCTGCTCGGGCTCGGCCTCGAGCAGGCTCTCGGCGGATTTACGCCGGGCCGCGCGGCGCGGCTTCGGGGCCGCAGGCTCGCCGAACAGATCTGCGGCCGGCCGGGATGCGGCTGCTGCGGCTGTCGCCGCTTCCAGCTCGGTGATCCGACGCTCAGCAATCGCCAGGGCCAGGGCGGTTTCCGCCGCGCGGGTCTCCGCCTTGGCGCGTGCTTCCTGCTCGGCCGCCCGCCGGGCGTCGATCTGGTCGCTGGCCGCCCGTTCGTCCCGCAGCTTTTCCTCGCAGGCGATTTCCAGATGCGCGAGCTTGGTCTTGAGGGACTGGATGGAGAGGGTGGCTTCGTCCAGCGCGCGGTCGGCGCGGCTGCGGGCAGCCTTTTCCTCGCGCAATTCGGCGGTCAAGGCCGCAAACCGGCCTTCGCCGCCGGTCTCGCCGTCGCGGCCGCGGCTGAGCATAACGACGGGCACATCGCCGTCCTGGGCGAAGCGTCGTCTGGGGCGCGCGGTTTCGTGGGAACTCGGTGGTGGTGGCGCGGTATGGCCCGCCCCGCTTTTGCTCTGTCCGTTACTTCCTGGACGCGTATCGAGACCGAGGGCGAGCCGCATCCGGGCTTCTGCCGCGTCGATGGCCTCGGACGGCTGATCAAGATTAATCTTTGGGGATCGCATTATTACTCTGTCGATCTATGAAACGAGGGGACGAGAAGAGGCGCGTTTAGCACGACTGCGTTACAGAACCGTAATGCGCTGCGCGAGTTCATCGATTCGTCGATACATTACTTGTCGCGAAATCGCGCGGATTGCAAGAGCGACGTTCGGAAATTTATGCGACGTCCATCGCATTAGCGGAGAAGTTTGCGGCTGCGGGGGGTGGCAACCCCCCGGCCGTCGCCGCTCCCGACCTGAAAAGTTCTCAAAAGATGTTGTATCAGACAGGATCATTCGGTCTCGATGTATCGAGTCGGCGGTCCAAGTAAAAGCCGTAATGAAATCTTAAGCGGGGTCCTTGCCCCCCGCCACAAGACGCTGGGCGAGGCCAGCGGCGATTGCCGCAAAGGCACGGCCGGCCTCGCTTTCCGGCGCGGCCGCGACCACCGGCGTGCCGGCATCGGACAAGGCGCGGATTTCGGGCAGGAGCGGAATTTCCCCGAGGAACGCCTGGCCGAGCTTCGCAGCCTCGGCCCGGGCGCCGCCATGGCCGAAGATTTCGGAGCGGTGGCCGCAATTCGGGCAGCAGAAATAGCTCATGTTCTCGATCACCCCGAGGACCGGGATCTCGACCTTCTCGAACATCTTCACCGCCCGCCTTGCGTCGATGAGGGCGATGTCCTGCGGCGTTGAGACAACGACCGCGCCGGTCACCTTCACCCGCTGGGAGAGGGTGAGCTGGATGTCCCCGGTACCGGGCGGCAGGTCGACCACCAGAATGTCGAGCATTCCCCATTCGACCTGACCCAAAAACTGTTGCACGGCACCCATGATCATGGGGCCGCGCCAGATGACGGCGCTATCCTCCTCGACGAGAAATCCCATGGACATGGTGGAGACTCCCCAGGCCTGGACGGGGATGAGCCGATCCCCCCGCACCTCAGGCCGGCGGTTTTCGCCCAGCATGCGCGGCAGGCTGGGGCCGTAGATATCGGCATCCATCAGCCCGACGCGAAGCCCACTGCGGGCCAGCGCCACGGCGAGATTGACCGAGACGGTTGATTTGCCGACGCCACCCTTGCCCGATGCGACCGCGATGACTTGGCCGACACCGGGCAACGGCTGGGGGCGTGGCGCGGGCGGCCGTGGCGCGGCCGGTCGCCCGGCTGGCGCGGCGGTCGTCGCTGCGGGGGCGGCGCGATGGGCTGTCAGCACCACGGTCGCGTTGGTGACGCCGGGCAGGCGGGCGATCGCCGCCTCGACCGCGCGCCGGGCCTGCTCGAGCGCAGGTGCCCTCTCGCGCGCGACGGCGAGCGATACCTGCACCAGCCCGCCCCGGACCAGCACGCCTTCGATATCGGCACCCCCCAGTATCTCGCCTTGCGCATCCTCCGACTGGAAATTCGCCAGCAGGCGGCGTACGGCCGTGGCAATCGCGTCGTCTTTTTCGGGCATCTCTGTCATTCCCGCGGTTGGGGGCTTGGTGCTGGCGGGCCGCAGGGCGAAGGATGGCGGCGCCCCATGGTGCCCCCCTCGTCGCGCTTGTGGTCACGCGCTCGCACGCGCACAATCCCTCCTCAGACGGTCAATGTCCATCGGATGAGCTCACGATCCCCCATGCGCGTTCTTTTGCTTGCCTCTGCCATGACGATCCTCTGCGCCGCCCCGGCCGCGATGGCCCATGACGTGCCACAGGGATTCGCCGATCTTGCGGCGGGACTGCTGCCCTCCGTCGTCAATGTGGCAAGTACCCAGCCGGCCTCGGCGTCGAGCGGCGATCAGACGGATGGGGACCAGTCCGGTGGCGGTGAGCCCGGCCGCGACAGCCTGCCGCCCGGCAAAGGTGCGAGCGCCGCTGAAGCCGCCCCGCCTGACGGTGCGGCGCCCCCCATCGACAAGAGCTTCGAGCAATTCCTGCACAGCGCCGAGGGGCCGGGCAGCCCGGACGTGACCAGCGGCGGCGATCAGATGCAGAGCCTGGGATCAGGCTTCATCATCGATTCCTCTGGGCTGATCGTTACGAACAATCATGTGATCGACGGCGCGCGCAGCATGAGCGTGATCCTGTCGGACGGCACGTCGCTGCCGGCAACCCTGGTCGGCCGGGACACGCAGGATGATATCGCGCTTCTCCGCGTCCATCCGCCCCATCCGCTGCAGGCAGTGCATTTCGGCTCTTCCCGCAAGGCCCGCATCGGTGACTGGGTACTTGCGATCGGCAATCCCTACGGCCTGGGCGGCACGGTCACGGCGGGCATCATCTCGGCCCGCGGGCGTGATTTGCAGGAGGATGGATCAACCGATTACATCCAGACGGATGCGGCCATCAATCGCGGCAATTCCGGTGGCCCGCTGTTCGACATGCAGGGCGTGGTGATCGGCATCAATACCGCGATCTATTCGCCCTCGGGCGGCTCGGTCGGTATCGGCTTCGCCATTCCCTCGGACGAGGTGGCCGCCGTGGTGCAGCAGCTTCGCCGTTATGGCAAGCCACGCCGGGGCTGGATCGGCGTGCAGGTCATGGGTGTCACGCCCGATATCGCCACCGCCCTCAAGTTGCCCGAGACCGCGGGCGTTGTCGTCGCGACAGTCGCCCCCGGCAGTCCCGCGGCGGCGGCGCATCTGGCACCTGGAGACGTGATCCTCGACTTCGATGGTCATTCCGTGGGCAGCATGAAGATGCTGCCGCGCCTCGTGCAGGAAAGCCCGGTGGGAGAGACGGTCGCCGTCAATCTTTGGCGGAACGGCAAGGCCGCGGAGGCGGATTTGCGGGTAGCCGACGAGCCGGCGGCGCCCGCGCCCACGACCGCCGCACCCAAGAAGCCAGCCGAGCCCGAGCCGGTCGCGGCCCTCGGCCTAACCCTCTCGGACGTGACCCCGGCCTTGCGCAGCAAGTTCAGCCTTGCCAGCGGGACGGCGGGCGTCGTCATCACCGCGGTCGCACCCGGCAGCGCCGCCGCGCGGCAGGGTCTTTCCCCGGGCGACGTCATTCTGCAGATGGATGGCACGGCGGTCTCGCATGTGCAGGAGGTGACGGGCCAGATCGCGGCCTCCCGCCATGACCGGCGCGGCGAAATTCTGATGCTCGTGCAAGGGGCGGACGCGACCCAGTGGGTGAGCCTCGCGACCGGCTGAGCCGGATCAGGCTTCCAGGTCGGAATCCCAGTAGAGGAAGTCGAGCCAAGTCTTGTGCAGGTTTTCCCGCGTCGCGTGGCGTTTCGCGTAATCGTCTATCTGATGGGGCGACGGTTCGTAGGGTTCGCGCAGCAGGCGTAGCCCGCTTTCACGCAGCGACTTGCTGCCCTTGAAGAGATTGTCCCGCTGGCAGCAGGTGACGACGTTGTGCCAGACGGTGGTGCCGCCGCGGCAGCGCGGGATCACATGGTCGAAGGTGAGTTCCTTAGCCGAGAGACCGTCGCCGCAATATTGGCAGCGGAATCCGTCGCGCAGGAAGACATGGTAACGGGTGAAGGCCACATGCTTGCGCTTGTGATAGCGCTTGAGGGCGACGACGGAGGGGATGGGGAAGGATTGGCTGGCCGAGTGAACCTCGACCTCGTAATTGATGACCGGGCTGACCCGGTCCTGCAGCACCGCGACCAGGGCGTCTTGCCAAGGCCAGACGGAAAGAGGACCCCAACTGAGCGGCTGCATGTCCGCGTTCAGCACAAGGGTTTGGAGACCTGCGGACTGTTGGCTCACCGGATGACCCTCGTCCACGGACTTCGGGGTCGCTCCGGGATAATCCCCCGGAGCCGGGGCATGGTCGGGCAGTAAGCCATAGCCAATCGCCGCTCCTTCCCGGAGCAACCAGATATCGGTAGGAAAAGCCGGGGAGCTCAACCAGATCTGGTGCGCCGCTGAATTCCTACTGGGACTATTGCAAAGCCTGCCGGGCTCGGCAAGCGCGACCGCCATTCTGTCATAGGGGATTCATGAGGCGCCGGGGTTTCATTCCGCCGCGAAGACCCTGGCGAGCCTCTGCGCGCCGGCGGCGAGTCCCACCGCATCAATGCCATGACCGAGCTCGGGTTCGATCAGAAGCTCGACCGGGACGGACAGATCACGTAGCTGCGCTTCAGCCATGCGCGAGAATTCGGCAGGCACGACCTCGTCCCGCGCGCCATGAACGAGCAGCACCGGCGCCCGATTGGCGATCTCCTCCGCGAGCCGCTCAGGGTCCAGCAGGATGCCGGAGTAAGCGAGGATGGCGCGCGGTGGCGTCTGGCGCCGCAGCCCGACGAAAAGGGACATCATGGCGCCTTGGCTGAAGCCCACGAGGGCATAGCTCCCGGACGGAACGGCATGTTCGGCAAGGCTTTCGTCGATGAAGCGATCGAGCGCTGGGCCACCGCGGCGAACACCGGCCTCCATCGCTTCAGGGCGCCAATCGCCCAGGCTGAACCATTGCCGCGCATGGACGCCCTCCTCGGGCGAAACGAGGTCGCAGGCTTCCGGCGCGTCGGGGGCGAGGAACAATGCATGCGGCAGGGCCGCGGCCAGGGTGGGGGCGATGGGAATAAGGTCGGTGCCGTTGGCACCCAGACCATGGGCGATGATCACGAGTTGGCGCGGCGCCCCTCCCGCGACCGGTCCGAAGCGCCGTGCATTGAGATGAGCCATGCCGTCCTCCCGTGTCCGTCAACGAGCCCTGATGCTACAGCATGCAGGCCGTGACCCCGAATCCACCCCTGCCGGCCCAGCTGGTGACGCGTTTCGCGCCGAGCCCCACCGGCTATCTGCATCTCGGCCACGCCTTCGCGGCGTGGCGGGCCTGGAGGCGGGCGCGTGCCGATGGCGGGCGTTTTCTGCTGCGTATCGAGAATATCGATGCGACCCGCGCCCGCCCGGAATACGAGGCGGCAATCCTTGAAGATATGCGTTGGCTGGGTCTCGACTGGGATGGCCCGGTGCGCCGGCAACAGGCCCATCTGGCTGACTATGCCCTGGTGCTCGAGGATTTGCGGGCGCGAGAACTGCTCTATCCTTGCTTTTGCACCCGGGCGGATATCGCGCGGGAGGTGGCGGCGTCAGGCCAGGCACCGCACGGGCCGGATGGGCCTGTCTATCCCGGCACCTGCGCCACTCTGTCGCCACGGATCGCCGCGGCCCGTATCGAGGCCGGCCAAGCGCATTGCTGGCGGTTGCGCACGGCACGTGCGGCCGCTCTCGTGGGACCGCTCGATTATGAGGAGGAGGGGCAGGGCCGTGTCACCTGCGATCCCGGCGCGCATGGCGATGTCGTGCTCGCCCGCAAGGATTGCCCCGGCAGCTATCATCTTTGCGTCTGCCATGATGATGCGCTTCAGGGCGTGACTCTGGTGATGCGGGGTGAGGAACTGAGGCCGGCGACCGACATTCACCGCCTTATCCAGAGCCTGATGGGTTGGCCCCAGCCTGTCTACGCCCACCATCGTCTGCTTACGGATGAGCGGGGCCAGAAACTGTCGAAGCGGGATGGCGCGCTGTCGCTCAAGACCCTGCGCGAGGCAGGAATAACCCCGGCCGAGGCTTTTCGCCGCGCCGGGGTCGATCTCGCGCAGCTTTAAACCGGCTGCGGCGCGGTCTTCCAGCGCCGCATGAGGAGCAGGCCGAGGCCGGCGGAGAGCACGAAGAGCGCGATGCCAAGGCCAATCTGCGTCCCGTGGGAGACCTGCACGCCGCTGCCGAGGAGGGCGAAAACCAGGGTCTGCGGCACATAGCCGATGGCCGAGGCGAGCAGGAAGGAAGAGGCGCTGACCGAGGAAAGCCCGGCCAGCAGGTTGAGCACGACATTGTTGCCGACCGGCAGCAGGCGCAGCGTCAGTGACGTGGTGAAGGGATGGGCGCTCAGCCGGGCGTCGAGCTTTGCCAGCCGCGCCCCAAGCCGCGCGCGCACCCAGTCCCGGGCGACGGCGCGGGCCCAGAAGAAATCGGCCAGGCACCCGAGGATCTGCGCGAGCATGGCGAGTGCCAGCCCGACCTTGAGGCCGAAGGCATAGCCGCCGGCGAAGGCCACCGCTTGGCGCGGCAGACCGGCGGCGGTCAGCAGCGCGCCACCCAGGACGAGGACGATCTCCCCCTCGAAGCCATGGCCCATCACGTATTCCGCAAAGACGCCGCCCTTGACCCCGCCTGCCAGTGTTTTGAGTACGACACCGGCGAGGATCAGGCCGAGGGCGAGGCCCAGCGGTTTGACGAACAGCCGCCACGGCTCCTGTGGTCGGCGAAAGCCGCTATCTGACGAGAGTGCGCTCACGGGCTGAGGCCCCCGGGCTGCCCGACCGTGCCGATCCGGCTATCGAGCACGGCAGCGTCGGCGGAGCGGCGCTCGATGGCGGAGATCGGCGGCTCGATGATCGGCCCGTCGATCACCGGGCCGCGCCAGCGGCGCTGCAGCCAATACATGCCGATCAGATCGACGAGACCGACCTTGAGGCGCTGCCAGTTGTTGTAGTTCGACTGGCCTTCCAGCCGCGGCCGATGGTTCACGGCCACCGAAATGACGCGGCCACCCTGGCGGATGAAGAGCGCAGGCAGGAAGCGGTGCATATGGTCGAAATGCGGAATCTCGAGGAAGGCATCGCGGCGAAACACCTTCAGGCCGCAACCGGTGTCGGGCGTCGCGTCCCGCAGCACGGAAGCGCGCACCTTGTTCGCGATGCGCGAACCATAGCGCTTGGCCGAGGTATCGCGCCGCTTCTGGCGCCAACCGGCGATGAGAATGGGCGTGGCCCCGCCGCTGCGTTCCTCGGCCTGGGCGCGGGCCAGCATGTCCGGAATGCTGGCGGGATCGTTCTGACCGTCACCGTCGAGCGTTGCGATCCAGGTGCCGCGCGCATGCTTGACGCCGGTGATGACGCCGGCGCTCTGGCCGCAACTTGTCTTGTGGCGGATAATGCGGAGCGGCGCGCCTTCGGCCAGCGCCTGGCGCAGGCGCTGCGGCGTCTCGTCGGTGCTGCCGTCGTCGACATAGACGATTTCATACGGGATGCCGATGAGGGCGGCCCGGATCTCACCGATTAACGGCAGAATGTTCGGAGCCTCGTTGCGCACGGGTACGACGACCGAAATCAACGGATGGGCGCCGTGTTGCGACGACGGAGAACCCTGGGACAGCGCCTCGCTCATGAGCGGCTCCTTGCGAATGCTCCGAAGATCGGATGGGTAGCCGCATTTGGCTACCCACTTCTTCGATCACACTAGCAAGCGCCCGAGAAATGGTCAGAAAATGGCCGTCTTCGCCATCATTCAGGCAGTGCCGCCCCCTCCGGCACCAATCGCGGATTGCGCGGCCGCGAGACGGGCGACCGGCACGCGATAGGGCGAGCAGGAGACGTAATCCAGCCCCGCCTGCTGGCAGAAGGCGATCGAGGCCGGATCGCCGC
>NZ_DATJJK010000271.1:0-11994 GCF_035492295.1 Acidisoma sp. | reverse complement strand
GGATGCTGGAAGCGGCCCGGCTGATGGAGCGCCGTCGCCCGGTTCGCATTCGCACCAGCTGGCTCGCGGCCCATGCCGTGCCGGCCGAGTATCGCGGCCGCTCCCAAGCCTATCTGGACGAGGTCGCGATCCCCGGCCTGCACCAGGCAGCCGAAGCCGGCCTCGTGGATGCGGTGGACGGATTCTGCGAGGGCATCGCCTTCTCGGCCGCCGAAATGGAACAGGTGTTTACCGTGGCCCGCTCGTTGGGATTGCCGGTGAAACTGCATGCCGAGCAGCTGTCCCATGGCGGCGGAGCGCAGCTTGCCGCGCGTTTCGCAGCGCTCTCGGCCGATCACCTGGAATATGCCGAAGCGGCGGATGCGCGCGCCATGGCGGAAGCCGGCACCGTCGCGGTGCTGCTGCCCGGCGCCTATTACTTCATCCGCGAAACCAAGGCGCCGCCGGTGGACCTGTTCCGCGCGGCAGGCACGCGCATGGCGCTCGCGACCGACTGCAACCCCGGCACCTCGCCGCTGACCTCCCTGCTGCTGACCATGAACATGGGGGCGACGCTGTTCCGCATGACAGTCGCGGAATGCCTCGCGGGCGTCACGCGGGAGGCCGCGCGAGCACTAGGGCTGATCGGCGAGACCGGCACGATCGAGGCCGGCAAAGCCGCCGATCTCGCGGTCTGGAGCATCGAGCAGCCGGCCGAGCTTGTCTATCGTATCGGCTTCAATCCGCTTTTTGCTCGCTATTTCAAGGGCGAGCCTGCCACGCCCTGAGGGATTCCTGCGTGTCGACATCCATCAGGATTCCCTCATCCGGGACCTCGATGATATGGACGTCGGGCGGCACCAGGGATTTGGCCCCGCGATCCCCGGTGAGCCGTCGCATCGCCGGGAAGTAGTGGCGGTCCCAGAGAATGGGATTGCCCATCTGGCCGCCGAAGCTGGGCGCGGTGACACCGGCCGGCCGGTGCGCCGCCAGCAAAGCCCGCAGCGTCTCGGGCGAGACGCAGGGCATGTCCCCCAGCGCAATCAGCACGCCCGTCGCCCCGACCGGCAGGCCGGCGATCCCTGCCCGCAGGCTCGCAGAAAGCCCGTCGCCGTGATCCGTGGCTTCCAGAATCCGCACCGGCCGCGCGCCCAGCGCCGCGCGCACCGCCTCCGCCTCATGCCCGAGCACGATGGTGACGCTCGGGAACACAGCGAGGAGACGATCGAGGGAATGCAGCACCATCGCCCGGCCGTCCGGCCCGGGCAAAAGAAGCTTGTTCGCCGCCCCCATGCGGCGGGAGGAGCCTGCCGCCAGCAGAAGGGCGGCGATCGTCATCCTATCGCCCTGCGCCGAGCGGTGCGGCGCGCAGGACGGCCACGATTTCCGCGATGATCGACAGCGCGATCTCCGCGGCCGTGACAGCCCCGATCGCCAGCCCGACCGGCCCGCGGATGCGGGCGAGGCTTTCGCGCGCATGGCCGAGGGCCGCCAGCCGCTCCAGCCGCGCCGCATGGGATTTCCGCGAGCCCAGGGCGCCGATGTAGAAGGCGTCTGACCGCAAGGCGCGGTCGAGCGCCGGATCGTCAAGCTTGGGATCATGGGTCAGGACGACGACCGCGCTGCGCGCATCGAGGCCGAGCGCATCGAGCGCCTCGTCCGGCCAGTCCGTCACCCGGTGGCTCGCCGGAAAACGCTCCTCGGTCGCCAGTGCCAGGCGGGGATCGACGACGACAGGATCGAGGCCGAGGGCCTGCGCCAGGGGCACCAGGGCCTGGGCGATATGGACGGCGCCGACGAGGATGAGCCGGAGCGGCGGGTTATAGGGACGGAGGAACCACCGTTCGCCCGCGAGATCGCGCGTCTCGCTGCGATCGGTGCGGAGCAGAACTTCGGCCCACTCCGCCAGAGCGGCCGGCGCGGCGCCATCGGGAAGCAGGCGCTGCGCGCCATCGGGCAGGCGGGTGGCGAGCACCACGGGCCGCTTTTCCGCCCGCGCCGCGGCGAGGGCTGCCGCGATCTCCGGACTCATTCCAGAGCTTCCACGAAGACCTCGACCTGGCCGCCGCAGGCAAGCCCGACCTCCCAGGCGCGCTCCTCAGTAACACCGAACGAGAGCAGCGCAGGCGTTCCGGTTGCGATGACCCGGACTGCGGCATCGATCACCGCGGCCTCGATGCAGCCGCCGCTGACCGAGCCCGCGAAGCGGCCGTCGGCGGCTATCGCCATCTGGCTGCCGGCCGGCGCGGGCGAACTGCCCCAGGTGCGGGTCACAGTGGCGAGTGCCACCCCCGCGCCCTGGCCACGCCAGAGCAGCGCGGTTTCGATCGTCTCCGGAGCGGCGGGCCTCACGGCGCGCTCAGATCGCGAAGACGATCGGCGCATGCGCCGGCCGCTTCAGCCCTTGCGCCTGGGCGCGCTGGATCAGCGCCTCCAGCGTGATGTTTTTGAGATGCGTCTGCACATGGCGCTCGAGTTCCGTCCACAGCGGCTCGACGGCGGCGGACTGCAATTCGCCCCCGGCCTCGGTTTCGCCGTGGTCGGCGCCGTCCCCGGTCACCGCATCCACAACCTCGGCCAAGGTGATCTGCCGCGCGCTCTTGCCCAAGCGGTAGCCGCCCTTGGGGCCACGGGTACTGTCCAGCAGCCCGGCCCGCGCCAATCCCTGAAGCACGGGCTCGATGCCGCGCCGGGCCATCGACAGCCGGTCGGCGATGTCGCCCGCGCTTTCCAGACGCTGGCGTCCGGCATGCCAGCCTATATCCAGCATCACCGCCACAGCGGTATAGGCTCGTTCACGGCGCATGAGCATGGAATACCCCCATCCGGCCGACGCGCCGGACGCAATTCACTTCTACCGAGGGTTATATAGGCTGATGAGGGCAACCAAAGTAGAGGGCAGGACGAAACAGGCGACAATTTCACAAGGGAATCGCGCATCGGGGGGCCACCACCCCATGGCGGAGGCCCGTGGCCGCATCTTCGGCAGCATCCTGGACGCGATAGGCGGCACGCCGCTGGTGCGTCTCGGCCGCTTCATGGCGCAGGAGAAGCTCGGCGCCGAAGTCCTGCTGAAGCTCGAATATCTGAACCCGCTCGGTTCGGTGAAGGACCGCATCGGCCTCGCCATGGTGGAAGCAGCGGAGCAGGAGGGTATCCTCACGCCGGGCCGCAGCCACATCGTGGAACCGACCTCGGGCAATACCGGCATCGCCCTGGCCTTCGTCGCCGCCGCCAAAGGCTACCGGCTCACCGTCGTCATGCCGGATTCGGCTTCGGTCGAACGCCAACGGATGATCCGTCTCATGGGAGCCACGGTGGAATTGACCCCGGCACGGGACGGCATGGCCGGTGCCATCGCGCGGGCCGAGGCGATCGTCTCCAAGTCGGCCGACGGCTGGATGGCCCGCCAGTTCGAGAACATGGCCAATCCGGCGATCCATGAGATGACCACGGCCGAGGAACTCTGGACCGATTGCGGCGGCGAAATCGATGTCATCGTGGCTGGCGCCGGCACCGGCGGCACGCTGACCGGCATTGCGCGCGCGCTAAAACCCCGCCGGCCCGGCTTTCAGGTCGTGGCCGTGGAACCCGCGGAAAGCGCGGTTCTGTCAGGAGACGATCCGGGCCCCCATGAAATCCAGGGCATCGGTCCAGGCTTCTGCCCCGAAACGCTGGACATGAGTCTGGTCGACCGCATTCTGCCGGTTTCCGAGCGAGATGCGATGCAGACGGCCCGTCTCTGTGCCCGTCTGGAGGGAATTCCGATCGGAATTTCCTCAGGCGCCACGCTCGCGGCGGCCCTGATGATCGCGCGGGAGCCGGCGAGCCGGGGCAAGCGGATCGTGGCGATCACCGCCTCCTCGGCCGAACGTTATCTTTCCACTAATCTTTTCAACGGATTATAAAAAGAATTCCCGACTCTTTTGATCTGCTTAATCGTAATAACGAACATGTGACGGAATTGCATGCCACCATGCTGCGCTGCGCAATAGAAGATGGAGCGTCTTGAGTATATGTTGCGAGCCAGCACAAATGCTGAGGAGCATCACCGTGGCATCTCTCGCCCAATCCCAAAACCGTTCTCTTGGGCGCATCCTGGCCGAGCGCGTCCAGGCCCTTCGCACCCGCTTCGAGGTGCAGATGACCGCGCTGCGCGAACGCCGCCGGATCGCCCGCGAACTCGAGACCTATTCCGATGAGGAACTGGCCGAACTCGGCTTCAGCCGCCTCGACATCCCGGCCATCGCCGCCGGCACCTACCGCCGCTGATCGCCGCTCCTCCTGTCCTGACCGGCCCCCCGGGGCCGGTCATCAGGCGGAACGCGGCCACCGCGCCCGATGAGCCTCGAGGCCCTGCGCCGCGGTGATCTGGCCGGTGCAACGACGCTGCGCCTCAGCGGCCTGACCGAGTTTCCGCGGGAAATCTTCGGTCTGGCCGAGACGCTCGAGGTGCTCGACCTTTACGGCAATCCTCTGACGGACCTGCCGCAGGACATGGGGCGGCTCCGTCGCCTGCGTGTTCTGTTCTGTTCGCACACCCGCATCAGCCGACTGCCACCCGCGCTCGGAGACTGCCCGGCACTCAGCCAGATCGGCATCCGCGGCACGGGTCTCGCCGAGATTCCGGGCGAATCCCTGCCAGCCTCCCTCCGCTGGCTTACCGTCACCGACAATGCACTGACCGGCTTGCCCGATGCGCTCGGGCAGCGGCCGAGGCTGCAGAAGCTGCTGCTTTCCGGCAACCGGATCGCGCAATTGCCGGCGACCCTGGCCCAGGCCGACAACCTCGAATTGCTGCGGCTTTCCGCAAACCAGCTGGACGCCCTTCCTGACTGGCTCGCGGCCCTGCCTCGCCTCGCCTGGCCAGCCTGGGCCGGCAATCCCTTCGACCATCCGCGTCCGATCGATGCACCGCTGATCTCCTGGGCACGCCTCGCGGGTGACCGGCCGCTCGGCGAGGGCGCTTCCGGCCTCGTGCGCGCGATGCACCTGACGCCGGAGGATCGGCCCGTCGCCGTGAAACTCTTCAAGGGCCGGATGACGAGCGACGGCCTGCCTGAACGCGAGATGGCCGCGACGCTCGCCGCCGGCCGTCATCCTTTTCTCCTGCACGCGCTCGGCCGGATCGCAGACCATCCCGAGGCGGTGGAGGGTCTCGTCCTGCCTCTGCTGCCCGAGGGCACGCGGGCCCTGGCCGGCCCACCCAGCCTCGAGAGCTGCTCGCGGGACGTCTATGACCAGGACCAGCACTTCAGCGCCGCGTCCCTCCGCGCCATCGCGGCCGGTATCGCATCGGCACTCGCCCATCTGCATGCGCGCGGACTGATCCATGGCGATCTCTATGCCCATAATATTCTGTGGGATGGCCGAACCGGCCCCGTCATGCTCAGCGATTTCGGCGGCGCCTGCTTCATTCCGCCGGGCGAAAACGCCGGACTGCTGCAGAGACTAGAAGTGCGCGCCTACGGTATCCTGCTGCGCGAGCTGCTGGACCGCTGCGCCGAAAGCCTGCCTGCGCTGGACGCGCTGGCCTCGTCCTGCATGCAGCCCGAAGTCGGGGCGCGCCCGGCGATGGCGGAGGTCGCCCGTAGCCTCGCCACCCGCTGACGCTCAGAGCCGCGAATTGGCACGCCGCCGCAGCCGCGGTTTCGGCAGCGGGGCGGTCGCGTCCAGCAGCGCATGCATCGCTGCGATCGTCTCGGGCGAGAGCGTGTGGATGGTCTGGGCAAGGCGGTTGGCAAGCGCCGTCTGCTCCGGCAGCAATCCGGCCGTATTCACGGTGACGCGCGGATGGGACAGTTTCGCGAGCTGCGCCAGCTCCTCGGCATCGTCCCAGATCAGGCCGAAGAACTCGCAGACCTGATGAACCAGGCCGGCGCTCGGCCGGCCACGCCGGCCGTGTTCGAGCGCCGAGAGATAGGCGGGCGAGACCTGAAGCTGGGCCGCCAGCTGCGCCAGCGTCACCTGCCGCGCCAGGCGCAGCGCACGCAGCCGGGCGCCGAAGGGCGTCATCTGTTGCGCCGTAGCAGCAAGAGCACGGCGCCGACATTGGCCCGGTGCGGATGGGCCGCCGCCAGGATGCCGCCGCGGATATGCGGCAGGTTGAGCCAATGCGGAAGTTCGCGTTTCAGGACCCCGCCCTCGCCGGCGCCGCGGCCGGTCACCACTTCGACGCAGCGGACACCGTCCGCCCGCGCTTGCGCGATAAAACGCTCGAATGCCGCATAGGCTGCCTGCGCGGTGCGGCCGTGCAGGTCGAGCTTGCGTTCCGGGCGCATGCGCCCGCGGCGGAGCTTCTCCCAGGACGCGGCATCAAGCCCGGCGGCGGCCTGCCCCACGGCGATCTCGGCCGGGCGCGGTTTCGGAGCCAGCCGGACGGCAGACAGCACCACAACCTGAGCCTGGGGCGGGGCGGCATCCGGCTCGGTCGCACCAGCCGGAGCGGGGGCCGGCAGGGTGGCAAGCGCCATCGCCTCGGCCTCGGTCGCTTGCAAAGGGCGCGCGCCGATGGACTGGGCGAAGCGCAGCCACTCCGCCCGCTCCCGATCAGAGAGACGGCGGGAGGGCACCGGCCGGTCCTGCCGGGCGATGCCCGAAAATCGCTGTGCCGACACGGACGAGCGTCGCCCCGCAGGCGATCGCCGCCGGAAAATCACCCGACATGCCCATGGAAAGCTGGGCAAGGCCATGGCGGGCAGCACAGTCCTGGAGCCAACGGAAGTGCGGCACCGGATCCTCCTCGGCGGGCGGGATGCACATGAGGCCGCGCAACTGGTCCCCGAAGCGGGTCCGCATCGCTTCGATGAAGGCATCCGCCCCGGCCCGGGGAACCCCGCCCTTTTGCGGTTCATCCCCCACATTCACCTGTATGAGGAGACCGGGCATGCGGCCTTCGCGCTCGGCGGCGTCCGCGATGGCCTCCGCCAGGCGCGGCCGGTCAAGCGTCTCGATGACATCGGCGATGCGCACGGCCTCCCGCGCCTTGTTGGTTTGCAGAGCGCCGATGATGTGGAGCGTGAAATCGTGGCTTTCACGCAACGCGCCGAATTTGGCCGCCGCTTCCTGAACCCTGTTTTCGCCGAAGATGGTCTGACCGGCGGCCATGGCGGCCAGCACCGCGTCCTGCGGATGAAATTTCGACACCGCGACCAGCGAGACGGCGGCGGCGTCACGCCCAGCCGAAAGCGCCGCGGCGGCGATTTCGGCGCGTACCCGCCGCAAGGCGGTGGCAATCGGGAAAGAGCCGTTTCCGGCCGCGGTCTCGTCGGTCATGGGCCGGACAATCCGCTTAAGGCAGGCCAAGGGTCAAGCGCTGCACTGCGGCATGCTTGTCTCGGAAGCTTAACACATCCCCCAGGGGGAGTGTGGCATTAGGCCCACAAGCCGCTGTGACAAAAATGTCAGGCGGGCGGAAATGGAAACTTTCCACTGCCGATCAGCCAACTTCACGAGGCAGTAACAACTGCCGAATGAATTCGGTTTGCTCGGTGGTTCGTCAATCTGGCCGCTCAAGGGGGCGGCCTCGCGTGCTTTGCCGCAGAGCCCGATCGCCTGCGGATTCTCAATCGGAGGATTCCTCTTCTCATGCGACAGTATCTTCTGGCCGGCGCCGCAGCGCTGACGGCCGCATTCGGCTTCGCGGGCGCTGCCAAGGCCCAGGTTTCGAGCCCCGACTTCACCAAGGCCGTCAACCCCGGCAGCATCGTCGTGCGTCTTGATGGCCGCGTGGCAGAATGGGCCGGCGTGAGCAGCTTCTCCGGACAGAGCTATAACGGCACGAAATATGCGGGCGGCGGCCTGGGCGGCTACATGCGCCTTTACCCGGGCTTCGATGGCGTCGCCGCCAACGGCCTGCAGTATGGTGCGCAGTCGGAAATTCGCGTCAACACGGCGTCCAGCCCCGGAACCAGCGCCAGCACCGAGACGCTCTATGTACTGCGTGACTTCGGCTATATCGGTCTGCCGCAGCTCGGCCTGCTCCGCTTCGGCCAGCAGGAAGGCGCGCTCTACCTGAACGACGCCGGCCGCTTCGAAAGCGGCAAGGAAGCCTTCGATGACGGCGGCTGGAACGGCGATATCCAGAACTTCTTCGTCAACACGAACGAGCGCCCGATCTACGCCTGGACCTGGAGCAACAGCACCCGCACCACGGATAAGATCGACTACATCACGCCGTCCTTCAGCGGCCTGAGCTTCGCCCTCAGCTTCGAGCCGAACCAGACCGCCGAGAACTTCAGCCCGGCCGTGACCTCCTCCACGACCGCGACCGACCTGCGTCGCAACACCTTCGAAATCGGCACGACCTACAAGGCCAAGTTCGGCGGCCTCGGCCTTGTCGTCGATGGCGGCTACATGAATTCCGGCGCGGTCAACTACACCGGCACCCCCAAATCCAATCTGCCCTACCAGGGCGTGAGCGTCGGCAGCTTCGGCGGCACGGTCAGCTTCGCCGGCTTCACGGTTGGCGGCAACACCAAGTTCGGCAACATGAACGGCCAGTTCGAACCGAACTACAAGGGTGGCGCCAACGCAGTCGGCTGGCTCGCCGGCGGTCTCTACACCACCGGCCCGCTGACGGTCGGCGCCAGCTATTTCAACTATAAAAGCCAGGGTGACATGTCGACCCCGACCGAGGGTCAGCGCGACGAAACCGGTCTCTCCGCCGGCGCCACCTACGTCGTCGTTCCGGGCCTGAAGCTCTTTGCCTCCTACCTCTACGGCACCCGTTGGCAGGGTGGGTACAACTTCGTGGCCGGCACGGCCGGCGCGGACAACAACAAGGTCCAGGCCCAGGTCTTCGCCATCGGCACCTGGCTCTACTGGTAAAACGCTTCAAACCGAACCCTGCCGGCTCCGGCCGGCGCGGGGATCAAAGGGCGGTCGGCAGAAATGCCGGCCGCCTTTTTGTTTGAGCAATGAAAACCGGCCTCCCGACCCTCCTGGTTGTGGCAAAACAGACACAGTGTTTCGTAAATGTCATGCTGCAGTTGCGTCGCCGTTGCGGTTTTGACAAACGAGTGACCATTATTCGCCGCGCTACTCCCGAGCCGCTTCGCAGCCTTCTGGCGTGAGCAGTGGATGAAGGTAGGGGCGATAGTTTTGATGGCCGGTTTCCGGCACTAACCAGGAGGAATAAATGCGTAA
Source organism: Acidisoma sp. (assembly GCF_035492295.1). Lineage (GTDB taxonomy): Bacteria > Pseudomonadota > Alphaproteobacteria > Acetobacterales > Acetobacteraceae > Acidisoma. Next base: position 2,868 of record NZ_DATJJK010000271.1, on the reverse strand, counting down.
GCTCCTACTCGCGACGGTCGCGACCGTCGGTGCCTCGATGGGTCTGGCCGCGGCGGCCGACGCCCAGACGGCGGCGCCCGGTTCCGTCACGGTCCGCCTGAACGGCCGTGTCAACTGGTATGCCGGCATCGAAGGCTCCAGCCTCGACAACATCGATGGCAACAAGACCTCGACCGCCAGCTTCCTCGGCTACATGCGCCTCTATCCAGGCTTCGACGGCGTTGCCGCCAACGGCCTGCATTATGGTGCGGCGACCGAACTCCGCATCAACGGCGGCAGCTCGGCCAGCAGCGAAACGCTGTATGTCTTCCAGGCTTACGGCTACCTCGGCCTCCCCGAGATCGGCCAGGTCAGCTTCGGCCAGCAGAACGGCCCGATCGTTCTCTTCGAAACCGGCACCTTTGAAGGCTTCAACGACGGCGGCTGGTGGGGTGACCTTCCCGCCCTCGTCCCCGGCAATGCCCAGCCGGTCTATCCCTTCGTCGACAACGGCGGCCTGAGCCAGTCCACGAACAAGATCGTCTACCTGTCGCCGACCCTCGCCGGCTTCCAGTTCGCGGTCGGCTTCGAGCCGAACCACACGGCCGAGAACTCCACCCTCGCCCCGACCTCCACCACGACCCCGATCATCGGCGGCATGCCGCGTAACCTGATCGATGTCGGTGGCCAGTTCACACACACCTTCGGCCCCGTCGGCATCCAGATCGGTGCGGACTACCTCGGCGCCGGGCAGGTGGCTTACACGGGTGAGGCTCCGGCCGTCTCCTACAAGAACATGAACATCTTCTCCGGTGGCGCGACGGCGACGATCGCCGGCCTGACCTTCGGCGGCAACGTCGTCTACGGTGCCTTCAACCAGACCTCGGGCTACAACTTCCAGCTCGAGCCCGATGGCGGTAACGCGGCGATCGGCACCCTGTTCGGTCTGCAGTACACGGCCGGCCCGCTCACCGTCGGTGGCAGCGTCTTCCGCTTCCAGACGACGGGTGATCTTCCGGGCGGCATCGACGCCGGCTCCGGCGCCACCATCACCTCCGCGGGCCTGACCACCGGCCAGCAGGTCAACAACGGTCTCGCCCTCGGCGGCACCTACACCCTCGTTCCCGGTGTGAACCTCTTCGTCGACTACGACTACGGTTGGCGCTGGCAGGGTGGCTACAACTTCGCGACGGGCAATGCCGGCACGGACAACAACCGCGTCCAGGCCCAGCTCTTCGGCGTTGGCACCCAGATTCAGTGGTAATCTGATCTCTCTGGTTCGGCTGAATAAGGCGGCGGGATTTTCCCGCCGCCTTATTTCTTTGTGCGCCAGCAAAGCTAGATGCTTGGCACACGGGACGCCGGGGGTTAGAGACAAGGCCCCGCGCAGTGATGCGGATTCCTTCTCCGGGCAGGCGCAATGGCATTGACGATTCGATATTCTTCTTTTCTTGGTCGGGGTATCTCCGCGGCCGCTCTCCTGGGCGTGCTCGCTCTCGCGGCCTGCGGTGGCAAGTCCGTGCCGGTCAATCCGGCCGTGCTGAACGGCGATCAGGTCGTGGGGCCCGGCAACAAAAGCGCCGATGGCGGGCTGCTGGGCGCCGATGGCCTTGCCTTCGGCATCAATAAGAACCCCCATGCGTCCACGAGCGGCGGCACGGCCGGCATCGGCGTGAACGCCTATCTCTGGCGCGGCGCGCTCGACACGCTGTCCTTCATGCCGCTCTCCTCGGCCGATCCCTTCGGCGGCGTCATCATCACCGACTGGTACCAGCCGCCGGGCGATGCGAGCGAGCGCTACAAGGCGAACGCCTATATCCTCGGCCAGGATCTGCGGGCCGATGGCGTGCGCGTGACGATCTTCAAGCAGGTGCAGCAGAACGGACAGTGGGTCGATGCCCAGATCTCCCCGGGCACCGATGAGGAAATCGAGGACAAGGTGCTGGCCCGTGCGCGCCAGCTCCGGGTCCAATCCGCGACCAACTGACTTTTGCCGAGACCACGCCGCACCCCGCGCCGGGTGCGGCGCGCGGGCGGACAGGCCGCCCGCACAAATGTCCCGCCACTTGCCCCAAGGCGGGAAGTGCCGGATAGACACCCCATGACCGAAACCACTTCGCCCGATCCGCAAACGCCGCGCTACGACTTCCGTGCCCAGGAGCCACTCTGGCAAAAGGCGTGGGACGCACGCGGCTGCTTCACCGTGGAAGACGTGCCGCAGGACGGCCGGCCGAAATACTACGTGCTCGAGATGTTCCCCTATCCTTCGGGGAAGATCCATATGGGCCATGTCCGCAACTACACGCTGGGCGACGTGGTGGCGCGCTACCGCCGGGCGCGCGGCTTCAATGTCATGCACCCGATGGGCTGGGACGCGTTCGGCCTGCCGGCTGAGAACGCGGCGCGCGAGCGAAAAACTCACCCCGCCACATGGACCTGGGCCAATATTCGCACCATGCGCGGCGAGTTGCAGCGCATGGGCCTTTCCATCGATTGGGCCCGCGAATTCGCCACCTGTCAGCCGGAATATTATGGCAAGCAGCAGAAGCTCTTCCTCGACTTCCTCCAGGCCGGCCTCGTCGAGCGGAAGGAAAGCTGGGTCAACTGGGACCCGGTCGACGGTACCGTGCTCGCCAATGAGCAGGTGATCGACGGGCGCGGCTGGCGCTCCGGCGCGCTGATCGAGAAGAAGAAGCTCTCGCAGTGGTTCTTCGCCATCACCAAATTTGCACCCGACCTCCTCTCGGCGCTGGACGGGCTCGACCGCTGGCCCGAGCGCGTGCGCCTGATGCAGGCGAACTGGATCGGCCGCAGCGAGGGTGCGCGCATCCGCTTCCCGCTGACGGCGCCGAAGGACGGGATATCCGAAGTCGAAGTTTATACGACGCG
>NZ_DATJJK010000270.1:0-6629 GCF_035492295.1 Acidisoma sp. | reverse complement strand
TCCCGCCGCGCTTCAAAGGTCGTTTCTGACAAATTTTGTGCGAAATTGGTCCGGTTCATGTTGCGGTGCCGCATGGACCGGGCTAGCTTTGGGGCAATCGTCAGGATCCCGGTGAGAACCCGGGTGGCTCTTCCGGCCGCCAATCCGCCGGACAATGCGAGCGACTGCGGCTCTCATCCCTAGGGCAGGCTCTGCTGCCGACGTCGCGCGACCCTCACGGGCCCCGTTCCATGTCCCCCAAACCAACCTCCCACTACGCTGCGGAGTGGTTCACCACGCCCCGCAGCGCCATCAATGACATTCTCGCCGGCATGGTCGCGACCTTCGCGCTCATCCCCGAGGTCATCGCCTTCTCCTTCGTCGCCGGGGTCGACCCCGAGGTCGGCCTTTTCGCGACCTTCATCCTCGGCATCGTCATCGCCTTTACCGGCGGCCGGCCGGCCATGATCACGGGCGCCGCCGGCTCCGTCGCCCTCGTCGCCGCCGCCCTGGTGCGCAGCCACGGGCTGGACTATCTCCTGCTCGCGACCCTGCTCGCAGGCCTGTTCCAGGTGGTCTTCGGCCTGCTGCGCCTCGATGTGCTGATGCGCTTCGTCTCGAAATCGGTGCGCACCGGCTTCGTCAACGCCCTCGCCATCCTCATCTTCTCGGCCCAGTTGCCGCAGATGATCCATGTGCCGTGGCAGACCTATCCGATGATCGCGCTCGGCCTCGTCATCATCTACCTGCTGCCGCGCGTGACGACGGTGATCCCCTCGCCGCTGATCTGCATCATTGTGCTGACGGTGGTGAGCTTCGCCTTGCCGATGCCGCTGCATGTGGTCTCCGACCTCGGCAAGCTGCCGACGAGCCTGCCGCATCTCGTGTTGCCTCATGTGCCGCTGACCCTGCAGACGCTTGGGATCGTCGCCCCCTATGCGTTGGCCATGGCCGTTGTCGGCCTGCTCGAATCGATGATGACGGCGAGCGTGGTCGACGAATGGACCGAGACTACAAGCTCCAAATCGCGCGAATGCTGGGGTCTCGGTCTTTCCAACATCGCCGCCGGCCTCTTCGGCGGCATCGCCGGCTGCGGCATGATCGGCCAGACCGTCGGCAATCTTCGCTATGGCGGCCGGGGACGGCTCTCGACGCTCACCTCCGGTCTCTTCCTGCTGCTACTGATCGTGGTGCTGCATCCCTGGGTCGCCCGCATTCCCGTGGCGGCCCTCGTCGCCATCATGATCATGGTCTCGGTCAGCACCTTCTCCTGGTCCTCCTTCCGCGATCTGGCGCGGCATCCCAAGGTCTCGAGCGTCGTCATGCTCGCGACCGTGGCAGTGACCGTCGCGACCTCCGATCTCGCGGCCGGCGTCGCGGTGGGGGTTCTCCTCTCCGGCGTCTTCTTCGCCTTCAAGGTGATGCGCCTGATGGGGGTGGACGCGACATACGACGAGGCGACGGATACCCGCCTCTATCGCGTCTCGGGCCAGATCTTCTTCGCGAGCGCCGATATGTTTGCTGATCGCTTCGACTTGCGGGACGAGGCCAAGCGCGCCGTGATCGACCTGACGCAAGCCCATTTCTGGGACATCACCGCGGTCGGTGCGCTCGAGAGCGTGGTCTCCAAGCTGCGCCGGCACGGGATGGAGGTGGAGGTCATCGGCCTTAACGAGGCGAGCGCGATCCTGGTGGATCGCCACGCCCCGATGGTGCAGTCGGAGGTCTGAGAAAGGGCGCGGCGGCGGATTCCCTACTCGGCCGCCTTGTCCTGCTGATGCACCGGCGCGACCGGCGCCGCACCACGCGCCAGCCGGTTATAGGCATCGAGTGCGGCGATCTTGTAGGCTTCCGCGAGCGTCGGATAGTTGAAGGTATTCTCGATGAAATATTCGAGCTTGCCCTTCAGGTTGAGCACGGCCTGCCCGATGTGGATGAGTTCGGTCGCGCCCTCGCCCACGATATGCACGCCAAGCAGCCGATGGGTTCGGATGGAGAAGATCATCTTCATCATCCCGGTTTCGAGCCCCATGATATGGCCACGCGAGGTCTCCCGGAACCGGGCGATGCCGCATTCATAGGGAATGCCGCGCCGCTGCACCTCCTCCTCGCTCATGCCCACAGTGGAAATCTCCGGGACGGCATAGATGCCGTAGGGAAAGAATTCCGGGGCCGGCGGCATGGGCTGCTGGAAGGCATGGCAGGCGGCGATGCGCCCCTGCTCCATGGAGGTCGAGGCGAGGCTGGGGAAGCCGATGGCGTCCCCCGCCGCATAGATATGCGGCACTTCGCTCTGCAAGGTTTGCGGATTGACGCGCAGGCGGCCGCGGTCATCGGCGGTCAGGCCGGCAGCCGGAAGATTGAGCGCATCGGTCGCGCCGACCCGCCCCGCGCAATAGAGCAGCATCTGGCTGCGCACGCGTCGCCCACTTTCCAGCACGGTCGTCGGCCAGCCATCTTCCATGGTGATGGACGCGACCGCGGAACCAAGGCGCATGGCCATGCCGCGGTCACGCAGTTGATGCGTAAAATCCTCGATGATCTCGTGGTCGATGAAATCGAGGAAGCTGCGCTTGGCATCCACCAGGGACACCGCGACGTCGAGCGCGCTGAAGATCGTGGCGTATTCGACACCGATCACGCCGGCGCCGACGACGGTGAGGCTGCGCGGCAGCTTGGGCAGATCGACGATCTCGTCACTGTCCAGAATATGCTGGCCGTCGAAGGGGATTTCAGGGGGCCTGTACGGCCGGGTGCCGACGGCGATGAGGATCTTCTCGCCCTGGACGCGGCTGATCTCGCCTCCCTCGGTCGTGACCTCGACCGTATGGGGATCGACGAACACGGCCCGGCCGGCCATGGTGCGGACGGAATTGCGGGCGAATTGATGCTCGAGGATATCCACTTCATGGTCGAGCGTCTTGTGCAGACGGGCCATGAGGTCTTCGGCCGCGATATCCTTCTTCACCCGGTAGGCGCGGCCGTAAAAGCCGCGCTCGCGATAGCCGGTCAGGTTCAGCACCGTCTCCCGCATCGTCTTGGAGGGAATCGTGCCGGTATGGACGGAAACGCCGCCGACGCGCCGGCCCTTCTCGATGACAAGGACCGAATAGCCCAGCTTGGCAGCCTGGATGGCGGCGCGGCGACCGGAAGGGCCGCTGCCGATGACGAGGAAGTCATAGGACAACACGCTTCATTGATCCCTTCGCACTTGCAAAAACACCCTAGCACGCGCAGCCGCTCTTGACAGTCTCCGATCGTTGCCGCCTTCGGCCATCACCACTACGATTTCAGGCCTTGACCCGGTAGCCCGGGCCTGACTGACCGAGGAAGCGACCATCATGGACCATGCGCATGCCACGAAGCCGGCCTTCGACTGGGCCGATCCATTTCTGCTCGAGGATCAGCTGACGGAGGAGGAGCGCATGGTGCGGGACACAGCCCGCGACTTCGCCCAGAGCCGTCTCCAGCCCGGGATTCTGGATGCCTATATGACCGAGACCTTCGACCGCCGCCTGATGGAGGAGATGGGCGCACTCGGCCTGCTTGGCCCCACCATCCCGGCGGAATACGGCGGCGCCGGCCTCGGCTACGTCTCCTACGGGCTCGTCGCCCGTGAGGTCGAGCGAGTCGACAGTGGCTATCGCTCGGCGATGAGCGTGCAGTCCTCCCTCGTGATGTATCCGATCCATGCCTATGGCTCCGAGGCTCAACGTGAGAAGTATCTGCCCGGCCTGGCTACGGGCACGTTAATCGGCTGTTTCGGCCTGACCGAGCCCGATGCCGGATCCGATCCTGGCGGCATGCGCACGAAAGCGGTGAAGGTTGCCGACGGCTACAGCCTGTCGGGCACGAAAATGTGGATCAGCAACAGCCCGATCGCCGATGTCCTGGTGGTCTGGGCGAAGTCGGAAGCACATGACGGCGCCATTCGCGGGTTCCTTCTGGAACGCGGCATGCAGGGGCTGACGACACCGAAGATCGAAAACAAGCTCAGCCTGCGCGCCTCCGTTACCGGCGAGATCGTCATGGATGGGGTTATCGTGCCGGAGGAGAACCTGCTGCCGGGCATATCCGGCATCAAGGGGCCCTTCGGCTGTCTCAACCGGGCGCGCTACGGCATCGCCTGGGGCACCATGGGGGCGGCCGAGTTCTGCTTCCATGCCGCCCGGCAATACACGCTCGACCGCCGCCAGTTCGGCCGTCCGCTGGCCGCGACCCAGCTTGTTCAGAAGAAGCTCGCGGATATGGAGACCGAGATCGCCCTCGGCCTGCAGGCGGCCCTGCGGGCCGGCCGGCTTTTCGACGAAGGACGTCTCGCGCCCGAAGCCATTTCCATGGTCAAGCGCAACAACTGCGGCAAGGCGCTGGAAATTGCCCGCGCCGCCCGGGACATGCACGGCGGCAACGGCATTTCCGCCGAATTTCACGTCATGCGCCACGCCGCCAACCTCGAGAGTGTGAATACCTATGAAGGTACGCACGACGTTCATGCCCTCATCCTGGGCCGCGCGATCACCGGCCTCGCGGCGTTCTGACCCATGAGCTGATCAGTCTGCACCGGCCCTCACCCCTACCCGGCCGCTCAGCCCCATATCCTGACGAGGTGGCTGGGTGGAGGTGAGGACCGGGTCCGGACCAGGATCAGGCGGCGCCAGCCACGTAGGACTTCAGGTCCTCGACCTCGCGCTGCTGAGCGTCCAGGCGGGCCTTCACCACGTCCCCGATACTGACGATTCCGATCATCCGCCCATCCTCGACCACCGGCAGATGGCGGAAGCGGCCCTCGGTCATGATCGCCATCGCCTCCTCCACCGATGTGCCACGGCCAATGGTGCGGACGTTGCGGGTCATGATCTCGCCCACCGGCAAATCGAGCGCAGTCGCGCCGCCGAGGGCCAGCGCCCGCACCACGTCACGCTCGCTGAGGATGCCGATGAGGGTCTTGCCCTCCAGCACCGGCACCGCGCCGATGCGCCGCTCGGCGAGCAGACTGCAGATCGCCGAAAGCGAAGCCCCCGCCGTCGTGCTCGCGATCTCCCTGCTCTTTCCTTGAAGAATTCTGTCGACGGTCATCTCACGAACTCCCCTGCATGGTCATGGGCTCTCCGGCCCTGGAGCATGATAGCAGACTCGTTACGAGAGGGTTGCCATTGCGCTCTCACGGAGACGCGACCGCGGAACGACCCACGGTTGCAGTTGCCAAAGCCTTAGCCGATACCGTTCGATGCGCGCACAGCAAGCAGAGGGAAGAGACATGACCCATCACGACATCCCGTTCACGCCCGAGACGATGGTCCGCAGCGTGATCTCCGCCGCCATCCCGCCGGTGCTGACGGTAGCGAGCGGCGATACCGTCACCCTCTCCTCCCTGCCGGCCGGCGGTGCCGCGTCCTTCCCCCCGAAGGACGTGCCTGAGATCTGGCGTGAAGGAATCGCGGCCCACCCGCGCGAGGGCGGGCATTTCCTGACCGGGCCGGTCTATGTGACGGGCGCGATGCCGGGCGACACGCTGCAGATCGACATCCTGGAAGCCAAACCCTGCATGGATTTCGGCTTCGTCAGCATTCTGCCTCTGCTCGGCACCCTGCCGGAGGAATTCGACTACGAGACCATCCACCCGCCGATCGACCATGCGCGCATGGTCACCAAGCTGCCCTGGGGGAAGGAACTGGCGCTCGATCCCTTCTTCGGCATCATGTGTGTGGCGCCGCCGGCCGCTTGGGGCGAGTGCAGCACCATCCAGCCCCGCGCCTTCGGCGGCAATATGGACAATAAGGAGCTGAAGCCCGGCGTCACGCTTTATCTCCCCGTCTTCAACGAAGGCGCGCTCTTCATGGCCGGGGACGGGCATGGCGTGCAGGGCGATGGCGAGGTCTGCATCACAGCCCTGGAAACCGCGCTGACGGGCAAGTTCCGGCTCACGGTCCGTAAAGATATGAAAATCGAACGGCCCTTCGCGGAAAGTGCGACGCATCTGATCTCCATCGGCCTCGACGAGGATCTGGATGACGCAGCGAAGCAGGCGGTGCGGGAGATGGTCGATCATATCTGTCGCCGCAGCAATCTCTCCCGCAACCAGGCCTATATGCTCTGCTCGCTGATCGGCGATCTGCGCGTGACGCAGACGGTGGACGGCAACAAGGGCATCCACATGATGATGAGCAAGACGAACCTGTAGAGGGCGCTCCGGCACCGTCTTCGGCGGGTCGCCGAACTGATGGGGGAAGGCGTGGGAGAAGGCCGCCGCACTGCCGAAGCCTGTGCAATAGGCGACGGCCTGGGACGCGCGCATCCGCCAGCAAGGCCTGCTGCCCCAGCAGCAGCCGCCAGCCGGTCAGATAGGCGGTCGGCGTCTGCCCACCCGAAAGGTCTGAATGCCGGTCAGACCGCCCGCACGCTGCGCCGGTACCAGAAGGTGCCGGCAAAGAGCAGGCCGAGGATGCCGTATCCGATAAAGGGCGAGAGCAGCAGGTAGCGGCCGATCGGCCAAAGATACACGAGCCAGGTCATGATCGCCGTTTGCAGGATAAGGCCGGCACCCCAGAGCACGGTGAGATGCCGGAAGAAGCTTCCACCCTTGGGCGTCGCGATGAAAAGCTCCAGGCGGGCGGCGGCCTCGGCCCCCTGCCGGGCGAAGGTCGCGGCGG
>NZ_DATJJK010000269.1:0-4987 GCF_035492295.1 Acidisoma sp. | reverse complement strand
GATTTCCGCCTCGTCCAGCTGCGGGCCCTGCTCGATATGAAGTTCGATGAAGGCCGCGACCTCGCTGGGCGTCAGCGCCGGTTTGCCCGCCCGCACCGCATCGGGGTCGAACCCTTCCTCGCGCATATGGTCGGCCAAGGTGCGGCCGTCATCCATGCGCGGCACGTCCAGCGCCTCCGGCGGCAGGCGGCCGAGCGCCGCGCGGCTGCCGACGTAACTCACCGGGAACCAGCTGCCGGCCTCCTCCGAGCGGATGAGCATCACCGTCACGTCCCGCTGCGGCTGAAACCCTGCGCGGGCAAGACCGGCCACCACCGAAAGCCCAGCCAGCACCCCGGCCGCGCCGTCGTAATTGCCGCCCGTCCTCACGCTGTCCAAATGGCTGCCGATGACCAGCCGGGGCAGAGCCGGGTCCGCGCCACGCAACGTTAGATACATATTGCCGGCGAGGTCGGTGCTGGTGGCGAGGCCGAGCGCCTCGGCCTCGGCCCGGACCAGCGCATGGGCCAGGCTCTCCTTCGGGCCGTAAGCCTCGCGGGTGATGCCGACGCCATCGAAGCTCATGGCGCGGAGCGCGTCGAACAGCCGGGGTGCGATCGCGCGGTCAGGCGGCAGGTTGGGACGGTGGGGGAGCGTTTCTGTGATCATGGGAGAAAACTGTGCCCTGCCTCTTCCCCCGGCTCAAGCAGGCGCTCATCATGGGAGCAAATCTTCGTGGAGCACCCGACCATGACCCCGCCTTCCCGGCTCAATTCCCTCGCGGCGCGTGACGTCGCCTCCGTTTTCCACCCCTATACCGACCAGATCGCCCATGCCGAGAACGGCCCGGTGATCATCAGCGGCGGCGAGGGCGTCCGCGTGACGGACGATGCCGGGAAATCCTATATCGACGTCGTCGCCGGCCTCTGGTGCGCCTCCCTCGGCTTCTCGAACGAGCGGCTGGTGGAAGCGGCGGCGAAGCAGATGCGTGCCCTGCCCTTCTACCATGCCTTCGCCTCCAAGTCCCACGAGCCGATGATCGAACTGTCGGAGATGCTGCTGGCCCGCGCGCCGGTGCCGATGAGCAAGGTCTTTTTTGCCAATTCCGGGTCCGAGGCGAATGACAGCGCCATCAAGATGATCTGGTACTACAACAACGCCCGCGGCTTACACGAGAAGAAGAAGATCATCGGCCGTATCAAGGGCTACCACGGCATCACGCTCGCCTCCGCCTCGCTGACCGGCCTGCCCTATAACCACAAATCCTTCGATCTGCCGCTGCCGGGCTTCCTGCACACGATGACGCCGCATTTCTACCACGGCGCGCTGCGCGGCGAGACCGAGGAGCAATTCGCCACCCGCTGCGCCGACGAGCTGGAAAAGCTGATCCTGGCCGAAGGCCCGGAAACCGTCGCCGCCCTCTTCGCCGAGCCCATCATGGGTGCCGGCGGCGTGATCCTCCCGCCGGCCGGCTATTTCCCCAAGATCAAGGCCGTGCTCGACAAGTATGATGTGCTGCTGGTGGCCGACGAAGTGATCTGCGGCTTCGGCCGCACCGGCCAATACTGGGGTAGCCAGACGATGCAGGTGCAGCCCGATATCCTGACCTGCGCCAAGGCGCTTTCCGCCGCCTACCTGCCGATCAGCGCCGTCATGGTCAACGAGCGCGTCTTCGGGCCGATCGCCGAGGAAACCCACAAGCTCGGCACCTTCGGCCATGGCTTCACCTATTCGGGCCATCCGGTGGCCGCCGCGGTGGCGGTGGAGACGCTCAAGATCTATGACGAGATGAACATCCTCGATCATGTCCGCGATGTCGGCGCCTATATGCAGGCGGAGCTGCGCCGCCGCTTCACCGATCATCCCCTAGTGGGCGAGGTGCGCGGCACCGGCCTGATCGGCGCGATCGAACTGGTGGAGGACCGCGCAACCCACCGCAACTTCGACGCCAGCCGCAAGGTTGCCGCGCGGACGGCGAAGCACATGGAGAATTTCGGCATCATCGGCCGCCCGCTGCCGGGTGACGGGCTTGCCTTCTCGCCGCCCCTCATCATCACCAAATCCGAGCTGGACGAGGTCTTCGATGGTGTCGGGCGCGGGTTGGAAGCGGTGATGCAGGATCTGGCGAAGGACGGCGTTTCCCTCTCCGTCTGATTGTCTCAACCCCCGTTGATCGGCGCCCGTTCCTTCGGGCGCCGATTGCTTTTTCACGACGCTCATTCAAAGGACGATGACTGTGGCGGAATACCGCTTGCTGGGCCGCACCGATTTGCGCGTGTCGGCCATTTGCCTTGGCACCATGACCTGGGGCCAGCAGAATACCGAAGCCGAAGGCCATGCCCAGATGGACATGGCGCTGGACCGTGGCATCAACTTCTTCGACACCGCCGAGATGTATTCCATCCCGCCCCGGGCCGAAACACAAGGCTCGACCGAGCGCATCATCGGCAACTGGTTCGCAAAACGCGGCACACGCAACCGCGTCATCCTCGCCTCCAAAGTCGCGGGCCGGGGCAACGGCTATCTGCGCCCGGACGGCAAGCTGACACGCCTGGACCGGACCAACATCACCCATGCGGTCGAGGGATCCCTCACGCGCCTGCAGACGGACTATATCGACCTCTACCAGCTGCACTGGCCGGACCGGCAAGTGCAGATCTTCGGCGCCGGCGGCAATGTCTTCCAGCCGCGGGACTGGTCGGACGAAGTGCCCATCGAGGAAACGCTCGGCGTCCTGCAGGACCTGGTGACGGAAGGCAAGATCCGCCATATCGGCCTGTCGAACGAGACCGCCTGGGGCACGATGAAGTTTCTGGCCGCCTCCGACGCCGGCCACGGCCCCCGCGTCGCCTCCATCCAGAACGCCTACAACCTTGTCAACCGCACCTATGAGACCGGCCTCGCCGAGATCAGCATGCGGGAACAGGTCGGCCTGCTCGCCTATTCCCCGCTCGGCCAGGGTTACCTCACCGGCAAGTATCAGCACGGTGCCCGCCCGGCCGGCGCCCGCACCACGCTCTTCGAGCGCGGCCAGCGCTACGAGAAGCCGGGCGTGGAGGAAGCAATCGACGCCTATCTGGCGCTGGCGCGGGATTTCTATCTTGATCCCGCAACCTTGGCGCTGGCCTTCGTCACCAGCCGCCCCTTCGTGACCTCCAACATCATCGGTGCCACGACGATGGAGCAGCTGAAAGTGGCGCTCGATTCCGAGGAGGTGCAGATCACGTCCGAGTTGGAGGAGCGCATCAACGCGATCTTCCAGGTGCACGGCTCCCCCGCACCGTAATGGCACAACCCGCGGGCCCGCCAGCCCGCGGGTTACGCCACGGCGCAGCGCACGGCCTCGATCTCGAGCAGAAGATCCGTCCGGCAGATGTCGGCCACCAGATGCAGATACTGGGTCCCGGGCGGCAGGGAGGCCGCCAGTGCTGCTTCCAGCTTCGCCGCATGCGCGCCGTCGCGAAGGTAGGTTTTGATCGCCCAACGACCGTCGCGCGTGCTGCCTTCCTCCGTCAGCCGCATCATCACATCGAGGTTCCGCAGCGTCTCCCGCATCTGGGCATCGAAATTCCCCGGGTGGCGGCTCTCGTGGCCGACGATGCTGGCCGTGCCCGAGATGAACAGCGTTCCGCCCTCATGCCGGCTGGCGCGGGAGAAGCGCGGGCTCGCCGGGCCGTAGCGCTGCGGATAGACATAGGCGCTGATCTGGCGCGGATTCTCGACCGGCTCGGCGGGGTTGCGGGCGCCCAGCACATAGATCACCGTGCGCATGCCCCCGCAGCCGATGCCGGTCGCGACCGGCGGCCGCTCCTGCCGCAGCAGGGCGGCGAAAGCACGCTCGCGGCCAAGATTGAAGCGCCAGTAACGCTCCATGCCGTCCTGGTCCGCCAGAATATCGCCGATGTAATTCCAGAAGCGGATGGGCTGAAAGTCCCCTGCTTGCTGCAGGAAAAGAAAAAGATCGCGGTAGGCACGCTCGACGCTGTCGTCCAGAAGCCGCCCGGCCTCGTCGGCAATCTCGACCGCACCAAAACAATACTGGCTGCTGACCGTGCCCAAGACATCGCCGACGCAAAGCGGCGCGGTCTCGTCCTCCGCATGCCAGATCTCGAAGACCGGCGCCCGGGCCACGGGTTCGAGGGCGATGTGAACGATCCCGGGATCGGCCCCGGCAGCTGCGCCGCCATACCTCACCACGCCGAGCACGCCCGCGCCCGCGCGAGGGGCCTGGGCGTAGCCGACCCTCACCATCGCCCCCGCCTACTGGCTGAGGCTCTGGCCGATCTTGTTGGCCGTGCTCGAAATGGCATCGCCCGTGGCATTGGCGCCGTCACTGAAACCCTTGCCGACATCGTTGAAACCGCTGGCGATATGGCTCTGGCCGAACTGGTTGCCGGCGGAATTGAAATCCCCCTGCGCCCGCGCGCCATTGCGATTGCAAGCCGCCAAGGCCAGGGGCACCGCCAGCAGGACAAGGAAGGAAATTTTCATGTCTTGGGCTCCTTTCGCCTTTCATTTCGCCTTGCGCGAACGGATGTCAATATTGTGAGGCCATTCGCCGGGTGACGGCAACTGAGGTCGTGCCCACGGACAAAGCGCGTGCACCAGCATCAGTCCCCCCGCTCCCTTTGGTGGCAGGGCGCACAGCCGCCCATCCCCTCAGTCATCAAGGCAGGTCTTCTTTTTCTGAAGAAAAAGAAGCAAAAAGACGTCCTTCGTTTGATCGTCGGGCCTCGTCGCTATATTACATGTAACCCAGGCGATGGAGAGTGTCATGGCTCAGCCGAGAGGTTCCAAGACGACGCGCGTGAAGGTGCAGGAACATCGCGAGCGGCTGCGCGCGCAGGGCTTGCGACCCATCCAGATCTGGGTGCCGGACATGCGCGCGCCATCCTTCAAGGCGGAGGCGCATCGGCAATCCGCGGCCGTGGCGGCAAGTCATCATGCGGCCGAGGATCAAGCCTTCATCGACGCCGCGTCCGACTGGGCGGAGGAATGAAGCGAGGAG
>NZ_DATJJK010000268.1:0-5192 GCF_035492295.1 Acidisoma sp. | reverse complement strand
CCGGCAATGCCTGTGACCGCGCGCGCGTGCCGGGCGGCTCCTCCGCGGGCGCCGGCGTCGCGGCGGGCCTGGGCATCGGCGAGATCGCGATCGGCACCGACACCGGCGGGTCGGTCCGCATTCCGGCGGCGCTCAACGGCGTCGTGGGTTTCAAGCCGAGTGCTCCGCGCGTGCCACGGGAGGGTGCCTTTCCGCTCTCCTACACGCTCGATTCCATCGGCCCTTTGGCGCAGAGCGTCACCCTCTGCGCCATGGCCGATGCGGTGATGGCAGGCGAGGCCTGGGCCGGGCTTACCCCCGTGCCGCTCGCCGGCCGCAAGGTCGCGGTCGTCGAGGAATTCCTCGGCAATACTGAGCCCGAGGTGATGGCAGCCTTTGAGGACAGTCTGAAGCGCCTCGAAGCGGCGGGCATTCAGGTGACGCGCGCTGCCATCGGCGATCTGGTGTTGGACATGCGCGAGACCCTGGCCCAGGGCCCCATCGTGCCCGTGGAAGCGGCTGAGATTCACGCGTCCCATCTCGAGACCCGCCGCGCGGAATTCGACCCCCAGGTGCTCGGCCGCATCCTTCAGGGGCTGGATGTCCCCGCGCCGCGCTATCTCGCCTCGCTCCGCCGCCGCCGGCGGCTTGTCGACGCACTCGATGCGCGGTTGGCGGAGGGGCTGCTGCTCGCCATGCCGACCACGCCCATGGTCGCGCCCACGATCGCCGATGTCACCGACGCGGACGCCTTCCGCGCGATCAACGCGCTGATGCTGCGCAATACCAGCTTCGGCAATTTCTTCGACCTCTGCGGCATCTCCCTGCCCATGCCCAAGGCGGGGATGCCGGCGGGATTGATGCTCATGGGCGCCCACGGCACGGATGCGGCCTTGCTCTCCCTCAGCCTGACGATGGAGCCATTGCTCAAGCCTTGAAAGCAGCGCCCTTCCGGGCTGTATAAAGCAGGGTCTCTTGCGCCTTTCATAATTGTTGATTGACCCGACGCGCTTTGGTGGCACAGATCAGCCCAATGCGGCAGGAAAGCGTCCCCCTCACCTCGATCCGTGGCTTCGCGGCACTCTGGGTTGCCCTGCTGCATTTTCAGCTGGGCATGGCCGATGTCGGCTACAGCCTTTGGCCTGGCCTCTCCCATTATGGCTATGCCGGCGTCGACATCTTTTTCATCCTGAGCGGCTTCATCCTGGGGGCTGTCTATCGCGGCCTCGCCTGGCGGAATCTCGGCGCCTTCCTGACGCGCCGGGCCTTCCGCGTCTATCCCATGCATCTCGCGGTGCTCGGCGGCATGGTGCTGCTCTGGCTGGACGCTTATCTCCGCTTCGGCGTGCATAACGAGGCCCAGCAGCTCCGCTGGCTGCCGGTCTTCGCGCTGCTGCTGCAACCCTTCGTCTATCACCGGCTCATGTGGAATGCGGTTGCCTGGTCGATCTCGGTCGAACTGGTCTGCTACCTGCTCTTTCCGATCGCCATCATGGCGTTGCGCCATGCACGACTCTGGCTTCTGGTGCCGGTCATCCTCGGGCTTGGCGCCATCGAGCATCACCTGCAGATCTACGACCTCTATGTCTGGGGCGATGGGGCGGTGGCGCGCGGCCTCGTGGGCTTCGGCCTCGGCATGGCCCTCAGGCTCGCGAGCGAGCGCCTGCCCGTGCCCAGTGCCCGGCTGACGAGCCTCGGCGAACTCGTCGGCCTGGGCGGCATCGTCTTCTGCGCGAGCCAAAGCCCCTCGCTCGATTTCGGCCATTACATTCCGCATTTCGCGGCGTTGCTGATCCTCTGCCTGTCCTACGACAGCGGCATCGTGGCGCGCGGCCTGCACGCGCGCTGGTGCCTATGGCTCGGCCGCATCTCCTTCTCGCTCTACCTGATGCATGAGAATGTGATCGGCGTCGCCTGGATGCGGTTTCCCGCCTCACGCCTGCCCTTCAGCCATTACATGAACGGCCTGGTCTGGACGCTCGGCGTGCTCGCGGTCTGCCTCGTGCTTTCGACCGTGACCTGGCTGGTGATCGAGGAGCCCTTCCGCCGTATTGGCGGTCGCCTCGCCCGTTGGATGGAGCGGAACGACCCGGAGCGCGCTCGGCGAGCCCCGCGGCGGTCGACCGCGCTCTCGTCGGCCGGGAGCGAAAGCCCAGCGGCGGTCTGAGCCCCGGTTAGGGCCTCAGTCCGCAGCCGCCTTCTGGGCGAGACGGAAGGCGGCTGCGGGATAGACGCCAAGGACGCGGATTTCGCGCGAAAAGAAGGCAAGCTCCTCCAGCGCCCGGCGCAGCGCCGGCTGCTCAGGATGGCCCTCGACATCACAAAGGAACTGGGTCGCCGTGAACTGCCCGCCCACCATGTAGCTTTCCAGCTTGGTCATGTTGATGCCGTTGGTGGCGAAGCCGCCGAGCGCCTTGTACAGCGCGGCCGGGATATTGCGCACCTGAAAGACAAAGGTGGTGATTACATCCTTGTGGGCGCGTGACACCCACCTGGCCTTGCGCGAAAGCACGATGAACCGCGTTGTGTTGTGCTTCTCGTCCTCGATATTCCGCTTCAGGATCTTCAGCTTGTAGATTTTCGCCGCGAGCTCCGAGGCGATGGCCGCGCGGGTGATATCGCCCTCTTCGGCGATTTCCCGGGCGGAGCCGGCGGTGTCGGCGGCCGCCACCGACTTCAGATGCAGCTTGCGCAACGTGTTGCGGCACTGGCCGAGCGCCTGGATGTGGCTTTGCGCGGTCTTGACCGTCTTCAGCGTGGCGGCCTTCGGCGCCATCAGCTGGTGACGCACCGGCAGGAAGAACTCGGCGATGATATGTGTGCCGGAATTCGGCATCAGGTGATGGATATCGGCCACGCGTCCGGCGACCGAATTCTCGATCGGGATCATGGCAAGCTCCGCCCGGCGCGAGCGCAGCGCGGCGAAGACATCCTCGAAGGTAGGGCAGGGCAATGGCTCGTAGGCGCGATAGGCCTTGCGGCAGGCAAGGTCGGAATTGGCCCCCGGCTCCCCCTGGAAGGCAATTTTCTTCGTTTGTCTCATGGCCTTGTGGTTACGCGCTTCTGCTTCAACGAGTCAACGCAGCGCGGGCCTGCTCCAGCTCCTCGGCGGTGTCCACACCGAGCGGCACGCTTGAGACGATAGCGACATCGATGCGCATGCCGGCCTCCAGCGCACGCAGTTGCTCCAGCCGCTCGCGTTGCTCGAGCGGCGAGGGCGGCAGCTTCACGAAGCGCTCCAGCGCGGCGCGGCGATAAGCGTAGAGCCCGATGTGGTGATAGAGCGGCCCCTCGCCGGAAGGCGCGGTAGTGCGGGTGAAGTATAGCGCGCGCAGCCGGCCGGCCGAGACCGGCGAGCCCACGACTTTCACCACGTTCGGATTGGTGCGCTCTTCCGGCCGGGTGATCTCCGCCGCCAGCGTGGCGATATCCACGGCCGGATCGGCGAGCGGCTTGAGCACGGCGCGCAAATCTTGCGGCGACAGGGTCGGCAGGTCGCCCTGCACATTGATGATGATGCCGGCGCGGCCCTGCGGGTCGAGCTTGTTCAGCGCCTCGAAGATGCGGTCGGAGCCGGAGACATGGTCGGCCCTGGTCATCACCGCCTGGCCGCCGGCCTTTTCCACGGCCGTGGCGATCTCCGGCGAATCGGTTGCAACGGCGACCGGGCCAAGGGCGGCCTCCTGCGCCCGCCGCAGCACATGCACGATCATCGGCTGGCCGGCGATGTCCGCCAGGTGTTTGCCGGGCAGGCGGGTGGAGGCCATGCGGGCCGGAATGAGGATCAGGATATCGCTCTCGGCCATGGCCCTAGTGCCCGCTTCCGAAGTTCGTCATAACTCGCGGCCCCCTCGGACACGAACTTCGGAAGCAAAGGGGCACTAGCCGCCCCCGCTTGAGCCCGGTCAGGAATGCATTCTCGCCGGTTCCGGGCGTGCTTATACGGGTTGCCGGGGTGAGGCAAACCGGTTATCTCTGCGCCGCCGCGGGCTCATTTGGCTCGTGCCTCCCTTCCGCCTTCATTCCCCGCGGAGCCGATTGTCGATGGATTCCTTCGAACTCAACAAGATCCTGGGTGCGGTGCTCGGCACCTGCCTTTTTGTCCTGGCGCTGAACATCGGCGCCCATGCGCTGTTCTCCGCGCCCAAGCCGGAGAAGCAGGGTTACGCCATTGCCGCCGCCGAGCCGGAAGCGGGCAAGGGTGGCGCGGCGGAACTCCAGGCCGCGCCGGAGCCGATCGAAGCGCTGCTGCAGAAGGCCTCGGCCGAGCGCGGCGCCACCGTCGCCAAGCAATGCGGAGCCTGCCACAGTTTCGAGAAGAACGGTCCCAACAAGGTCGGTCCGGACCTTTATGGCGTTGTCGGCCGCAAACGCGCCGCGCACGAAGGTTTCAATTATTCGGCAGCGATGAAGGCCAAGGGCGGCGAGTGGACCTTCGACGAGCTCAACAAGTTCCTGCAGGGCCCGCAAAAGTACATTCCCGGCACTGCGATGTCTTTCGCGGGCCTGGCGCGCGACAGCCAGCGCGCCGACGTGATCGAATATCTGCGCACGCTGGCGGATAACCCGCAGCCGAAGCCTGCCGTGGCTGCGCAGTAAACGGGCATCACAATTTGTGCTACGACGGCCGGGCATTGCCCGGCCGTTTGCATTTTGGCGCGAAACACCTGCGCCGCCAGAGCGTTTCAATTCCGCGGGAGTTCGTTGGCGGATTTTCCAAAAACCGACATAATCCCTGAATTGCTAAGCCCCTGGGGGCTTTACTGCGGAGTATCACCTTGCGCCTGACCCGTCGTGCCCTCGTCCAAGCGGGCGTCCTTACCGCCGCGTCGCCGATGCTGAACGCGTTCAGCGGCCGGGGCGCCGTCGCACAAGGCGCCGCGCCCGCCGCGTCGCCGGCAGGAGAGCCCGCCTGGCGTCACGGGCTGTCACTGTTCGGCGACATCAAATATCCAGCCGGTTTCAAGCATTTCGATTACGTCAATCCGGCCGCGCCCAAGGGCGGCACGGTGCGGCTCGGGGTGAGCGGTCAGACCTTCGACAACTTCAACCGTGTCATCGCCGGTGTGAAAGGCAACCTGGCCGCGGGCGTGACCCTCCTACACGACACCTTGCTGGTCGAGGCCCTCGATGAAGTGTCGACCGAATACGGACTGTTGGCGGAGTCGGTGAACTATCCCGATGATTTCTCATGGGTGGTCTATCGTTTGCGC
>NZ_DATJJK010000267.1:0-9687 GCF_035492295.1 Acidisoma sp. | reverse complement strand
GCCATTTGTGATCTGATCAGAGGGAGCAGGACATGAAACTCACACCCTTGCATGACCGCGTCGTGGTCAGGCGCCTGGAACAGGAGCGCAGAACGGCGGGTGGCATTGTCATCCCCGATACGGCGGGCGAAAAGCCGGACCAGGGAGAAGTGATCGCCGTTGGCCCCGGCAGGCGGCTGGAGGACGGCAGCCGTTGCGTGCCCGACGTGAAGATCGGCGACTGCGTGCTGTTCGGCAAATACGCCGGCACGACAGCCAAGGTTGAAGGGGAGGAACTGCTGGTGATGCGCGAAGACGACCTGCTGGGCGTCGTCACGTCCGGACCGGCACAGTAGGCCAGCCAGCGGCCAGCCAGCGCCATCCCCTTTTGTCTGGTTTGCCAGGAGGTACACGAAAATGTCCGCCAAAGATGTCCA
Organism: Acidisoma sp.; assembly: GCF_035492295.1. Lineage (GTDB taxonomy): Bacteria > Pseudomonadota > Alphaproteobacteria > Acetobacterales > Acetobacteraceae > Acidisoma. Next base: position 9,271 of record NZ_DATJJK010000267.1, on the reverse strand, counting down.
GTTTCACGAACTCGCCCGCCAGCATATCCTCACGGGCGTGAACATCCTGGCCGATGCGGTCAAGGTCACGCTCGGTCCCCGGGGGCGAAATGTTGTCCTCGAGCGATCGTACGGCGCACCGACGGTCACGAAGGACGGGGTTTCGGTCGCAAAGGAAATCGAGCTGCGCGACCGGTTCGAGAACATGGGGGCACAGATGGTCAGGCAGGTCGCCGCCAAAACCTCGGATGTTGCCGGCGACGGAACGACGACCGCCACCGTGCTGGCCCAGGCGATCGTACGGGAAGGCATGAAGTATGTCGCTTCCGGCCTGAATCCGATGGACCTCAAGCGAGGTATCGACCAGGCGACGGCCGCGATCGTCGAGGAACTCAGGAAAATCTCGCGCGCAGTCACGACCAGCCGCGAGATCACGCAAGTCGGCACCGTCTCGGCCAACGCGGACGAGGAAATCGGCAGCCTCATCGCACAAGCGATGGACAGGGTCGGCAAGGACGGCGCGGTCACCCTCGAAGAGGGCAAGTCATTGCAAAGCGAACTCGAGGTCGTCGAGGGCATGCAGTTCGACCGCGGGTGGCTGTCGCCTTACTTCATCAACGATCCCGAGAAACAGTCGGCTGTCCTTGAGGAACCGTACATCCTCGTGCACGACAAAAAGATCTCGTCGATCCGCGACCTGCTGCCGGTGCTCGAGGCCGTGGCCAAGGCGGGCAAGCCGCTACTCATCATCGCCGAGGATGTCGAGGGCGAAGCCCTGACCACGCTGGTGGTGAATTCCCTGCGCGGCATCCTGAAAACGGTTGCCGTGAAGGCCCCGGGTTTCGGTGACCGGCGCAAGGCGATGCTGGCAGACATTGCGACGCTGACCGGCGGCCTGGTCATCTCGGAGGAAACCGGCGGCAAGCTCGAAAATGTGAAGCTCGAAGACCTCGGGCGGGCGAAACGCGCGGAGATCGAAAAAGAGGCGACCACGATCATCGATGGGGCCGGTGACCGGAAGACAATTGACGGGCGCGTCCAGGCGCTCCGTCGTCAGATCAAGGAAACGACAAGCGACTATGACAGGGAGAAGCTGCAGGAGCGCATCGCGAAGCTGTCCGGTGGCGTCGCGGTCATCAGGGTGGGGGCCGCTACCGAAGTGGAGATGAAGGAGCGCAAGGCACGTGTCGAGGATGCGCTGCACGCAACACGCGCGGCGGTTGAGGAAGGCATCGTGCCGGGCGGCGGCGTCGCGCTGACGCGTGCGTCCACTGTCCTCGTCGGTGTGAAGGGCGACAATGCCGATCAGACCTTCGGCGTCGACATCATCCGCAAGGCGATCCAGGCTCCGCTGCGCCAGATTGCCGAGAATGCCGGTGCCGATGGCGCCGTCATCGCCGGCAAGATCCTCGAGAAGGACGAATACACCTGGGGCTACGACGCGCAGACGGGTGACTTCAAGGACCTCGTGACTGCCGGTATCATCGACCCCACGAAGGTCGTGCGCACGGCGCTGCAGGACGCGGCTTCGGTCGCCGGCCTGCTCGTGACGACCGAGGCGATGGTTGCCGAGCGTCCCGAGAAGAAGGCTCCGGCCGGCGGCCCTGGCGGCGGCATGGGCGGCATGGGCGACATGGACTTCTGAGAACGGCCTGATCCGGCCGGGGCGGCTCACGCCGACCTGGCCGGATCTTCCGTTGGATTTAGGAAACGAGGGGCGGCTTTGGCCGCCCCTTTTTCTATGACGGCTTGGTAATCCATTCCGATTGACAAGCCTTGCCGTTTTCTGCATGGCTAATACGCATTGAAATTCTGGCCTGCCTTGTTGCGCCTCTGTCCGACGGCGTCGTCAAGTCCATAAGGCCCGAGTGTTGTGGCGCGCGGTTTATTCGAGACGGAGATGAGTACAGCTATGGCGATCGGCACTGTGAAGTGGTTCAACACCACCAAGGGCTTTGGGTTCATCATGCCTCAGGATGGTGGCAAGGACGTTTTCGTCCACATCACGGCGGTTCAGGCCGCTGGCCTTCGTGGCCTCAATGAGGGGCAGAAGGTGAGCTACGAAGTCGCCATGGAGCGCGGCAAGGCGGCTGCGACCAACCTCAAAGCGATCTAACGATCGTCTTTTCCGCACCCTCTTCGGGGGCTGTCGCGAACCGTGCATAAAAATGGGGCGTGCCGTCTGGCGCGCCCCATTTTGCATGCGGTTCGGTCGCCCTCGGCCGGTCAGCCGACGATGCGCAGGCGCGGGCGGCGGGCCATCGAGAGGTCGCGATAAATAGCGAGGTAGTCCTCTGCCATGCGCCGCGCGGTGAATCGGCGCTCGAAGGTCGCGCGCACCTGCGCCCGGGAGATTTCCGGCAAGCGGCGAAGGGCCGCGACTGCACCCATCTCATCCTCGACAATGAAGCCCGTGATGCCCTCGTCGATAATCTCCGGCACCGAGCCGTGATTGTAGGCGATCACGGGCGTGCCACAGGCCATGGCTTCGATCATGACCAGGCCGAACGGCTCCGGCCAATCGATCGGCATCAGCAACGCCTGCGCATTGCCCAGGAATGCGGGCTTCTGCGCCTCGTTAATCTCCCCCACAAGTTCAACCCCGCCTTCGGCGAGCATCGGTTCGATGACGGTCTCGAAATATTCGAGGTCGACCTTGTCCACCTTGGCGGCGATCTTGAGCGGGATGCCCGCGGCCCGCGCGATGCGGATCGCCCGGTCGGGGCGCTTCTCCGGGCAGATACGGCCGAGGAAGGCGAGATAGGACGGGCGCGCTGCCGGATGTGGGGTCAGTAGGTCTGCCGGCAGGCCGTGCAGCACGGTGCCGACATAATTGGCTTCTTTGAGCGGCCGGCGCTGCGATTCCGAAATCGAAACCACGTTCATCGGCGGCAGTTCGGCATAGACAGGCCGAAGTTCCGGCAAGTCGAGGCGGCCATGCAGGGTTGTGACGTAGGGGATATGATGCCGCGCGAAGAGCGAAGCCGGCCAGTAGTCCAGATGGAAGTGGAGAACATCGAACTCATCGGCCCGCTGGCGCACCCGCTCCAGCAGCATGGCAAGCGGTGCCAAACCGTCCCGGATGGTCGGGTCGAGGCGGAGTGCCTGCGGCCAAACAGCGTCGAGTTCTGCGCGGGTCACGCTGTCGCCGCTGGCAAACAAGGTCACGTCGTGGCCGAGATTGACGAGTTCTTCGGTCAGGTAGGACACGACCCGTTCCGTGCCGCCGTAAAATTTCGGGGGCACCGCTTCGGCCAAGGGGGCAATCTGGGCAATCCGCATGCTCTCATCTCCATTGCAGTCGGCGGGCATCTGCTTTGTCGAAGCAACAGATAGGAGCGGTTTCTGGCCATGCTGGGGCAAATCGCTGCCACAGTTGCCCCATTTGCGATGCAGAGCAACTAAGATGCGGAAAAGTTAGAGAATCACGACGGGTTCACAAATTGGTGCAGCGCAAGAGAAATAAAAAACCCGCCCAAAAGGGCGGGTTTTTTAGGCGTCTTGGGTCGTGACGAGGCTCAGAAGCCTTCGCGCTCCAGCCGCTTGCGCTCCATCTTGCGGGCACGACGCACGGCTTCCGCGGCCTCACGCGCGCGGCGCTCGGACGGCTTTTCGAAATGGCGACGCAGCTTCATCTCGCGAAAAATACCTTCGCGCTGCATCTTCTTCTTCAGCGCCTTGAGCGCCTGATCGACATTGTTGTCACGAACGAGAACCTGCACCTGGCCGCCTGCTCCATCTCACCGAATTGCTATAAGGTCGGGACCGCAAAAGGAAATACGCATCCCGGATCAGGCGGGCGCTATATCATGATCGCCCGTCTGCTCCAAACCCTTTCCGTTTCATTTCTGCCGGAGCTGCCATTGGCCCTTCTCAAGATCGCCCGTATGGGCCACCCGGTTCTTCTCGGCCGGGCGGAGCCGGTGACGGATCCCACGCACCCTGAGATCCAACGCCTGATCGATGACATGATCGAGACCATGATGGATGCCGGGGGCGTCGGCCTGGCCGCCCCGCAAGTTCATGTTCCGCTTCGCCTTTTCGTCTTCCACCTGCCGTCGGCGCGGGTCGCTGCGGAGGATGCAGAGGGGGTAGACGGCGCGCTGCCACCGCGGGCCGTGATCAACCCCGAGATCCGCCCGGGCAGCGAGGAGCGGCGCCTCGGTTGGGAGGGCTGCCTCTCGATCCCGGGGCTGCGCGCCGCCGTCCCTCGCTTCGCGCAGATCACCTATACCGGCCTCGATCGTGACGGCCTTGCCATACGGCGGACCGCGGAGGGGCTTCATGCTGTGGTGGTGCAACACGAGACCGACCATCTCGATGGCATTCTCTATCCGATGCGAATGGAGAATTTCTCCCTCATGGGCTTCAACGAGGAACTCGCCCGGTTCCAGCCGGCGCTCCCGAACGCAGGAGAAGGATAGTGACGGAAGGGCCGAACCCCGCTCCCGACGCCGATGTCGCGGCGCTTGACGTCATGCTGCCCTTCGTGCCGGTCCATGGCTGGACGCGGCATGCCCTGGCCGCGGGCCTGGGCGCCGTGGGTCGCGACCCGGCAGAGGCGGCGTTCCTCTTTCCTGGCGGCACGACCGAAATGCTCGAAAGCTTTTTCGCAGTGACCCTGGCGCGGGCGGTACAAACCGCCGCTCCCCAGGTCGCCAGCGAGATGCGGCTCTCTAAGCGCGTGCGGGCGGTTCTGGCCGCCTTTCTCGCCGCGCTCGATCCGCACAAGGAAGCGGCGCGCCGCGCCTTCGCATTACTCCTGCTGCCGCATCACGCCCGGCTTGCAACCCGGATCCTCTCCCGCCTCGCCGATGGCATCTGGGAGGCGGCGGGAGACCAGTCCGAGGATGCAAGCTGGTACACCAAGCGCGCGAGTCTTGGCGCCATCCTGATGCCGACGCTGCTCTATTGGTTGAACGATATCGAAGCCGACCAGGCCGGGAGCCTCGCCTTTTTCGATCGCAGGTTGGCGGGGCTCGGCCGTTTCGGCCGCATGCGGGCGCGCCTCCGTGGCACCTGCGGGGGGCTCATGGGTCGCCGCATGCGCCGTACGGACCGGCCAGCCGCATGATCATGGATTTGCTGTGCCGCAGACCGCGGCACTAAGGAAGAGGCATGCCCCGCGTACGGATCGTCCACACCACCGAATACAACTACGCGTCCCCGGTGACGCTTGCGGAGCATCGCCTGATGATGCGTCCGCGGGACAGCCACGACCTCCGGCTTCTGGATGCGACGCTCGGCATCGTGCCGGCGGGTGCCACGATCCGCTGGGCGCATGACGTCTTCGGCAATTCCATCTGCTATCTCGACTGGCCGAAGGGGCGCACCGATTTCCTGCGCATCGTCTCCACCCTGGATCTCGAACATTACCCTGGCCACGAAGCGCTGCCGATCGAACCTGCGGCCGAGACCTATCCCTTCCGCTATGCGGGGGACGAGTATCCCGACCTCAGCCGTCTCATCGAACCGCATTACCCCGATCCGGATCGGCAGGTGGAGGCCTGGGCGCGTCGCTTCCTGCGGCCCGCTGGCAATACGCAGACAAGGGAACTGCTCATCGCCATGACCGAGGCGATCAAGGCGGACTTCACCTATGAGGCGCGCGAGACGAAGGGTACCCATGCCCCGCTCCAAACCTTGGCGTCGAAGCGGGGCGCCTGCCGGGATTTCGCCGTTCTGATGATGGAGGCGGCGCGCGCGCTTGGCTTCGCCGCCCGGTTCGTTTCCGGGTATCTCTACGATCCGGCGCTGATCGACTGTGTCGACCCCATGATCGGCGGCGGCACCACCCATGCCTGGTGCGCGATCTACCTGCCCGGCGCGGGCTGGGTGGAATACGACCCGACGAACGGCCTGGTCGCCGGGCGCAATCTCATTCGTGTCTGCACCGCGCGCGAGCCGCACCAGGCGACGCCGCTCTCGGGTGGCTATATCGGCCGGCCTGAGGATTTTCTCGACATGACGGTCAATGTCGAGGTCATGGTAGGCGATCCGCCCGGTTTCGATTTTCGGGCGAAGGATGCGGTGGCCGGCCCGCCGAATGGCCGCATGCCCACTGCCGTCGCGCTGGCCACCCGCCAGCCGGATGCGAAAGTGGCTACCCCTGCCGAACTGGGGACGGAGGCATCTTTGGGCGATCTCGACCTCACACCCTCTTGAGGTAACGCAAAGCGCTCCCTACCTTGGTCTATAAAGTGACGCCGTCGCCTCATGAGGGACGGGTGCTACCAGTCGCCTTGAGTGAAAAGGGACAGATCATATGGATATTGAGAAATTCACCGAACGGTCGCGTGGCTTCCTGCAGGCCGCCCAGACCATTGCGATCCGCGAATTTCATCAGCGGATCACGCCTGACCATCTGTTAAAGGCCTTGTTGGACGACCCCGAGGGGGCGGCCTCTGGCCTTATCCGTGCCGCGGGTGGCGATCCGGCGATCGCGCAGCGGGCGGTCGATCTTGAGATCGCGAAGAATCCGAAGGTACAGGGCGGTGGCGCCGGGCAGCCGCAGATCACGCCGGATCTCGTCCGCGTGCTGGATGCGGCGCAGACCGCTGCGCAGAAAGCGGGGGACGATTACGTCGCCCAGGATCGGCTGCTTGTTGCCCTCGCCGCAAGCGACGGCCCGGCCGCGCGGGCTTTGCGCGAAGCCGGGGCGACCGCCCAGGCGCTGGACCGGGCAGTCACCGAAATGCGCAAGGGGCGCAAGGTGACCAGCCAGGCCGCCGAATCCACCTTCGACGCGCTGAAGAAATACGCCCGGGACGTGACCGAACTGGCGCGGAGCGGCAAGCTCGACCCGGTCATCGGCCGGGACGAGGAAATCCGTCGCACCATCCAGGTCCTTGCCCGCCGTACCAAGAACAATCCCGTGCTCATCGGCGAGCCGGGTGTGGGCAAAACGGCGATCGTGGAGGGGCTCGCGTCCCGCATCGTCAACGGGGACGTGCCGGAGGCGCTCAAGAACAAGAAGCTGCTGGCGCTCGACCTCGGGGCCATGGTGGCGGGCGCCAAATATCGCGGCGAGTTCGAGGAGCGGCTGAAGGCCGTGCTGCAGGAGATCGAGGCGGCGGCCGGCGAGGTCATTCTCTTCATCGACGAGATGCACACGCTGGTTGGTGCGGGCAAGGCGGACGGCGCCATGGATGCCTCCAACCTGATCAAGCCGGAGCTCGCCCGCGGCGCGCTGCATTGCATCGGCGCCACGACGCTCGACGAATATCGCAAGCATGTGGAGAAGGACGCGGCCCTTGCCAGGCGCTTCCAGCCAGTCTTCGTGGGCGAGCCTTCCGTCGGGGACACGATTTCCATTCTTCGTGGCATCAAGGAGAAATACGAGCTGCATCACGGTGTGCGCATCACCGATGGCGCGCTCGTGGCTGCCGCGACCCTCTCCAACCGCTACATTGCCGACCGCTTCCTGCCCGACAAGGCGATCGACCTCATGGATGAGGCGGCGAGCCGGCTGCGCATGGAGGTCGACAGCAAGCCCGAAGAGTTGGATGAGCTCGACCGCCGGCTGCTGCAGCTCAAGATCGAGCGCGAGGCGCTGAAGCGTGAGGAGGATGCGGCGTCCCGCGACCGGCTGGAGAAGCTGGAGCGCGAAATCTCCGACCTGCAGGAGCGGTCGGACGCCATGACCATGACTTGGCGCAACGAGAAGGAGCGTCTGCAGGGAGCGCAGAAGCTCAAAGAAAAGCTCGATCAGGCGCGCAGTGAGGTCGAGGGTGCGCAGCGGCGCGGCGATCTCGGCCGTGCCTCGGAGCTCATGTATGGCGTCATCCCGCAACTGGAGCGCGATATCGCGGCCAGCCAGTCCGATGATCGTCTTGTCAACGAGGCGGTGACCGAGGAGGGGATTGCCTCCGTCGTGTCGCGTTGGACCGGCGTGCCGATGGAACGGATGCTGGAAGGCGAACGCGCCAAGTTGCTGCGCATGGAGGATGAGCTGCGCCGCCGCGTGGTCGGGCAGGAGGATGCGCTCCGTGCGGTCTCCAATGCCGTCCGGCGGGCGCGGGCCGGGCTGCAGGACCCGAACCGGCCGATCGGCAGTTTTCTGTTCCTTGGCCCCACCGGTGTCGGCAAGACGGAGCTGACCAAGGCTTTGGCCGGCTTCCTGTTCGATGACGAGAAGGCGCTGCTGCGCATCGACATGAGCGAGTTCATGGAGAAACACGCGGTCTCGCGCCTGATCGGCGCGCCGCCGGGCTATGTCGGCTACGACGAGGGTGGTGTGCTCACCGAGGCGGTGCGGCGCCGGCCCTATCAGGTGATCCTCTTCGACGAGGTCGAGAAGGCGCATGAGGACGTCTTCAACATCCTGCTCCAGGTGCTGGATGACGGCAGGCTTACTGACGGCCAGGGGCGGACGGTCGATTTCCGCAACACGATCATCGTGCTGACGAGCAATCTCGGCAGCGAGATCCTGGCGGCGCAGCCCGAGGGTGAATCGGCCGCCATGGTGCAGGGCCAGGTGATGAATATCGTGCGCAGCCATTTCCGGCCGGAATTCCTCAACCGTCTGGACGAGGTCATTCTGTTCCGCCGTCTGCAGCGGGGGGATATGGCAACGATCGTTGATATCCAGCTGCAGCGCCTGCGGGAGCTTCTGGCCGATCGCAAGATCACGCTGGAACTCGATGCCTCGGCGCGGGAATGGCTGGCGAATGAGGGCTACGATCCGGTCTATGGCGCGCGGCCGCTCAAGCGCGTCATCCAGCGGCAGCTGCAGAACCCGTTGGCCGGGCTGATCCTGGAAGGGGCCATTCATGACGGCGAGATCGTGCCCGTCACGGCGGGCCGCGAGGGGCTGATCATCAACGGCCGGGTCGCCGAAGCAGCGTAATGCATGGGATCCCGCCTGGGGGCTTTCCAGGCGGGATCAGCGCTCTTCGCATGTCTAGCTACCGTTCCCGCATATTCTTGCATGGGCCGCATGCGTCACAAAAATCGGCGCCAATTTCGGCGAATGGGTGCGGGAAATCACCTAAATAGTTGATTTATATAGAGATATGCCCGGGTCGGGAAATGTCACTGGGCTGACTTTTCCGCGTTGACAGGGAGGGGTGGGACCCGTAGAAGGCGCTCCACCGACGAGGCGCGGTTGACGGCGGAAACGCCGAAAACGAAAAAACGTAGTCCTCGTCACTGTTCTTTGAGAATTGCATCTGAATGGAAGGGATATGTTGGTGGCGCCTGAGGGAATCCTGCGTGAGCGGGTTTTCTGGTTTAGGTTTGTCTGATTGGGCAGGTTCGACTGTGAGCTTTGCTTGGTTGGTTAGAGCTTAAG
>NZ_DATJJK010000266.1:0-6115 GCF_035492295.1 Acidisoma sp. | reverse complement strand
AGCTGGGAGAGGCGCGGCCGGGTCTCGATCACGGCATCGGGGACAAGGCGCTGGATGAGCGGGCGGATGGTCTCCGCGCCCATGAACATCGTCTCCACCATGCCGCGGGCGCGAAGCAGACGATCGGTGAAGATATGGCCGCGGTCCGGATCGGCGCAGAGCTGGATCTCGTCCACACCGACGAATTCGACTTTCCGATCGAGCGGCATGGCCTCCACCGTGCAGGCGAACCAGCGCGCCTCCGGGGGCAGGATCTTCTCTTCGCCGGTGATCAGCCCGACGAACCGCTCCCCCTTGCGCGCGACCATACGATCGTAATTCTCGCGGGCGAGGAGGCGGAGGGGAAAGCCGATAATGCCGGACGAATGGGCCAGCATCCGCTCGAGGGCGAGATGCGTCTTGCCCGTATTGGTGGGCCCGAGAACGGCTTTCACACGCGGGGCGAATCCGTGCATGAAAAAAGCTTCCCCGGATCCCCGATCATTTGCAAGCGGCATTGCACAAATGAGCCAACAGGTCTGGTCACGGCTGGTTGCATTCAGCGAGCCTTAGGACACATACGGCAGCGCAACGGCACGGCCGTACCAAGCATCCAAGACCAATGGGAACGCTGACATGGAACAGGATCAAACCACGCAGTCCGCCGCCGAAACGCGGGAATTCAGCGCCGAGGTCGGGCGGCTGCTCGATCTCGTCGTCAATGCCCTCTATTCCGACCGGGAGATCTTTCTGCGCGAACTGGTGGCCAATGCCGCGGACGCGATCGACCGCCGGCGCTTCGCCTCCCTGACCGAACCGGGCCTGGCGCTGCCGCAGGACGCGGGCGTGACCATCGCGCCCGACAAGGCCACACGGCAGATCACGATCAGCGACGACGGGCTCGGCATGGGCCGAGAGGAGCTGATCGCCAATCTCGGCACCATCGCCCGCTCCGGCACCCGCGCCTTCGGCGAGACGGTGCGGGATGCCAAGCCCGAAGACCGGCCGAGCCTGATCGGCCAGTTCGGCGTGGGCTTCTATTCCGCCTTCATGGTGGCGGATCTGGTTGAAGTCATCTCCCGCCCCGCGGGCGAGGAAGCGGCCTGGGTGTGGCGGTCCGCCGGCCGCGGCAGCTTCGAGGTGGCGCCGGCCGAGCGGGCGGCACCCGGCACCGACATCGTGCTCCACATGAAGGCGGATGCCGACGAGTTCCTGGAGCCGATGCGGCTGCAGACCATCATCCGCAAATGGGCGGACCACATCGCCGTGCCGATCCGCCTGATGCGCGACGGGAAGGCTGAGCCAGCGAACAAGGGCACCGCACTGTGGCGCCGCCCGAAATCCGAGGTGACGCCGACCGAATACGAGGATTTCTACCGCCATCTGGGCCATTTCTTCGACAAGCCCTGGACCACCATTCATTGGCGGGCGGAGGGAGCGATGGAATACGCCGCCCTTCTCTTCATCCCCGATTCCCCGCCCTTCGACCCGGTGGAGGGCGAGCGCCGTTCCAAGGTCCGGCTGCATGTGCGCCGGATGTTCATCACCGACGAGGCCGACCTTCTGCCGCCCTGGCTGCGCTTCGTGCAGGGCGTGGTGGATACGGAGGACCTGCCGCTCAACGTCAGCCGCGAGATGCTGCAATCGACCCCCGTCATGGCTCGCATCCGGAAGGCCGTGCAGAACCGCGTCCTGACCGAACTCAAGACCCGCGCCAGCGAGGAGTCGAAAGCGGAAGCAGGCCCGATCGCGGCCGAGGACGAGGATGCGCCGGCCGCCGAGCCGAAGGTGGATGGCTATCTCCGCTTCTGGGAAAATTTCGGCACGGTGCTGAAGGAAGGGTTGTGGGAGGATGCCGGCGCCCGCGCCGACATCGCCCCCCTGCTCCGCTTCCGCTCGACGACAGAAGAAGGCTGGACCTCGCTCGCGGATTACGTCTCGCGCATGAAGCCTGACCAGACCGCGATCTACATGCTCGCCGGCGACGATATCGAGCAGTTGCGCCATACACCGGTGCTGGAGGGCTACAAGGCGCGCGGCTTCGAGGTTCTGCTGTTGACCGATGCGATCGACGCCTTCTGGCCTGAGCGTATGGGCGATTTCGAGGGCAAGCCCCTGAAGAACGCTCGCCAGGCGCTGGCCGATCTCGGTGCCGCCGAGGAGGTACCGGAGAGCTTGAAGCCGCTCATCGAAGGCATCCGAAACGCGCTCGCCGACGACATTGCCGAAGTGCAACCTGCGGCACACCTGACTGAAAGCCCGGTCATGCTGGTGTCGAATGCTGAAGGGGCCGATCTGCACATGCAGAAGCTTCTTCGCCGTGCCGGGCGTCCTGCCTGGGGCGGCAAACCGCAGCTCGACATCAACCCACGCCACCCTTGGATCGAGGCTCTGGCGATGCGGGCTGCAATGGGCGAATCGATCGAGGAGGAGGCACGCTTGCTGCTGGATCTCGCGCGCGTGCAGGAGGGCGAGGCGCCGATGGAACCGGCCGCCTTCATCCGTCGGGTGGTCAGCGCCATCACCGCCGGAAAGACGGCGTCCTGATGCGCCCGATCGACTGTCTGTTCGACCTCGGCGCCGCGCGCGCCGAGGGACGCGTCCTGCATCGCCTGCATGCCATTTCCGCTGCGGATCTATCTTCCTTTCTCGAGCGGCTGCCGGAGCCGCAACGGACATTTCTCTCCTTCACCGGCTTCACCGCCAAATCCAGCAGCATCGCCTTGCTGCCGCCAGCGGCGGATGGCGGGATGGAGGCGGTGCTCGGCCTCGGCACCGACGAAAGCCACGCGCCCTTCGGCGCCCTGCCCTACGGTCTGCCGGCGGAGACGGATTGGCAGCTGGTGACACCCGGTATTGATGCCGCGCGGGCCACGCTGGGTTTCTGCCTCGGCGCCTACCGCTTCAGCGAGCTGAAACCTGCAACGTCCGGCCCCGCACGCCTCGCCCGCGTTCCAGGCGTCGAGAATGCCGTTGACCAGGCATGGTCGATCTGGATGGGACGTGACTTGATCAACCGTCCCGCCAACCTTCTGGGGCCGGAGGAACTCGCCGCCGCCGTCGTCACGCTCGCGGAGCGTTTCTCGGCCAGTGCCGAGATTGTGGAGGGAGAGCGGCTTGCCGCGAACTATCCGACGATCGCGGCGGTCGGTCGCGGTTCGGACCGGACGCCGCGAGTCGCCATCCTGCGCTGGGCCGGACCGGGAACGACCGAGGCGACACCGCTCATCTCTCTCTGCGGCAAGGGCGTGTGCTTCGATTCGGGTGGCTACGACCTGAAACCCTCCTCCGGCATGCTGCGCATGAAGAAGGACATGGGCGGTGCGGCGGCGATGATGGCCCTTGCCGCCCAGATCATGGCGGCCGGACTGCCCGTCCGTCTCGTGCTGCGGGTCGGCTGTGTCGAGAACAGCGTCTCGGGCCATGCCATGCGGCCGCTCGACGTCATCCGCACCCGCAGTGGCAAGACCGTTGAAATCGGCAACACCGATGCCGAGGGACGGCTCGTGCTCTGCGACCTGCTGGATGAGGCGGTCGAGGAGGCTCCGGAATTGCTGATCGACGCCGCGACCCTGACCGGCGCGGCCCGGGTCGCCCTGGGCCCTGAACTGCCGGCTTTGTTCTCGAACAGCGACCCTTGGTCGGACGCGGTGGTGGCTGCAGGACAAGCCGTCCACGATCCGGTTTGGCGGCTGCCTCTCTGGCCCGGCTACGACGGGTGGCTGGACAGCCCGATCGCCGATATGAATAACGTATCGAGCAATGGTTTCGCGGGCGCGATTACTGCAGCCCTATTTTTGCAACGATTTGTTACTCTGTCGCAAAATTGGCTTCACATCGACCTCTATGCCTGGAATGATAAATCCCGGCCGGCGGCACCTGAAGGTGGCGAAGTTCAAACTGTACGCAGTTTGTTTCGGGCGTTGCAGGACCGATATAACTCCACGGCATGACCGATATAATTGCCCATCGTGACGATTTGTTACCATTTCTCCCCTACATGTGATCCTGCTCTCGCAATAATAGTTGCAAAAGAATTTTGACGGTTACCCGGACGTGTCCACCCACCGTATTTTCGATACGGTTCATGGAATCGCTCTCAAGCCGCCGCATCCGAAAATCCGTGGCGAAGAACCGCCGCTGGATCGTGACATGCTGATTTGAATAGAAAGGATAGTGCCGCATGGCCTCCGCAGCCGCCTCCGACCAACTGGTCGGCGTTCTTCGGGACACGATCGTCGCCCTCGTCCGGCGTGACGGACCCGACCTCTCCGCCCGCCAGCTTGGCGTGTTCCTGACCTGCTATCTGAGCGACAAGGCCCATACGGTGCGCGGCCTGGCCGCCGACCTCGACGTTTCGAAGCCGGCCATCACCCGCGCGCTCGACCGCCTGTCGGAATTCGAACTCGTCCGCCGCAAGATCGACCCGGCCGACCGCCGCAGCGTTCTCGTGCAGCGCACCCTGAAGGGCTCCTCTTTCCTGCGGGAAATGCGCTCGATGATGACGGAAGCGGCCGCCGGCAAGCTTCTCGTGGTCGGCGAGACAAGCGGCCGCCGCGCCGCCGGGTAATCGGCCAAGCAGGTCAGGCGATACCGCCAGAGACGGCCAGGAGGCGCTGAGCCTCCTGCCGCTTGAGCTGCGGGTCGCGTCTCGTGCAGACCTCCTCTGCCGCATGCTTTTTCCTCCGGAAAACCCTCACCGGGGGTTCACAGGAGGGGTAAGGCCCGCTATATGCCCCTCCCACGGAGGGCGCATAGCTCAGTTGGTAGAGCAGCTGACTCTTAAGCCGATTAGATTTCTGCCATTCGCGTGCACGCTGATGGACGCTCTGGGTCCACTCTCGACGATTTGGCCCGACCGCTGCCATGTCCTTTCATACCGCAATTTCGGACATCCTGCCGCACTGCGGCGACTGACGCTTCGTGCAACTCGCCGACATTGCTATTGCCTGATGGTGGCCAACAGATCGACCGCTCTGTCGGCTTTTCCGCAACCATTGCGCCACCTATGTCGGCTGCGAACCAACACTACTAGCCCCGTCTGCTCATCGCAGTCTGGGGCTCTCGTCGATACCAGTGCCGAGGACGGGCTCGCTAACCGTGCGGGTGCGGTGGGCTAAGGGCCGTCTGCAACTCGGTTGCAAGTGTCGAAAATAGCTGGCCAGTCGCTGCGCCACTTGGGTTTGTCCAAGCCGCTACGAACTGGCCGAACAGGCTGGCGAGGGGATTACTATGCGGAGTCTGAGATTTCGTTGGTACCGGAGACCAGAAAGCGTTCATGGGTGTGGCGTACATGTCGTTGGCAGTGAGCGGGGCCAACGGATCCGTCACAGTCGGCAGGGCGTTGCCACGCAAGGCGTCTTCGATAGTGGCCATCAGGCTGTACTCGTTGGCGTACTGGTCGGTGGTGAAGGGGCCTGCCTCCATCCCGTTAGCGCCAGACTCGGCGCCCCCGTTCGGGATGATGATCATCGGAACGTTGTTGCCCTCGTTCCCGATGCCCAGCGACAGGTTGTTGTTGTCCTCGTCGAACGTGATGATGATCGCGTCCTTCTCGCCGTCGGCGTTCCACGTCGGCGAGTTTTCGATGGCCGTTACCTCCTGCTGGGCGAACTGGTCGGCGGCCGCAACGTTGTACTGATGGTTTGTGAGCTGGCTGTAAACGAACTGGCCGAGGCCTTGGAGACTATTGATGGGGCCTTCCCCGTTGTTGGCCTCATTGGCAGCGATCCAGGTGAATTCCGGGAAGGGCTTGTCCGGGTTCGCGAGATCGGCGGACAACTGGTCCAGCGGGAGCAGGTGTTCCTGAAGGTAGGCGGGGGTGTTGTCGGCGACGTAGCTGAATTGCGCAAAGGGCAGTTCGTTGACGTCGTAGTCGCCTGATGACGTGATGTCACCCGCGGTGGGCATGCTCTGCGCGTAGCCGGCCCACGAGATGCCCGCCTGATCCATTTCTTGCATGAGGTTGGGCGCGACGATGCCGGCCGAGGTGGGGTTGTAGTCGATGCCGAAGTCGGATCCGCCCATGATCCGGATGTAGTTGGGGTCGCTGGGGTGGCCCAGCGCGTAGTAGTTGGAGTCATAAAGTTCGGAGTTGATCAGGCTGTTGAGGTACGGCGCGTTGGGGCTGCCGACG
>NZ_DATJJK010000265.1:0-2371 GCF_035492295.1 Acidisoma sp. | reverse complement strand
CGGCCAGCGAAGTGGAGCGGTATTGAGAATAACGCGCGCGCTGTTGGCCCGAAGAGCGGCCTCGGTTGCGGGGAGCGAGAGATTGCCTTGTAACAGCAGCCAATCTTCCGGCCCTGTCTGGCCAGCGAAGGACGCAGCCTCCGCGGCACTCAGCGCATCGGCGGCGAGGCCCGCAGTGGCGATGCAATTCTCGCCCTCGGGGGTCACCATGATGACCGACAAATCCGTGGGCGCCGGCACCGCGAGGGCCTGGAAGGCGAGGGGTTCGGCCGCAAGGATACCGGAGAGCTGCGCGCCATCCGCATCGTCCCCGAGGGGGGCGGCGAAGCGGACATTGGCGCCAGCCCGCCCGGCAACCACCGCCTGATTGAGGCCCTTGCCGCCAGGCGCGCGGGCGACGCTCTCCGCGACCAATGTCTCGCCTGGCGCGGGCAGGCGCGCCATGCCGAGCGACAGGTCGAAGCCGGCATTGCCCAGAACGAAGACCCGGCTCATGCCCGAACGCGATCTGCCTCGGCCATGAAGACGCGCACCCGCTCGGGGTCGACCTCGTTCCACCAGACACCATCGCGCTTCAGATAGCTCGCGATGATCACGCCATCCGCGATGTCGAGGATGGAGCCGACATTTTCGGGCATGACACCGGAACCAATGACCACGGGCAGGCTGCAACCAGCGCCGATGGCCCGGATCTCCTCCGGCGTTGCGGCGTCCCCGGTGCGCTGGCCAGTCGCGATGGCAACATCGGCGTCGAAGAATTCAGCATCGCGGGCGAGTTCGGGGATGGACCGGTCAGCCGTAATGGCATGGGCGCCGTGCTTCACGTGAACATCGGCGAAGACCTTGACGCTGCGGGCATGCAGCCAGGCGCGGTAGCGCATGGCCTGGCCGGCGGGGCCGTCCATCAATCCCTCATTCGCGACATAGGCATTCGTCCATTGATTGACACGGACGAAGGCAGCGCCTGCGGCTTTGGCGATGGCAAGGGCCTGGATCGCGCCATTGGCGAGCACGTTGACGCCGACGGGAAGCGTGCTCGCGCGGCGCACGGCATCCGTCATCACGGCCATGGAGGCTGCCGTTTCCGGCCCCAGCTGGTCCGGCTTGGCGAAGGGAATGTCGCCATGGTTTTCGACGATCAGCCCGTCCAGTCGGCCGGCTTCGTAGCGGCGTGCTTCCTCCACCGCGTAGCCGATGATGCTATCCATGCTCTCGCCTTCATAGGCCGGGGAGCCGGGCAGGGCGCGGGAATGGATGACCCCGATTACTACCTTGCGTCGCCCGAAGATCGCTTCGAGCGCATGCGGTTTGGGTCGGAAAACAGGTTTGGCGGGCATTATGCCGTCTCCTCGCTACGCGGCACCGGCCAGGAGCTGTCGTAGGCAGCGCTGTGAAAGTCTATTTCGAGTTCGAGGGCGCGGCGAAAGAGCATGGAAAGCCGGGCGCGACCGTCCTCGTCCATGGCCGCACCTTCCCGGTCCACCTCGGCGCGCAACCATGCCGCACCATTCAGGAACTCTGGTTCGGCATGCAGCCGCACCCAGGCTTCGAGCCAGGGCTCTCGGCTCGGATGCTGGTTGGCGCGGCTGCACCAGGTGCCATACATCCATTCGGCCGCCAGCATGATGGTCACGATGTCGGGGTAGGTACCATCCTCCGCAATCCTCTGCATGCCGCGTGCGAAATCCTGCACGGCGGAGGGCATCGGCTGGTTCGTCTCGACGAGACCGAGCCCCGCGAAACAGTCCTGGAACCAGACCAGCTGGGCTTCGGAGAGTGCATGCAAGGTTGCGATCAGGCGCCGTCGCTGGGCGAAGGCTGGCGCCTTCAGCAGCGCATGACCGAAGATGGTGACGGCGGTTTCCACAAAGCTGTGCTCGAAGATGAAATAGCGAGCGAGCACGTCCGCCGGCAAGCGGTCCTGCTCGATTTCGGTGACGAAGCGATGCGTCTGCATCGCTTCCCACACATCTATATTTTCAGCCCGAAGGCGGGCCGAGACGCCGGTGGGGGTCACTGGGCGGAATCCGAGAGCCAGGCGAGGAGGTTGCGCCACAGCATGCCGTAGCCGCTCCAGGCGACGAAGTCGTTCGGAACCCAATGCGGCCCGATGTCGGAGGTCCAGACCGCGGTGCGGCCGCGCCCGTGCGTTCCGGTCACAAGAAGCGGAAACCCGCCTTCCTCGGCCGGCAGGCGGGCGAGGACCTCGGCGCCGGGCCGGGGTTCGACTTCGTTGGCGCCGAGCAGCAGCGGCCACTCGCCCGTGATCCCCTTCAGGATCGGATGTTCGGGCGCGAGGATTTCGGCGCGGAAGCCATCGGGGATTTCGATGCGGTCGTCATAGGGCAGGCAGGTCACGGGCAGGGCGTCT
>NZ_DATJJK010000264.1:0-6611 GCF_035492295.1 Acidisoma sp. | reverse complement strand
CTCCTCGGCGATTGCCGGTCCGATGCCGATGATGTTGTCGAGTTCACCGCGCGCTTCCGAACCTACCTCGACCGCGGCGAGCATCTCCGTGCGCCAGTTGGCGAAGCTGCTGTAGTGCCGGGCCAGCAGCCGCGCATTCGATTCACCGATGCGGCGAATGCCGAGCGCATAGATGAAGCGGTCGAGTGGAATATGCCGTCGTGACTCGATGGCGCGTGACAGGTTGCGCGCGGATACCTTGCCCCAGCCCTCGCGCCCCGCAATCTCCTCCTCCCTGGCCGGCAGGCGGAACAGATCGGCCGGTGAGTGCAGCCAGCCTTCGGCGTAGAATTCGCGGATGGTCTTTTCGCCCAGCCCATCGATGTCGAATGCGGGGCGGGAGACGAAGTGGATCAACCGCTCGACACGTTGTGCCGCGCAGATCAATCCGCCGGTGCAGCGCCGCACGGCCTCGCCCGGCGCGCGCACTGCATGACTGCCGCACACCGGACAGGTTTCCGGAAACTGATATGCCTTTGCTCCCTTCGGCCGCCGATCAGTTACAACTGAAACGATTTGCGGGATCACGTCGCCGGCGCGCTGCAGCACGACGGTGTCGCCGATACGGATGTCCTTGCGACCGATCTCGTCCTCATTGTGCAGCGTCGCGTTCTGCACCAGCACGCCGCCAACATTCACCGGTTCCAGCCGCGCAACCGGCGTGAGCGCGCCGGTGCGGCCAACCTGGATGTGGATGTCGCGCAGCACGGTCATCGCCTGTTCGGCGGGGAACTTCCATGCGATCGCCCAGCGCGGCGCGCGGCCGACGAAGCCTAAGCGCCGCTGCAGCGTGACGTCGTCGATCTTGTAGACCACGCCGTCGATATCATAGGGCAGGCCCGCACGACCGAGACCGATCTCGGTCTGGAAGGCTTCTGCCTCCGCACCACCGGCCACCGCGCGACGCAGCGGATTGACCTGGAAACCCCAAGCCTCGAGTCGCTCCAGGAAGTGCCAATGGCTGTCGGCGATTTCCTCGCTCGCCTCGCCCACGGCATAGGCGAAGAAGGAAAGCGGACGGGCAGCGGTGATGCGCGCGTCGAGCTGACGCAAGGACCCCGCCGCCGCATTGCGCGGATTGGCGAAAAGCCGCTCTCCGACCGTTTCCTGGGCCGCGTTGAGGGCCAGGAAATCCGCTTTCGTCATCAACACCTCGCCGCGGATTTCCATCCGCGCCGGGGCTTTTCCCTTCAGCGCCTCGGGCACGGTCGCGAGCGTCCGGACATTCTCCGTCACCAGCTCGCCCTCGAACCCGTCGCCACGCGTGGCGGCGGCGGTGAGGCGGCCGTTCTCGTATGTGATGGAAAGGGAGAGCCCGTCGAGCTTGGGCTCGGCCACGAAGCGCAACGCACTCTCGTCCTTCAGGCCCAGGAAGCGCCGGATACGCGCTTCGAATTCCAGAAAATCCTCGGGCGCAAAGGCATTGTCGAGGGACAGCATGGGAATGCCGTGGCGGTGCTTTCGAAAGCCGCTGGCGGGTGCGGCGCCCACTTTTTCGACCGCGCTTTCGGCATCGGCAAGCTCAGGATGTTCGGCAAGGATTTCCGCCGCGCGCCGGCGCCAGCCGTCATACTCGGCGTCCGTCACCTCCGGCGCGTCATGCCCATGATAGGCGACATCCGCCGCTGCGATCTTAGCGACCAAACCGGCGAGTTCGGCCTTCAGCATCTCCGCGCCCGGGCTTTTTGGCTTCCGGCTCATGCAGCATTCCCAAGCAAGCTATCCGCGGCCGCGCGCGCGGCCTCCGTGACACTTTCGCCCGCCAGCATGCGGGCCACTTCCTCGCGCCTGGCCTCGCCCGTCATCGGCTCGACCCGCGTGGCACTGCGCCCGCCCTCCACGGCCTTGGCGACGCGCAGATGCGCGTTGCCGCGTGCCGCCACCTGCGGACTGTGGGTGACCGTGAGCAGTTGGACATCCTGGGCCAGGCGCGCAAGCCTCTCGCCCACCGCCGCCGCCGTCGCGCCGCCGATGCCGGAATCGACCTCGTCGAAGACCAGCGTGCCGACGGCAGAGCCACGGCTGAGCACCAGTTTCAGCGCCAGCATGAGGCGGGACAGCTCGCCGCCCGAGGCGATGCGGTCGATCGCGCCGGGCGCCTGGCCGGGATTGGTCGCGATCAGGAAGCGGATGCTTTCCACCCCGCGCGCGCTCCAGCCGTTTTCGGCCTGCGCTTCGATCTCGACCACGAACCGCGTGCGTTCCAGGCGCAGCGGCGGCAGTTCCGCCATGATCGCCGCCTCCAGCCGACGCGCCGCCTTCTGCCGCGCGGCGGAAAGCCGCGCCGCCTCCGCGACATAGGCCGCGCGATCCTCGGCGACCGCCGCTTCCAGTTCCACGAGATGCGCCGAACCGGTGTCGAGCGCCGCCAGACGGGTGGCGAGCTGCTCGCGCAGCGCAGGCAGTTCGGCTACGGGCACACTGTGCTTGCGCGCGGCGGCGCGTAGCGCGAACAGCCGTTCCTCCGCCCGTTCAAGCTCGCGCGGGTCGCCATCCGCCTCATGGGCGAGGCGCGACAGCATGGTTTCGGCCTCGGCGATCGCCTCCTCCGCCCGATCAAGCGCGGCAAGCGCCGGGGCAAGTGGGTTATCGGCCTCGGCTTCAGCCGAAAGGCTGCTCGGCAGCAGGCGCTGGAGGCTTCGGGCGGCAGCGCGGAGCGCAGCACCGGGCCCCGGATTGCGCCGCTCACGGGGCGCGATTTCGGAAAGGGCGGCGGCAATCGCCTCCGCCCGCCGGGCCGCCTGCTGCATGGCATGCCGCGCCTGGGCGAGGGTTTCCTCCTCTCCCGGCTCTGGGGCGAGATCGGAAAGCTCGCCCACCGCATGGCGCAGCCAGGCCTCATCGGCCTGGGCCTCCGCCATGGCGCGGCGGGCCTGATCCAGCGCCGCCAACCTATCCCGCCACCGGCGCCAAGCGCCGACGACGGCTTCGGTCACTCTCGCGGGTACGCCGAAACTATCGAGCAAAGGACCGTGCGCCGCGGGGTCGGCAAGGCCGATCTGGTCATGCTGGCCCTGGACCTCCACCAGCAGCGCACCCAGGCGGCGAAGCAGCCCGGCACTGACCGGCTGATCGTTGACGAAAGCCCGCGAGCGGCCGTCCCGGCTCACCAGGCGGCGAATGACGATCTCTTCCTCCGCCTCCAAGCCATGCTCGGTGAGCAGCGCGAAGGCGGGATGGGACAGGGGCGGGATGAAGAAGGCGGTGACCGTCGCCTGTTCCTGGCCGGCGCGGACGAGGCCACTATCGGCGCGGTCGCCCAGGGCGAGGCCGAGACTGTCGAGCAGGATGGACTTGCCGGCACCGGTCTCTCCGGTCAGCACCGTGAGACCCTCGCCGAAGGTGAGGTCGAGCCGGTCGATCAGCACCACGTCCCGGATGGAAAGCGCACTCAGCATGGCGCTATCCAGTCACAGGACCAGGGTTCAGAACAGCCAGCCGAAGAAGCCGCCGGAGGATTTCGGCTGCGGCATCACGGTGGGCTTCTGCTGCACGCTGCCGGTATCCGCCGTGGTGTCCGCGTCGGATGTCACAACGTCGCCCGTCTTGGGGTTGATCACGTCTGTGGAAGCGAGCTTCGCATAGGCTTCCTGGTACCATTTGCTGCCCGGATAATTGTAGGCGAGCACCGCCGCCGTCCGCCGCGCCTCGTCCGTCAGGCCGAGCTTGAGATAGAGTTCGGTCAGGCGCTCCAGCGCCTCGGCAGTATGGTTTGTCGTCTGATAGTTGTTGATGACAACCTGGTAGCGGCCGATGGCGGCGGCATAAAGATGCTGCTTCTCGTACCACTTGCCGATGACCATCTCGTGCCCGGCCAGCTGATCCTCGCCGAGATCGATCTTGAGCTGCGCATCCCGGGCGTAGGCACTGTTCGGGAAGCGGTTGACCACTTCCTGCAGCGCGTCGATCGCCTCCTGTGTCGTCGCCTGCTCGCGCTGCACGTCCGAGATCTGTTCGTAGTAGCAGAGCGCACGCAGGTAGTAGGCGTAGGCGATGTCACGATCAGCGGGATGCAGATCGATGTAGCGGTTCAACGCGCTGATCGCGTCCGAATAATGGCTGCGGAGATATTCGGCATAGCCGTGCATCAGCTGGGCATTGGTGGCCCAGGGCGAATAGGGCGTGTTCTGCTCGATGTCGTTGAAGTCGTTCACGGCGGTCTGATAGTCCTGCTTCTGCAGGGCGTTGATGCCGTTGTTGTAAACAACCTCGGGCGGCAGGCGCGCGTTCCGCTCCGTTATCTCGGTGGCCGTCGGGCCGGATTTGAACATCCCGCAGCCGGCAAGCGCCGGTGCCAGGATCAGGACGATCGGAAGAATCCGGCGGTGCTGTGACATGCTCGGCGACTTATACCATTCCATGGCCTGCGCGAAGACCCCGCTCAGCTGCATTTTCAAGCTTTCACCGTCCGCCCGGCACCCAGACGACCTCCCGCCCCGATCCCGCGTTCAGGTGACGGCTGAGGACGAAGAGATGGTCCGATAGTCTGTTGAGAAAGCGGAGGGCCAAAGGATTGACCGGCTCCGCGGCGGCGAGGGCCACTACCAGTCGTTCTGCCCGCCGGACGATGGTTCGCGCAAGATGGGCCTGGGCCGCGGCCGGAGTGCCGCCGGGCAAAACGAAGCTGGTGAGTGGCGGCAGCACCGCATTCATCGCCGCGACCTCGGCCTCCAGCCGGGCGATCGGCGCCTCGCCCATGCGCAGGCGCGAGCGCCCCGCCTCAGCCCCCTCCGCCGCCTCCGGCGTGCAGAGATCGGCGCCAAGATCGAACAGATCGTTCTGGATGCGAGCGAGCATTCCGTCCGCATCCGGACGGTCCGTCGTATGCAGGCGGATGAGCCCGATCGCGGCATTGGCCTCGTCCACCGTGCCGAAGCTCTCCACCCTGAGCGCGTTCTTGGACACCCGCGCGCCATCGCCGAGCGAGGTCTCGCCAAGATCCCCGCCGCGGGTCACCACCCGGTCGATGCGTACGGCCATGCTGTCCTCGCCCGCTGTGCCGCGCCGAAGCACGTCTCCCGGCCCGGATAGCCCGCCCGGGCGCCCATGTCACGGCGGTCAGCCATCAAACCCTACAGGCGGGTGCGGGAGGCCTGCCGTGAAAGCCATTGTCTCTCGCCCAAAGCCCGACTATGTGCGGCGCAGCATGGATATCACCCAGCCCGTCGAGCAGCAGGTTCTGAGCGGCGCCCCCACCGGGGACGGGCCGCTCGCCGTCTATCGCCACGCGGTTTCCCGCAAGCTGATCGTCTCCGACCCTGCCCAGGCGGCGGCGGCCGAGCGCTTGCAGGCGCTATGGAGCAAGCTGCGCCATTACGATCCGCCGGCTCGCCTGGCGCGCAACACCCTGCTCGGCCGCTTCCTGCGCCGCAAGCCGGTGGACGAGGCCCCTGGCGCGGAGGTCAACGGCCTCTACCTCGTGGGCGAGGTCGGCCGCGGCAAGTCCATGCTCATGGACATGTTCTTCGCGACCGCCGAGGTGCCGCGCCGCCGGCGCATCCACTTCCACGCCTTCATGCAGGAGGCCCATCGCCGCATCTTCGAGTGGAAGCAGGCCAATCCCGGCGGCGAAGACCCGATCCCGCCCCTCGCCGACCGCATCGCCGGAGAGGCCATCCTGCTCTGCTTCGACGAATTCCAGATCAACGACATCGCCGACGCGATGATGCTCGGCCGCCTCTTCGAGGCGCTGTTCGAGCGCGGCGTCGTTGTCGTCGCCACGTCCAACACCGTGCCTGACGATCTTTTCCGCGGCCAGCCGGGGCGCGATGCCTTCCTGCCCTTCATCGACGTGCTGAAGCAGCATCTCGACGTGCTGGTGCTCGATTCCCAGCAGGACTACCGCCGGATGCGGGATGCGACGGGCGATACCTGGCACGTGCCGCCGGGCCCCGCCGCCCGCGCCGCGCTGGACCGAGCCTTCCGCGCTCTGAGCGAGGGTGCGCCCGTCCGGCCCGTGACCCTCACCGTCATGGGCCGGGCACTCGCCGTGCCCCAAGCTGCCGGTGGCGTCGCCCGCTTCACCTTTTCCGATCTTTGCGCCCGCAACCTCGGTGCCGGGGACTATCTCGCCATCGCGACCCATTTCAACGCCGTGGTGCTGGACGATATCCCGCTGCTCACTCCGGACAACCACAACGAGGCGCGGCGCTTCATCAACCTGATCGACAATCTCTACGATCACCGGGTGAAGCTGGTGGCCTCGGCCGCCGCCCAGCCAGATGCCCTCTATCCGGACGGCACCGGCGCCCAGGCGTTCGAGCGCACGGCCTCGCGTTTGGTGGAAATGCAGACCGAGGCCTATTTCGGCCTCGCCCATCTGACCTGATGTCAGCCAGCCTGCGCCAGACCTGGGCCGCTTCAGCCCGGCGGACTGGCCAAAATCACCGCGCCAGCGAAAGCCGGCCGCGCGCAAGGCCCCGGATTGTGCTTCGCCGCGCTGCCATGGGCACCAGATTGCGCAGGAACATCGCCGCCGCCGCCGACCAGGAATAGCCTTCGGCGAAGCGCCGGCAGGCGGTACGGTCCATGTCGAGCGCCGTGAGGGCGGCGGCCCGCAGATCCTCATCGAG
>NZ_DATJJK010000263.1:0-17123 GCF_035492295.1 Acidisoma sp. | reverse complement strand
GCCGTCGGAATTCAGCGCGCAACTATCATCTTTTCCAGTGCCACGGCGATCCTCGTCGCAGTCGCTTTGCTTTTGCTCATTCGTCGCCAAGCCGCGGCCACAGCGAGCTAGTACGATTTGCCGAGCGTGACAGCGTGCTGCACAAGCCGCGCAGCACGTAACGCAAGCCGCGTTACGGTCTCGGCATCACGGTTCGCCAACAGCGTCCTTAGGCGTTTCAGCGGTCGCCTTACGATCCGCCTGTCGTTGGCCAGCCCGCTAAGCTCCGGGCGGACAGGTCGTGGAATCGGCGATGAGGGGCAAAGCTTCCCGCGCGGCGGGTGGCGGAGAGAGTGTCCCCCACCAACGTGTTCTCAAGCGATTGAGATAGTTAGGATGTTTTCCTCGCAATGCAGCCATACATATGGGTTGCCCCACGCCGGCAGATTTTGCCTCCGTGAAAGTTTTTAATTTCGACTCTGCCTGCCGCGAATCGGCACTATGCCCTCGTGGGCGCAGCCAATCCCGGCTGCGCCAGAACGAACCGAGCCACCAATGAATTCAGTAGTCCACGTCGCTCCCTTGACGATGCCCGTTAATCGGGCAGCAGCCCAATTGGGTCTGAGTCGATCAAGCATTTATCGCCTACTCCGAGCCGGGGAGCTGTCAGCGGTCCGCGTGTGCGGTCGTACCCTTATCCACTTCGACTCCATGAAGCGTCTAATCGATGGCGGCCGGCGGCAAGAGCAGCACGCCGATATGCCATGACCTGATCCGCAGATGATCTTTAGATCCCGCACGGGTGTCCGCTCCCTTTTTAGCAACAGCTACGGAATTCGATACGGCACGCGACTTAACTCCACTGTTACGTTGGATGGATATCCCTGCTGCCTGAGCAAAGCTTCAACACTAAGCTGCGAAATTCGTGGCGATGCCGACGGCCCGATACAGATTCGGCTGATCGGCAGGCGCCCGTCGTGCCGGGGGGTTGCAAGACTAACCGGCAAATGCCTCGACAGCAAAGAGCGCTTCGGCTTGAATTCGAGGTTAGTGTAATCCTGCTCATTTAGAAGTGTTAGTAACCTGTGCTCTCGCTCAGCCGAAAACGCAGGATCTTTTATGAGGCAAGCAAATATATCTAGTCTTTCCGAGAAATGAGTTACCAATTCCCATGCCCAGCGGGTGGGGTCTATATTTGGCTTGGTCAAACCATCGATGTATAAATTCTGCGCACAAGATATTATATTGCGTACTACGTTCGCATGGATTTCCTTATCGTAGGATAACGGAAGCATGCCGCTCTGCGCACGCCGGGAAGCCGCCGCCATCAAGTCGATTGTCCAAAAGCCGATGGCGAATCCGTTTTCACCGCCTCCATATCCACGCCATTGCCCGAGATCATCCGCGGCTTCCGTAAAGGAGCAGACAAAATGTGGAGCAGTATCGAAATCAGCTTGACCAAGCCCCTGTTCCGCAACGCGCAGCAGGGTATTCAGACGATCGTCACGATTCTCTATTGCAAAGTTGCGTATACCGCTCAGCGTTAAAGCGTTCAGCAGCCTATGTTCCGACCTATCGTTGAGACACGAAACCTGAGTGGTCCAAATGGCTCGGCTCTTGATGATGCCTAGCAATCCATTGGCGTCGGTATAATGCCATAATTCGGAGGGGACGTTTCTTTGAAACGCGATCAAATTCGCGTCTACAAATGCGGATATCTTCGTCGCCTCGGCTTGGCCAAAAAACACCGGCATTAGATCGGTCAAAATGGTCTGCGACATGCCTAAGCTTATTCGAGCAAGCGCCGATGCTCAAGCTAAGGCCACTTCACTCATTAGGGTAAGGTCGTGTGAGACATAGAAATCCCTCGCATTTTCGTCTCACACGGATCGGTATTGATTTTTGAGACGAACTGTCTCAGTATGTCCTAGACTTCAGTGAGACAAAACTATGCTGATCGGCTACGCACGCACATCGACTGCGGACCAGACTGCGGGGCTGGAGGCGCAAGAGCGTGACCTTCGCGCTGTGGGTTGTGAGAAAATTTTCTCGGAGCAGGTCAGCGCCACTGCGGCGGTCCGCCACCAACTCGCTGCTGCCCTCGCATACGTCCGCGAGGGCGATGTTCTCGTGGTCACACGACCAGACAGGCTCGCTCGCTCTACTGCCGACCTGCTGGCAATCGAGGCGGACTTGACCAAACGCGGTGTTGGCCTCCTGATCCTCTCACTGGGCGGCAGTCCATTGGACACGCGCAGTGCCACTGCGCGCATGACTCTCGTGATTCTCGCGGCGGTCGCGGAATTTGAACGCGCGCTCATGCGAGAGCGCCAAATCGAGGGTATCGCGAAAGCGAAATCAGCCGGCCGCTATCGTGGACGCCAGCCAACCGCGCGCAAACAGGCAGACCAAATCTCCGCACTGCGAGCCGAGGGGCTCAGCGCATCCGCGATTGCAGTGAGGCTCGGGGTCAGTCGCGCGTCCGTGTATCGCTGCCTCAACACCACCGGTCCGGCGTAGAACTCGTCTTCGTCCTCGCGTTCGGTTTCGTCCGCCTCGTCGACAGGCTGCTGCTGCCGCCGGCCGATTGGTCGCATCGTTACCGACAGCGGTCTCAGACCCTGTCCCCACGACAGAATTTCGTCCTCCCACGCCTCAGCCCATTCAGTGGGCCAGTCGAGCACGCAGGGGACTCCGTCTGGCCAAATTGTGCGAGTTTTCCTGCATTTGGTCGAATATCGTGCCACTTGGTTGATCTCGGCCGATCGGTCACGATCGTCAGTCAGTGGCCGCACGTCCACCCGCCATCGTCCCGGCCACTGTTGCTCCAGCGCGTCTCGCACCGCCTGCCAGTCCCCCGACGTGCTCACGAGCAGGTGGGCATGAGGCACCCAGAGCACTTCCCCCGCGCCGTCGTCGCCCGCCTGCGGCAAATCCGTTAGGGCGTCGCTCCAGCGCGTGCCCAGTAGCGCGTCATCACCCGCCCAAACCGCCGCCACTTCGACATATCCCCACGCGCCCAGCGCCGCCCAGTGCCGCTGCCGCTTCGCCAGTCGCGCACGCAGATTTCGGAAATCTCTGTTGAACCGCTTAGCCACTGATCTAAGCGCCCTTAGGTCAGTGGTTTTCGCCAGCAGCACTGTGACGAGCAGCAACTCCTGCCCATCACGTAGAGCATCTGCGGCCCACCGCTGGGCGCGCCGCGCCGCATTACTGGCGTGGCGGCAGTGACACGAAGAGCACACCACGATTCCACATCGATATTGCGCTGTGGGGTCGTAGGGGCTGCGACGGCGCACTCGGGCGGCGGCGGCACAGCGCTCCAACCGTCGGGTTGCCAACTCGATTTGATGAGTAGCCATCAGATCGATTCCTGATCGATCTGGGATAGTTCAATCCGCAACTGCTTGAGGCGCGCCACCGCCGCCGCGATTTGCGACTGTTTTCGCTGCCGCCGCGCGCTTCGTTTCCGCACGCGCTCCGCACGACGCACCGCCTCGTCCGGCGTCAGAGGCCCGCCCTCCAGCAGATCCGGCAGGTCCGTCACACGCACGTAACGTCTGCCTCAGCGCACAGACGCCGAAATGCGCTGACGGCCGATTTGTCGAGGAATCCAATTTCGTAACCAACTCTGTGATGGTCGCGGTACTGCGCCCTGACGAGACACCGTCCGGGTGCTGCCCTCACGGCCAACGCCCGCGCGCGAGCGAATACAGCCTCGAATCGTTTGCCCAGCGCGTCGCGGCACAGGCCGGGCAGTTCCACGTAGCAGGCGCTGCGCTCCTCGCGTTCTGTAAATCGGGTGCGCTGGCCAGTGCGCTCCTCATGATCACGCACTGCCGCCAATAACCTCTCAATATCCACTGTCCACTCTCCCTGTTATGTAGGGTGTCTGTTCAGTGATTATTTAGCCATCAGGTATCAGAGGTCGTCTAATTCTCACCTGTTAAATAGGTGCGCGATTTGATGATTATCCTGCATTGACTGTCTTAAATGTTTCTGAATCTATGACAGTCATCACGACGGGAGTTTGCGTATGAACAGAATCCTCATTCAGATCGACGCCGACGATTGTGCCGCCCATCTCGATATTGAGGACTGACGGAATCACACCGGCTGTTCAGTGGCCATAATCACCCATCAGCACTCGACCGAGATCAGAATCGAGGGCGATACGGCATCTCAACTGCTGGCCGATCTGAGATGCGCCGCCGCATTTAAATATCGTGATGGCACGCACCCCACGATCCAGCCCGGCAGCCCGACGCGCAGCGCGGCTACGACGAATACAGGAGCAGCAGACTGAGGAAAAACGTCGGCATCGCGAGCGCACCGCCACGCTGCTCGACCGCCGCCGTGCAGCACAACTGATCCCAGACCCGCAGCGCAGATCAAAGGCGCTACGTCTGTTGGTCCAACAACAGTCCAGCGAGAATGCTCGTCACCGGAGGCGCATGGAGGCACTGACCGAACAGGCCCGCCGTGTTCACATGACAGCACGGCGCATTAAAATATAACCAAACGGCTTCCATTTTTGTACCGGCTCGTTAACGTCGCTTTATAGACTACTCAACAACGAGGGCTCAATGAAACTCCGCCTACTGTCCTGTGCGGCCATGGCTGTGCTGACCATCACCACTGCTGCATCAGCTGCCACAACAGCCATATCCGTCGGAGGACATCAGTTGTCAGTGCAGGGCAGCAGCACGTCCCACACGGTTACTCTGGATGGCCGTCCTTTTGTCTCAGATGACAGCGACATGTTCGTATCGCTGCTTGGCCCCTACAATGGGGCCGGTCATACCTACGTGCTTGTTATGGAACAGTCCGGCGGCAACGCCTGCGCTGCAGTTTATCAGGCTATCGACCTATCCGGCAGCGTTGCCCGGATCACGCCCTCATTTGGATCATGCGACGACGAACCCCACGCGCACGTCTCCAAATCAGGGCAACTCGTCGTGCGTACCCGACGCGCTCAGCCTCCGCGATACGAGGTCGATGTTGTCCGTGATGGTCATCTGACCTCCACCACCGCCAATCGTTAAGGCCAGCAAGGCCTTGGCGGCGCGCCTGCGCCGCCAGGGCCGTTCCGGCCCTGCCATCCCCTGACACCACCAAATCAGCCCGTCACCTGTTCGCTCCAACCGCCCATCAGGTCGCGTCGTTTGCCCAGCAAGTCACCACGCTGGTAATTTGCACGGCTCCCCTTCCGAAATTCATGATCCAACGCCGCCTCGGCCACATCCGGTTGCGCGTCCGTAGCCTCACCCGCCCAATCACGAAACGTGGATCGGAAACCATGAACGGTCGCGCGGACTCCCATTCGGTGCAGGACCGCCTGCATGCTATTTTCGCTCAGCGGCCTGTTCCGCAGACCGGGAAAAATGAGACTACTCGGCCCGCTGCCCAGCGGCGCCATACTTCGCAGCAATGCCAGAGCCGCGTCGTTTAGCGGAGCGCGAAACTCTTGACCGCCCTTCATGTGCGCGCCGGGGCAGGTCCAGATTTTCGCATCAGAATCGATTTCACTCCATGTCGCCAGCCGAACCGGGCGTGATCGCGCGGCGGTCAGCAGGACAAATTCCAAAGCGCGCGCCGCAACGCCGCTGCTGGCCCGGAGTTGATCCCAAAACGCCGCGACTTCCCCAAAAGGCATCGCCGCATGGTGCTGCACTGCTCGTTTCCTCGGGTCTGACAGCAAATGCCGCAGGCCGTCGCGCCAATTCGCGGCGAAATTGCTCCACCCCTCGAGCGCTGCCGCATATCCCAAAACGCTCTGAATACGGCCGCGAATTCGATCGGCCGTAACGCCGCGAGACTCCCAGATTGGTGACAAAACGTCCAAAATCTGCGGCCGCGTCACATCACGACACACAGCATCGCCCAGTGACGGATACACGTATCGCTCGAGCGTCGAGCGCCACTGCTGCTCGGATTTGGGCGACCGCCAAGTGGGGATCTGAGATTTGATACACGCCTCAGCGGCATCGCGAAACGTCAGCCCCTTTTGGGGCACCGGCCGTTCGGCCTGCCTCCGCTCCTCCACGGGGTCGCGACCCTGTCGCACCGCCACGCGCATTTCGTCGGCCTTGCGCCTAGCTTGAGTAGGCGTCACATCCCCATACCGCCCCAAACCGGCCTCGCGAACCCGGCCGGTTACTGGACTCTTATATCGAAAAACCCACGAGGCGCGTTTTGGGTTCACCACTTGCAGCCAAAGGCCGCTCCCAGCGCTGTGTCTGCCGGGGGTCTCCAAGAGACGCTCCCGTTTGATCCGCTCAGTAGTCAGTGCTGTCATCGCTCATCCTGCTGTTAACGATGAGCAAAATCTAACTGATCGGTCCGTCGAACCCCTAAATGAATCCACAAAGATGAGGTGAAACGCACAGGCCCAGCGTGAAGCAACGTGACACTTCACACGAGCTTAAGTTACTGATTTTATAAAGGAAGTGACACAGAAAGACACGCTACGGGACAAGCCCTTGGCGGAGAGAGTGGGATTCGAACCCACGGTACGCTTTCACGCACACACGCTTTCCAAGCGTGCGCCTTAAACCGCTCGGCCATCTCTCCAGCGGCGGTGCCGCTTCCTAGCCAGAACCGGCGGGGAGTGCAACATCTCCCCGCCGCATTCCGGCCAAGCTTTGCTGCCGGTCTCGCCGCTTCAGCTATCGATCTTGAGGGCGGCGAGGAAGGCGCTTTGCGGGATTTCCACCTTGCCGAACTGCCGCATGCGCTTCTTGCCTTCCTTCTGCTTGTCCAGAAGCTTGCGCTTGCGGCTGATATCACCGCCGTAGCACTTGGCCGTCACGTCCTTGGACAGCGCGCCGATCGTCTCGCGCGCGATGATGCGTCCGCCGATCGCCGCCTGGATGGCGATCTTGAACAGCTGCTTCGGAATCAAATCCTTCAGCTTGGCGCAGATCGCCCGGCCACGCGCTTCCGCAGCCGAACGGTGGGCGATGAAGCTCAGTGCATCCACCGGGTCCTGATTGACGAGGATGGAAATGCGCACGAGGTCGCTCTCCTCGTAGCTGTCCATCTGATAGTCGAAGCTCGCATAGCCCTTGGTGCTGGACTTCAGGCGGTCGTAGAAATCGAAGACCACCTCATTCAGCGGCAGCTTGTAGACGGCCATGGCGCGGGTCCCGACATAGGTCAGGTCCTGCTGTTGGCCGCGGCGCTCGTTGCACAGGGTCAGCACCGAACCGAGGTGATCGTCCGGCACCATGATCGTCGCCTTGATCCAAGGCTCCTCGATATGGTCGATCGTCATCACATCCGGCATGTCCGCCGGGTTGTGCAGTTCGGTCATGACCCCCTTGGTGTCATAGATGCGATAGACGACCGAGGGCGCGGTGGCGATCAGATCCAGGTCGAATTCCCGGCTCAGCCGCTCCTGGATGATTTCCAGATGCAGCAGGCCGAGGAAGCCGCAGCGGAAGCCGAAACCCAGCGCCGCCGAGCTTTCCGCCTCGTAGTGGAAGCTCGCGTCGTTCAGCCGCAGCTTGCCCAGAGAGTCGCGCAGCTTCTCGAAATCATCGGCATCGACCGGAAACAGGCCGCACCAGACCACCGGGATGGAGGGTTTGAAGCCGGGCAGGATCTCGGCCGCCGGGCGGCGGTCATCGGTGATGGTGTCACCCACATCGCAATCGGCGACGGTCTTGATGGCGGCGTTGATATAGCCCATCTCGCCCGGCCCGAGCTCATCCACCGCTTCCATCTTGGGGCGGAAGACGCCAACCTGGTCCACGGTATGGACCGCGCCCTTGGCCATCATGCGGATCTTCATGCCGCGCTTCAGGCGCCCGTCCTTGATGCGGACCAGGATGATGACGCCGAGATAGGCATCGTACCAGCTATCCACCAGCAGCGCCTTGAGTGGCGCGTCCGGGTCGCCCTTGGGCGGCGGCAGGCGGGTCACCAGCGCTTCCAGCACGCCTTCGATATTGATGCCGGTCTTGGCGCTGATCATCACGGCGTCTGACGCGTCGATGCCGATCACGTCCTCGATCTGCTCCTTGACACGGTCGGGCTCGGCCGCCGGCAGGTCGATCTTGTTGAGGATGGGCACGATCTCATGCCCGGCATCGATCGCCTGATAGACATTGGCGAGCGTCTGCGCCTCCACGCCTTGGCTGGCATCGACGACGAGAAGGGACCCTTCGCAGGCCGCGAGGCTGCGGCTCACCTCATAGGCGAAGTCGACATGGCCGGGCGTGTCCATCAGGTTCAGGACATAGGTCAGCCCGTCCTTCGCCTTGTAATCAAGGCGCACGGTCTGCGCCTTGATGGTAATGCCGCGCTCCTTCTCAAGCTCCATGGTGTCCAGCACCTGCTCGGTCATCTCGCGCGCGGTCAGGCCGCCGGTCGCCTGGATCAGGCGGTCGGCCAGCGTCGACTTGCCATGGTCGATATGGGCAATGATGGAAAAGTTGCGGATCAGGGAGAGCGGCGTGTCGGTCATGCGCGTCACATACGGGAAGGCTCGCAATCTGTCAGCCTGATTGCGGGCCGCCGCGTCGCGATTCCGCTCTGTTCCGCACGCGGGCGGCAGGCCGCCCTGAGGCCGCGGTATGAGGATTTGTGCGCGGCTTCGCAGACGAGGGTGTTCCGCCGCCTCTCTTGCGGGGGGCGCCATCTCCTGCCATAGCCCCGCCCCTCCCTCGAATTCCTCTGATGTATTGATCCGAAGCCATGACGAACCGCCGCCGTCGCGGCCGCCCCTTGGATGGGTGGCTCATTCTCGACAAGCCGCAAGGCCCCACCAGCACGGATATGGTGAACAAGCTCAAGCGGCTTTTCGATGCCCAGAAGGCCGGCCATGGCGGCACGCTCGACCCCCTGGCCACCGGCCTGCTACCCATTGCCTTCGGCGCCGCCACCAAGACCGTGCCTTACGTGATGGACGGCACCAAACGCTATCAATTCACGCTGCGCTTCGGCGAGGCGCGCGATACCGACGATGCCGATGGCGCGGTCATCGGCACCAGCGACGTGCGGCCGGACAATGCCGCGATCGAAGCCGCACTGCCCGCCTTCCGCGGCCTCATCATGCAGGTGCCGCCGATCTATTCCGCCATCAAGGTCGCCGGCGAACGCGCTTATGACATGGCGCGCGAGGGCCGCCCCCCGGTGTTGGAGCCTCGGCCGGCGCAGATCGATCGCTTCGAACTGATCGGGCGCCCTGATGCGGACACGGCCGTTTTCGAGGTCGAATCCGGCAAGGGTGTCTATATGCGCAGCCTCGCCCGCGACATCGCGATCGCCTGCGGATCGCTCGGCCATATTACCGTCCTGCGCCGCTTGCGGGTCGGCCCCTTCACCGAGGATATGGCGATTTCCCTGGACAAATTGGAACAGGGGGAGGATACGGCCCCCATCTCTCCGGCGCTTCTGCTGCCGGTCGCGACCGCGCTGGCCGACATCCCGGCGCTGGCCTTGACCGAAAGCGAAGCCGTTAACCTCGGGCACGGTCAGGCGCTCAGCCTGGTCGATCTCATGGGGCGGATACCGGATGGCGCCGATCCCGCAGGCGGGACCGTGCGCGCGATGGTGGGGAGCCGCGTGATCGGATTGTGCCGGCTCGAAGAGGGCTGGATGAAGCCCGAGCGCATGTTGTAACCCCTTGTTATAGGAACGAATGCGATGTCGATTACAGCCGAGAAGCGCACCGCGCTCATCTCCGACTATGCCCGTGGCGCCGCCGATACCGGCAGCCCGGAAGTGCAGATCGCCCTCATCTCCGAGCGCATCTCCAGCCTCACCGAGCACCTGAAGATCCACGCGAAGGATTTCCACAGCCGCCGCGGCCTGCTGATGCTGGTCGGTCGCCGCCGCCGTCTGCTCGACTATCTGAAGCGCACCGATAACGAGCGTTACACGACGCTGATCGGACGCCTCGGCCTGCGTCGCTAACCGCGACGGCGACCACCTTCCGCTCGCGGCGGAAGGTGGGCTTCCGCCCCACAAGGGCGGCAAAAACTCCAGGCCGCGCGTAAGCGGCCCGACCAGAGGTGCCCATGGGGGTGCCTGAAGCCGCGGAAGCGGCGGTATAAAGGATCAGCCGGCCAGGCCCCACGCAGCAGCTTAAGGACCCCCCCGGCGTTTCCGGCCACATGGCCGGCGGAGGCATCCCTTTTCCTAGGGCTGCGCCTTCCGCTCTCCATGCCGCCCGAGACGCCGAAGTCCGCTTCGGAAGACCCCGGTCCGTCAGTCACTGCCGTCGCATCCGTCTGCAAAGACAAGGATGTTTGCATGTTCAACTACTTCCGCAAGGAAATCGAATGGGGCGGCCGCCCCCTGATCCTGGAGACGGGCAAGATCGCCCGCCAGGCCGATGGCGCCGTTATGATCACCTATGGCGACACGATCGTGCTCTGCACCGCCGTCGGCGCCAAGACCGTGAAGCCGGGCCAGGACTTCTTCCCGCTCACCGTCAACTACCAGGAAAAGGCCTTCGCGGCCGGCAAGATCCCGGGCGGCTTTTTCAAGCGTGAGGGCCGTCCCTCCGAGAACGAGACACTCGTCAGCCGCCTGATCGACCGCCCGATCCGCCCGCTCTTCCCCGAGGGCTTCCGCAACGAGGTCCAGGTCGTGGCGACCGTCCTCTCGCATGACCTCGAGAACGATCCCGATATCGTGGCCATGATCGGCTGCTCGGCCGCCCTCACCCTCTCCGGCATTCCGTTCTTTGGCCCGGTCGCCGCCGCTCGGGTGGCGCGCATCGGTGGCGAATTCGTCCTCAACCCGACCACCCAGCAGACCGAGGAGAGCGAACTCGACCTCGTCGTCGCCGGCACGACCGAGGGCGTGCTGATGGTCGAGAGCGAGGCAAAGGAACTGTCCGAAGCCGTCATGCTCGACGCCGTGACCTTCGGCCACACCGCCTTCCAGGCCGTGATCAATGCGATCATCGAGCTCGCTGAGCATGCGGCGAAGGAGCCCTGGACCCTGCCGGAGCCCTCCGCGGAGGAGACGGCGCTGCGCAGCCGCGTCGATGCGCTCGCCCGCACCGATCTCGCAGCCGCCTACCAGGAGACGGCCAAGGCCGCTCGCTACGAGAAGATCGGCGCCGCCAAGAAGGCCGCCGCCGCCGCGCTGACCGCGGAAGGCTTGAACGCCGATGCGGCGAAAGGCCTGTTCAAGGACCTCGAGGCGGACATCGTCCGCAACGCGATCCTCGACACCGGCCTTCGCATCGACGGCCGCGACACCCGCACGGTTCGCCCGATCGTTGCCGAAGTCGGCGTGCTGCCGCGCGCTCATGGTTCCGCGCTCTTCACCCGTGGCGAGACCCAGGCGCTCTGCGTGGCGACCCTGGGAACCGCTCAGGACGAGCAGATCATCGACGCGCTCGACGGCGAGTATCGCGAGCACTTCATGCTCCACTACAACTTCCCCCCCTACTCGGTGGGTGAAGCCGGCCGCATGGGCTCCCCGGGTCGTCGTGAAATCGGCCATGGCAAGCTCGCCTGGCGCGCCATCCACCCGCTGCTGCCGGGCAAGGACAAGTTCCCCTACACCCTCCGCGTGGTCTCCGAGATCACAGAGAGCAACGGCTCCTCCTCCATGGCGACCGTCTGCGGCACCTCCCTGTCGCTGATGGATGCCGGCGTTCCGCTGGCCCGCCCCGTGGCCGGCATCGCCATGGGCCTGATCAAGGAAGACCGCGGCTTCGCCGTGCTCTCCGACATCCTCGGCGATGAGGATCACCTCGGCGACATGGACTTCAAGGTCGCCGGCACCGAAGCGGGCATCACCAGCCTGCAGATGGACATCAAGATCACCTCCATCACGCCCGAGATCATGATGATCGCGCTGGACCAGGCCCGCGACGGCCGCATCCACATTCTGGGCGAGATGGCCAAGGCGCTGACCGGTGCCCGCGGCGGCGTGGCCGCCACGGCGCCGCGCATCACCGTGATCAACGTGCCCAAGGACAAGATCCGCGAAGTCATCGGCCAGGGCGGCAAGGTGATCCGCGACATCGTCGAGACCACCGGCTGCAAGATCGACATCGACGACGACGGCACCATCAAGATCGCGTCGACCAGCGAAGAGAAGACCCAGGCCGCGATCGACCGCATCACCGGCATCGTGGCGGAAGCCGAGATCGGCAAGATCTATAATGGCAAGGTCGTGAAGGTCGCCGATTTCGGCGCTTTCGTGAACTTCCTCGGCGCCAAGGACGGCCTGGTCCATATCAGCGAACTGGCCTCCACCCGCGTCGCCAAGACGGCGGATGTCGTGGCGCAGGGCGATGCCGTGAAGGTCAAGGTCATCGGCTTCGACGACCGCGGCAAGGTCAAGCTGTCCATGCGGGTCGTCGATCAGGAGACGGGCGAGGACATCTCGGACAAGGTCGGCGGCAAGAGCGGCGGTCGCCGTGAAGAAAAGGCGGCCGAATAACCCCGGCTTCCTGTCGAGACTGATCAGGGGCGGCCTTCGCGGGCCGCCCCTTTTCTTTGGCCTACATCCGAGTTGCCGGCTGTCAACTCCGGCAACAATCCTGCCTTATCTGAAAGCCCACTCTCAAACAGAATGCGCCGGGTCCATTGACTAGTGGTGATGAGAATGGCGTTGCCGGCCGGAGCCGGCCTTCTTGCCGCCACCATCCTCCTTGTTGACCGTCGCCCAGGCCCGGCGCTCGGCCTCCTTTTCCGACACACCGCGGTCCTCATAGCCTTCCGCAATATGGTCCGCCTTGCGCTCCTGCTTCTCCGTGTATTTGGACTTGTCTCCGCGTGGCATGGGCCCTCTCCTCGTGGCGTTTTCTGACACGAAGTTTGTCGATCCAGCCAATTCAAGCCGCTTCAGCGGGTCGTGATCGGGCCAGCGGATTTCGGTGCGTGGCGGCGCTGTTGAAACAGCCCGCAGGCGAGACCGGCGCAGGCCGGTCGCCTGGGGGCCGACCTTGCCCCAAGGCGGAAATTAGGGCATAAAACCGCCATGTCTTCCCGTCTCCAACGGCGATAGATACCCCAGCGCGGATCGCCTCGGTCCGCCCTCCCCCCGCTCGCACGTTGAGCAGCTCCGAGAGTCCCGTTGAGCGACACCACACCGCCTGATCAGCCTGCTTCTCTGCCGCCCTCTTCGCAGCCGGTCATGCTCGAAGACGAGATGCGGCGGTCCTATCTCGACTATGCCATGTCCGTCATCGTCTCGCGCGCGCTGCCCGATGCGCGGGACGGGTTGAAGCCGGTCCACCGCCGCATTCTGTTCGCGATGCAGGAATCGGGCTTCACGCCTGACAAGCCCTACCGCAAATCGGCGCGCATCACCGGCGACGTGATGGGTAAATACCATCCGCACGGCGACAGCTCAATCTACGACGCCCTCGTGCGCATGGCGCAACCCTTCTCCATGCGCGTGCGCCTGATCGACGGTCAGGGAAATTTCGGCTCGGTGGACGGCGATCCGCCGGCGGCGATGCGCTATACAGAATCCCGCCTCGCCAATGCCGCGATGTTCCTGCTCAACGACATCGACCGTGACACCGTCGATTTCCAGTCAAACTACGATGAGAGCGCGGAAGAGCCGAAGGTTCTGCCTGCTGCCTTCCCGAACCTTCTGGTCAATGGCGCGAACGGCATTGCCGTCGGCATGGCGACGAATATCCCGCCGCATAATCCGACCGAAGTGATCGACGCGACGCTCGCCATGATCGCCAACCCGGAGATCGGGCTCGACGAGCTGATGACCATCATCCCGGGCCCGGATTTCCCGACGGGCGGCATCATTCTCGGCCGCGCTGGCATCCGCCAGGCCTTCGAGACAGGGCGCGGCGGCATCATCCTGCGCGCGCAGACCGAGTTCGAGGAGATCCGAAAGGATCGCACCGCGATCATCGTCACCGAAATCCCCTATCAGGTGAACAAATCCACCCTGATGGAGCGCATCGCCGATCTCGTCCGCAATAAGCAGGTCGAAGGTATCTCTGACCTGCGCGACGAGAGCGACCGCGACGGCATGCGCATCGTGATCGAGATGAAGCGGGACGCCACGCCCGAAGTGGTACTGAACCAGCTCTTCCGCTTCACCCAGCTGCAGACCTCCTTCGGCGTCAACATGCTGGCGCTCGACAATGGCCGGCCGCGCCAGATGGGCATCCGCGACGCGCTGATGTGCTTCATCACCTTCCGCGAAGAGGTGATTCTGCGCCGCGCCCGGCATGACCTGTCGCGCGCCCGCGACCGCGGCCACCTGCTCGTGGGTCTCGCCGTTGCCGTCGCCAATATTGACGAGGTCATCCGCCTCATCCGTGCCGCCCCGGATGCCGCCTCCGCCCGCGCGGCGCTGATGGAGCGGGAATGGCCGGCAGAGGACATCCTGCCGCTGCTCGACCTCATCGAGGATCGCGGCAGCATCGTCGCCGGTTCCAGCAGCATCAAGCTGACGGAAGCGCAAGCGCGCGGCATCCTCGATCTGCGCCTGCAGCGCCTGACCGGACTTGAGCGCAACAAGATCCAGTCTGAACTCTCGGATGTCGCTGAGAAGATCAAGGATCTGCTCGAAATCCTCGCCTCCCGGCCGCGCCGCCTCGAAGTGATGCGGGACGAACTGGCCGCCGTGCGGATGGAAATCGGCACGCCGCGCATGACCCAGATCACCGATGCGGCGGCCGACCAGGACGACGAAAGCCTGATCGAGCCCGGCCAGATGGTGGTCACCATCACGCGCGACAACTTCATCAAGCGCACGCCGCTGGAAACCTTCCGCCAGCAGAACCGCGGCGGACGCGGCCGCACGGCCGCGACGACCCGTGGTGACGACGTGGTGACGCGCAGCTTCAACGCCCATACCCATCAGTGGGTGCTGTTCTTCTCGTCGGGCGGCAAAGCCTACCGGGAGAAGGTCTGGCGGCTGCCGGAGGCCGGGCCGCAGGGCAAGGGCCGCGCGCTCATCAATCTCCTGCCCGAGCTTGGCACCGATGGCATCACCACGGTACTGCCGCTGCCGCAGGATGAGAGCCTGTGGGAGAATCTGCATCTCGTCTTCGCGACCGCCGCCGGCAATGTCCGCCGCAACAAGCTGTCCGATTTCCGCAACATGCGCGCCTCCGGCCTCATCGCCATGAAGCTCGACGAGGGCGACCACCTCATCGGCGTCGCGACCTGCCGGGCGGGCGACGACATGATGCTGGCGACGAGGCTCGGCCGCTGCATCCGCTTCCAGATCCACGACGATAATCTGCGCGTCTTCGCGGGCCGCGATTCGGCAGGCGTGCGCGGCATCCGCCTCGGTAAGGGTGACCGGGTGATCGCCCTCTCCGTGCTGCGCCATGTGCCGGCGAGCGTGGAGGAGCGCGCGGCCTTCCTCAAGCGCAACCGCGCAGGCGATGACGAGATGGTGGAGATTGAGGCCG
This sequence comes from Acidisoma sp., assembly GCF_035492295.1. GTDB lineage: Bacteria > Pseudomonadota > Alphaproteobacteria > Acetobacterales > Acetobacteraceae > Acidisoma. The sequence continues at coordinate 1,774 of NZ_DATJJK010000263.1, read as the reverse complement.
ATGCCGAGGACACCGCCACCGGCGCCGTGACACTCTCCGATGAACGCTACCAGGAATTGCTGGATGCCCAGCAGCTGCTGCTGACGGTGACCGATGGCGGCTTCGGCAAGCGGACCTCCGCCTACGAATATCGCGTGACAGGCCGGGGCGGCCAGGGCATCGCCAATACCACCCTCTCGACCCGCAACGGTACGGAAGTGGTCACGACCTTCCCGGTCCAGCCCGGTGACGATCTGATGCTCGTCACCGATACGGGGCGCCTTATCCGCGTGCCGGGTGATCAGGTGCGCCTGACCGGCCGTATGGCCATGGGCGTCACGCTTGTGCGCCTGTCGGACGGTGAGCGGGTGACGAGCGTCTTCCCCGTGATGGAGGAGCCGACCGAGCCGGAAGCGGCGGGCGACGCAGCGGAGGCCACGCCCGGTGACGGAGCCTCGGCCGACGTGGCGCCTCCTGACGGTGGGCCGCCCGACGAGGCCCCGCCCGACGGGACCCCGGCCTGACATGGCCGCACGTGAAAAGATCGGCGTCTATCCCGGGACCTTCGATCCGATCACCAATGGCCATCTGGACATTATCGCGCGCGGCGCCAAGCTGGTGGACCGGCTGGTGGTGGCGGTTGCCGCGAGCTCCGGCAAGAACCCCGTAGCCGAGCTCGACGAGCGCGTGGCGCTGACGCGCGAGGTGCTCGCCGAGACCGCACAGGAGACAGGGACGATCATCGAGGTCCGTCCATTCTCCACCCTTCTCGTGCAGTTCACGCGGGAGGTTGGCGCAAGCGTGATCCTGCGCGGCTTGCGCGCCATCTCGGATTTTGATTTCGAGTTCCAACTTGCCGGCATGAACTACCGCCTTGATCCCTCGATCGAGACGGTGTTCCTGATGGCAAGCGAGCGGCACCAGTTCATCTCCTCCCGCTTCGTGAAGGAGATCGCCCTTCTGGGCGGAGACGTGTCGAGTTTTGTGCCTCCCCTGACGGAGCGGCATCTCGACGCATGGGTCAAGAAGCAGAGAGAGCCATGAGCATCAACAGAAGAGAGGCGATGCAGGTCGCCCTCGGCGCAACCATGATTGGATTTACGATGAGCGAAGCACAGGCTGCCTCCGACACCTTGGACATGCAGCTCAAATACGGCACCGTGGTCATCAAGCTGCGGCCGGATCTGGCGCCCAAGGCTTCCGCGCGTCTGATGACGCTGGCGAGCGAAGGCTTCTACGACAACACCGCCTTTCATCGCGTGATCGCGGGCTTCATGGCGCAGGGCGGGGACCCGACCGGCACCGGCACCGGCGGCAGCAAGCTGCCCAACCTTCCGGCCGAATTTACCGACCAGGCACAGTTCCTGACCGGCACGGTGGGCATGGCCCGCACCGCCGACCCGAACAGCGCCAACAGCCAGTTCTTCATCTGCCTCGCACCCACCCCTTGGCTGGATGGCCAGTACACCATCGTGGGCCAGGTCGTGAGCGGTATGGAATATGTGAACGACATCAAGAAGGGTTCGGGCCAGAGCGGCAGCGTGACCGATCCTGACCGCATCATCCACATGACCGTCGCGAAGTAATTTACTGATTTTTCATAGCTTTGGGAAAACGCCCCGCGTCCAGCGCGGGGCGTTTTCCCATATCCGGCGCTTGACGCGGGCGCCCATCTGCCGTTCAACCCACCCATCCTAAGTCGAGCCCGTAGCTCAGCCGGTAGAGCACGTGACTTTTAATCATGGGGTCGTGGGTTCGAGTCCCACCGGGCTCACCATGGATTCAAGGGGTTAGC
>NZ_DATJJK010000262.1:0-31801 GCF_035492295.1 Acidisoma sp. | reverse complement strand
TCCACCTCGCCCAGCGCGGCGTGGATGTGGTGCTGACCTACCATTCGCGCGCCGACGAGGCCGAAGCCGCCGTCGCCGAGATCCAGGCGCTGGGCCAGAAGGCCGCGGCGCTGCAGCTCGATACCGGCAAGACCGCCGATTTTCCGGATTTCGCGCTGCGCCTGAAAACCTGCCTTGCGGAGACCTTCGGAGCAGAAGGTTTCGATTTTCTGGTGAACAATGCCGGCATCGGCATGAACACACCCTTCGCCGAGGTGACGGAGGCGGAATTCGACACCCTCATGAACATCCACCTCAAGGGCGTCTTCTTCCTGACCCAGCGCATGCTGCCGCTAATCAAGGATGGCGGGCGGATTGTGAACCTCTCCTCCGGCCTCGCCCGCTTCAGCCTGCCCGGCTACTCAGCCTATGCCATGATGAAGGGCGGAATCGAGGTCCTCACTCGCTATCTCGCCAAGGAACTCGGCGCGCGCGGCATTGCGGTGAATACGGTCGCTCCCGGCGCCATCGAGACCGATTTCGGCGGCGGCGCGGTACGCGACAATCCACATTACAACCAGATGGTGGCGAGCGTCACGGCGCTTGGCCGGGCCGGCCAACCGGACGATATCGGCACGATGATCGCCGCCCTGCTGGGGGAGGACAATCGCTGGGTCAACGGCCAGCGGATCGAAGTTTCGGGCGGCATGTTCGTCTGAGCGGCAGCCCGGCCGTGGGGGGCGATCAGCCCCCCGGCACAGCGCGTGGCCGCAGATGGTTGCAGAGGGTGACGCAGCATGCCGCGATCAGCATGCAAACGGCCATGGCCCGCGGTGAGGCATCGCTCAACTCGCCCACCATCATGCCGCTGACCGCACCGATGGAGAATTGCAGCGTGCCGGTGAGCGCCGAGGCGACACCGGCATTCGCGTGCTGGCGCGACATGACGGCCACGGTCCCATTGGGAAAGATGCAGCCGAGCGATGCGATGCAGATGAAAAGCCCGATCAGCGTCGGCACCAGCCCGGCGAGACCCAGCACGGCGATGACGGACAGGTAGACCGTGCCCGCCAGCATGGCGAAGACGGCCACCGTCAGGGTCCGGTCGATGCCGAATCGGCTTGCGAAAAGCCGTCCGTTGAGCTGGCTCGCCAGGATGAGGCCGCAGCCGTTCAGGCCGAAGATGCAGCCATAGAGCACCGGGCTCACATGAAAGCCGGTTTCGAAAACCAGCGGCGAGCCACCGAGATAGGCGAAGAGCGTCGCACTGGCGAAGGCGACGGTGAGCGCTGCCGGCAGGAAGCTGCGATCGCGTGCCACCTGGACATACCGCTTGGCGACGCTGATCAGCCCGTGGCGTACGCGCATGTCTTTCGGCAGCGTGTCCGGCAACAGAAGGATGACGAGGGACAGGTTGATGACACCATAGACCGCCTGGACCCAGAAGATGCTGCGCCAACCGGCCCAGTGCAGCACGAACCCGCCGAGCGCCGGCGCCAGGATGGGCGAGACGCCCATGACCAGCATGAGCTGCGCCATCATCCGTGCAGCATTCGGCCCGGTCGCGAGATCGCGCACCACGGCGCGCGGCACGACCATGCTGGAGGCGCCGCCCACGGCCGCCAGAAACCGGTAGACCGAGAAGGAGACGAGGCCTGTCGAGAGGGCGCAGCCGACGGTCGCCAGGGTATAAAGCGTCATGCCGACGACGAGCGGCGCCTTGCGCCCCATCCGGTCCGCGAGCGGTCCGAGGATCAGTTGCCCGAAGGCAAGACCGATGAAGAAGGCCGCGAGCGTCATCTGCGCGCCGCCCCGGACATCACCCAGTTCGTGGGCGATGGTCGGGAAGGCCGGCAGATACATGTCGATCGAAATCGACCCGACGGCGGTCAGAAAGCCGAGAAGGGCGGGCAGCCACACAGGAACGCGCATTCTATCTGAATGACATAGCTACTGGCCGATGGGACGCCCGAATTCTCCGTATCAGCCCTGAAAGATCAGAGTCTTGCCTGCGGCCGGCGGGTCGGCCGCAGGCAAGAGAGGGGTGGCCCGAGGCTTACGGCGCGGTGAGCGCGCCGCCGGCCGCACCGACGCCGCCGCCAACCAGTGCGCCGGTTCCCGCATTACCGCCCGTCGCCGCACCCACAGCGGCACCGGCACCGGCGCCGATGGCACCACCGGTGAGCGCCCGGGTGAGCGGGGAATGACCGCAAGCCGAAAGGGAGAGAGCCGCGGAGCCGAGGGCGAGACCGAGCACGACTGCGCGAATGGACAAGAACCTCAATGAAACCTCCTGCATCTATGGCAAAGCAACGCCGCCACACGAATGGAATGATCCGGATCTTGTGTGGCGGAACTGTTTCGCAAGATTGCCAAGAGGCAACCATTGGGGCGGCATCATGGCGGGCGCGGCCGTCAACCCCGGCGGGACCAGACCGCGTAGCGCGCCAAATAGGCTGGTACCACCAAGTCAATCGGCGTCGGCGTGATGCCGAGCGCGGCGAGGCCCGGCAGGGTCCCGCTCACAACATTGTCATGCCCGAGCATCTCCAGCTGGTCGGTCGTGAGGAGCTTGCCAGGCAGCCGCTCCAGCACCCGCGCCTGCAAGCGGGCGATACCGGAGGGAATGGTGACGAGCGGTCTTTTGCGCCCTGTCTTCTCCAGGATGTAGGCCAGGATCTGACGGAAGGTGAACACCTGGGGTCCGCCCAGCTCATAGACCCGTGAGGCCTCCGGCGGCAGCGCCAAGGCCGCCATGATGGCGGCCGCCACATCCCCCGCATAGACCGGCTGGAAGCGCGTATCCCCCGAGATCACCGGCATGATGGGGGATGTCCACGCCATGGCACCGAAGCGGTTGAAGAACTGGTCCTCCGGCCCGAAGACGATGGAGGGGCGCAGGATGACGGCCCCGGGAAAGCCGCCGGTGACGGAGGCTTCCCCCGCCGCTTTGCTGCGCCCATAGCCGCTCTGGCTGGTGCCCGAAGCGCCGATGGCAGAGAGATGGACAAGGTGGCTGACACCGGCGCGTGCCGCCTCGTCCGCGATCAGCCGCGGCCCCGTGCCCTGGATTCGGGCAAAATCGCCGGGCCGTGTCTCGGCCAGGATGCCCACGAGATTGACGACGAGATCGGCCCCTGCGATCGCCCGCGCGATGGCCGCCGGCTCCGTCACTGGGGCGTAGATGGGGACCACCTGGCCCGGCCGCCCCATCGGCCGCAGCCCCGCCGCGCGCTCCGTATCCCGCCCCGCGATGCGGACGATGTAACCCGCGTGCGCAAGATGCGGCACGAGGTAGCGGCCGATGAAGCCGGCGCCGCCGAAAACGGTCGCCACCTTGGGTTGATTGGCGAGCATGGTCTTTGCCTCCCTGGGCTCACTTGCCCTTTCAGCATTACGGAGCAGCAGATCAGCCCTCAAGATCAAGCACGGCTTTCCGCGCGGCCTCGTGATCGGCGCTGGTTGACGCCGCGCGACAGGACGGTTACACCCCGGCCTCGCCGCAGCATTGCCCAGATGGCGGAATTGGTAGACGCGCAGGTTTCAGGTACCTGTGGCCGCAAGGTCGTGGAAGTTCGAGTCTTCTTCTGGGCACCAGCTGTTTCAGGCAGACCTCGCCTGAAACCCGGCAATTCCCTCAATCGGCTTATCTTCTCCGCCACCGCGATCCGGCCCGACGGACGCGTTTGGTGACAAGACAACAGCACGACGATGGAGAGCCGTCGCCTCGCCGCGGCACCATTTTGCCGTGCCGCGCGATATGGTACGCTGCGGTCCACGGCTGCCCGGAGCGGGCAAAGCAAGGTCAGGACACATGAGCGCAGTCGCGGACGATTTTTTTACCGAAGCCCATGTCGCAGGCTTCGTGCCCCCGGTCCTGCCCAATGAGCGGCACCAGGATGCGATGGACCGCGCCGACCGCGAGGCCCGCTACTGGCAGAGCACGGTAGCGGGTCCGCTGCGCCCCGGAACGGAGGCGCATAAGCGCGAGGTCCACCGCATGTTCAAGGAGACCTTCAACCCCTACCGCCCTTCCGTCATTCCCTGGCCGAAACTTGACCCGGAAACGCTGCACCGCATCACCTCTCTGCCAATCTGGGACATCGCGGTGGAGACCGAGGGCAAAGCGCGCTTGCGCATGGCCGCCTATGCCGGGGATCTGCGCGACCAGGATATGCGCACGGCCCTCGCGCTCAACGCATGGGAAGAGAACCGCCACAAGGAGGTGCTTTCGAAACTGGTCGCGGCCTACGACATTCCGCTAGGCACCGAGCCGCCCTACATCAAGCCGAAGGATACGGAATGGGCCTATCTGGTGACCGGCTTCAGCGAATGCGTAGACAGTTTCTTCGCCTTCGGCCTTTTCGAGGTAGCGAAACGTTCCGGCTTCTTCCCGCCCGAACTGATCGAGACCTTCGAGCCGGTGATGCAGGAGGAATGCCGCCACATCCTGCTCTTCGCCAATTGGCTCGCCTGGCATCGCGCGACGCTGCCCTGGTACAAGCGCCCCTGGTTCGAGATGCGCGTTTGGGCAGTCTGGGTCTTCCTTGGCTACGAGCGCATCGGCCTCGCCCGCAGCATGGACGGCGAAGGCAAGGAACGCGCGCAGGACAATAATTTCACGGTGACCGGCGCGCAGTCGGTGAGCAATGTCGAGATCGAACTGCCTGAGCTGATGGCCCTGTGCCTCTCCGAGAACGACCGCCGCTTTTCGGGCTATGACCCGCGGCTGCTGCGGCCCAAGACCATGCCGGCACTGACGCGGCTTGCGCTGCGCGTCATGACGATCTTCAAAAAGAGGAAGATGCGCTCCTGAAGATCCTTCCAGAGGTCAACAAGCGCCCCATCGCTCCGGCAATCGAGATCGCATCGCGTGCGCGGTGCCTCCCTCACCATCAGCACCGGACGGCGACCTTCCTTCAGCGCAACGTCCGCTGCGCGGGTCACCATGGTTGTGGTGACACCGCTCGCGATCGCGGCCAGCGTCCACGCCGAACAGCGTGCGATCAACATGCCCATGGTCCGCAAGGGGCGGCAGGCGGTGATGCCCCCGACATCGTTTACCGGAACATCGTCTTGCAGGTGATGGGTAGTTCATGACCCTCCCTGCCGCCCGAAGCGCCTGAGCCCCTTTCCACGGACCGGGATGCAGGCGATGCTGGCGCCATGTGCGGCCGTTTCGCTTCCACCCTGCCACCGGAATTCCTCGAGACCCTGTTCGCGACGGCGGGGGAGATTCCAGCCGTGCCGCCGTCCTGGAACATCACCCCTGGGCAGGAAGCCCGCGTGCTGCGCCGCCACGCGGAAAGCGGCGAGCGGCGCATCGATGCGCTCTTCTGGGGGCTGGTGCCGCATTTCACCAAGCGGCTGACCGGTGCGCCGCGCCCGATCAATGCCCGGGGCGAGACGGTCGCCGCCGCCCCGCTTTTCCGGGGTGCCTTCGCCCGCCGCCGCTGTCTCGTCCCGGCCGATCTCTTCTACGAATGGCAGGTGCTGCCCGAGGGGCGGCAACCCTATGCCGTGGCCCGCGCGGATGGCGAGCCGCTGGTTCTTGGCGGGGTATGGGAGAGTTGGCGGATGCCGGATGGCGGCATCCATCGAAGCTTCGCGATCGTCACTACCGAAGCCAGCGCCGATATCGCCCGGCTGCACGAGCGGATGCCGCTTGTGTTGGAGCCAAGTGACTGGCCGCTCTGGCTCGGGGAGATGGCGGGCGATCCTGCCCTACTGCTCCGCCCGGCGCCTGCCGGCACCCTGCGCGCGTGGCCGGTTTCGAACCGGGTCAATAACGCGCGCAACAATGACGCGTCGCTCGCGACCCCGGCCACGTCGGCCGCAATCGATTCGACTGAGACTGCGCCACCCGATGGGCCGGCTTTGCCGCTTTTCCGCAATCCCCTCTGATATATCCCAGAGTTATAGCAAAAATCAAAAATCGCGATTTGTCTTATATAAAATGCAGGCCGATGTGTGACATTGACGTCGGAGCTACGCCAAAGGGATAGGTCCTTGCGGCTGGAGCTGCGGCAGCTGACATATTGACGGAGATGCCTTGGCCGATAGGGCAACTTGACTTGCCGCTCTCAAATCGCGAAATTATGGTTCACTAAGTCGTGATGGATTTCTAGCAGGGGCCGCGTCAAGCCGCCCTGTGGCTGGGTCCTTGATCCGGTCATCGCCGGGGCCGTCTTCTGCCCGCAACAGACGGCGGCCCTGCCGGATCACGCAACTTTCCCCAAATCAATTCAAGCATATGCTTGGTCACCCCGCAGGACTCTGCGGAGTCCTTGCCGCAGGCACGGGCTCCGCCGTGTCGGGCCATGGCGTTACTGCCCGGCCCGAACCGTATCTGATGAAAGAGAAGACGACCGATGCCGGCTTTGTTCACGCCCTTCACCCTGAAAGACGTCACGCTCCGCAACCGCGTAGCAGTACCGCCCATGTGCCAGTACAGCGCGGAAGACGGTTTCACCAATGAATGGCACTGGGTCCACTACCCTGCCCTCGCCCGTGGCGGCGCCGGCCTCGTGATCGTGGAAGCGACCGGCGTTTCCCCGGAGGGACGCATCACCCCGGCCTGCACCGGCCTATGGAACGACGACCAAGCCGAGGGCATGGCCCGCATCGCCACCTCCATCAAGGCAGCCGGCGCCGTCCCCGGCATCCAGATTGGCCATGCCGGGCGCAAGGCCGATGCCAATCGCCCCTGGGAAGGAGATGACCATATCCCCGAGGGCGATCCCCGCTATTGGGAGACGATCTCTCCCTCCGCCATCGCCTTCGGTGCCGGCTTGCCCCGTGTGCCGCGCGCGATGACCATCGCGGATATCGAGCGCGTGCGCGCGGATTTCGTGGCCGCCGCCATCCGCGCAAGGGGCGCGGGCTTTGAGTGGTTGGAGCTGCACTTCGCCCATGGCTATCTGGGCCAAAGTTTCTTCTCGACCTATGCCAATCAGCGCACGGACGGCTATGGCGGCGACTGGCGCGGCCGGGGACGCTTCCTGCTCGAGACACTCGCCGCGGTCCGCGCCGTCTGGCCCGAAAACCTGCCGCTTACCGCGCGTTTCGGCGTCATCGAATTCGACGGGCGTGACGAGGAGACGCTGGCGGAATCGATCGCCCTCGTCAGCGCGCTCAAGGGCGAAGGGCTCGACATGCTGAATGTCAGCATCAACTTCACGACGCCCACCGCTCAAATTCCCTGGGGGCCGGGCTTCCTGGTGCCGATCGCCGAGCGGGTGAAGTCCGAGACCGGCCTGCCAGTCGCGACGTCCTGGGGCGTGGAACAGCCAGCGGTCGCCGAAGCTGCGATCGCGGACGGGAAGATGGACCTGGCGATGAGCGGCCGCGCCCATCTCGCCAATCCGCACTATCCCTATGCCATGGCTAAGGCACTGAAGCTGAGCCGCCCATCCTGGGTGCTCCCTGCGCCTGATGCCCATTGGCTGGAACGCTACCGGCTGGCGGACGCCTGACCGGCCGCACGGCGCCATCCCGGGGGCGGCATGCCCCCGGGACTTTCCGAAACCTCAGGCGGCGGCAAGGGCCTGGGACAGATCTTCCAGAATATCGTCGGGATGTTCGAGGCCGATGGAGAGCCGGATATAGCCCGGTGTCACCCCGGTCTGCGCCTGCTCCTCCACGCTTAGCTGGGAATGCGTCGTCGTCGCCGGATGGATGGCGAGGCTGCGCGCATCGCCAATATTGGCAACGTGGTAGAAGAGTTTCAGCGCGTTGATGAAGCGCGCGCCGGCCTCCGCCCCGCCCGTGAGTTCGAAGCCCACCAGCGCACCATAGCCGCCGTGCAGGTATTTCTCGGCACGCGCGCGGGCTGGTCCTTCCTGCATGCTAGGATGGATGACCCGGACGACCTTGTCATGGCCGCTGAGGAAATCCGCGACCACGCGCGCCGAAGCATTGTGCTGGCGCATGCGCAGCGGCAGCGTCTCCAGCCCCTGGATGAGTTGAAAGGCATTGAAGGGCGAGAGGGCGGCCCCGAGATCACGCTGCAGCACGACGCGGGCGCGCAGCACATAGGCGATGGGGCCGAGCGGCTTTGCCGCCTCGATCCAGACGGCGCCGTGATAGCCCGCATCCGGCTCGGAGAGCAGCGGAAAACGGTCCTTGTGGGCTTCCCAGGGGAAATTGCCGCCATCGATGATGACGCCACCGATCGACGTGCCATGGCCGCCGATATACTTCGTGGCCGAATACATCACGATCGCCGCGCCATGATCGAAAGGCCGCACGATCAGCGGAGCGGCCGTGTTGTCCATGATCAGCGGCACGCCCAGCCGCCGGCCGATAGCCGCGACCTCGGCGATCGGAAAGACCTCGAGCTTCGGGTTGGGCAGGGTCTCCGCATAGTAGGCTCTGGTGCGCGCATCGGTTGCGCGGGCGAAGTTTTCAGGATCGGCGGGATCGACGAAACGCACCTCGACCCCCATGCGCTTCAGCGTATTCGCAAAAAGAGCCCAGGTGCCGCCGTAGAGATCCGTTGAGCTGACGACGTTGTCACCCGCCTCCGCGATGTTGAGGATGGAGAAGGCGGACGCCGACTGGCCGGAGGAGAGTGCCAGTGCCGCAACACCGCCTTCGAGTTCGGCAAGCCGCTGCTCCAGTGCATCCTGAGTCGGGTTCATGATGCGCGTATAGATATTTCCCAGTTCCTGCAGGCCGAAGAGCCGCGCGGCATGGGCCGTGTCGTGGAACTGGTAGGAGGTCGTCTGGTAGATCGGAACCGCGACCGCCCCGGTCGCGGGATCGGCGCGATAGCTGCCGCCGTGAAGGGCAAGCGTCTCGGGCCGCCAGCGGCGTCTCGGGTTCTCAGAGGTTTCGTCGGTCATGGGTTGTTCCCTGATGTTCTTGTCTGCTTGGGGCCGCGGAGCGCCGGTGCCCGCGCCGGCCCGGGGAGCCGGGCCCGAACCGGCGCGGGCACGAACCGGTCTTCCTGGCGCAGCAGTATAAGTGAAACGGCACGGCGAAGAAGCCCGGCTGAAAGCAGGCGGGCCAGCGGCGAGGATCGAGATGACATCCGGAAACTCCTGCGGAGGAGGCGAAGGTGAAGGCGACGGTCTTCAGCCGATACGGGCCGGTCGTCGACAAGCACCCATGATCTCGCTCCTCCGTGATCGATGCAGTGGTCATGCAGGGCACGGAGGATTTCACCACGATCCAAACTTGTCAAATTTTCTTTCTGTCACAAAATTAACTGACTAATAACGTATAAACTTTCAGTCTTGACCTGAGGATCCGAAGACCCCTCGGGCATTCCCCTGGCGACCCGACCCGGCTAAGAGGCAAGTGGTCCTGACAGGCGGAGACAGCCATGCGCTATGACCTTGCAATCGTGGGCGCAGGTATTCTTGGCCTCGCCCATGCCCTGGCGGCGAGCCGCCTCGGTCTTCGCACCATCGTCATCGACCGCGACCAGCGGGCGGTCGGCGCTTCGATCCGCAATTTCGGCTTCGTCACCGTCACCGGTCAGCAGCAAGGCGAATGCTGGCGGCGGGCGATGCGCTCCCGCGACATTTGGGACGAGATCGCGCCGCGCGCAGGCATCGAGGTGCTGCAACGCGGCCTCGCCGTGATCGGCCGTCGACCGGAAACCATAGCCGTGATGGAGGCCTTCTGCGCCCATCCTGAGATGGGCCCGGGATGCAGCATGCTGAGCGCGGCCGAGGCGCGCAGCCGCTTCCCCTGGATGAAGGGCGACCTGTCGGGGGTCCTCATCTCCCCCCATGAGCGGCGGGTCGAATCGCGTGACGCGATCCCTCGCCTCGCCCGCTACCTGGAGGAGGATTTAGGCGTCACGTTCCGCCGTGGCCTCGCCGTGCAGGGGGTGGAGCCCGGCCACCTGCGAACCGCGGAGGGCCCCATCGAAGCGGCCAAGATCGTTCTCTGCCCGGGCGACGATCTCGCGACCCTGTTTCCGGAACGCCTGGCCGCCGCCGGCATGCGCCGCTCGAAATTGCAGATGATGCGGCTGGTGCCGCAATCGCCCCTCGCCCTCACCCATGCGGTGATGACCGATCTCTCTCTCGTCCGCTATCTCGGCTGGGCCGAACTGCCGGAGGCGGCGGCGCTCCGTGCCCGGCTGGCGGGCGAGCAGCCGGCGCATCTGGCCGGTGGCGTACATTTGATCGCGGTGCAATCGGCTGATGGCAGCCTCATCGTCGGCGACACGCATGTCTATGGCGACACGATGGACCCCTTCGCGGACGAGGCGCTGGACGCTCTGGTGCTGGAGGAGTTCCGCGCCATCTTCCCTGGCCTCGCCTACCGGATCAGCGAGCGCTGGATCGGTACCTATGCCTCGCTCGAGGACCGGCTCGTCTTCCTCGATCAGCCGATGGAGGATGTCCGCCTCTCAATCGTGACCAGCGGCACCGGCGCCTCTACCGCCTTTGCGATCGGCGAAGAGGTCATCCGCGATCTCTGCGGCTAGAGTCTGATCGGTGCGGACTCACTCGCGGGCCCCATTCATCTGAACCGGGGATCAGACCTTTATCAACAGTTGAGACGCGGGCCGGTCACTCCCCGGCACTGGCACTCCGCCCGCCATTGGCCAGCGCGATCATTTCGGCCGCCGGCAGCACCGCGGCAGCGACCACGCGGTCCCGCCCCTGATCCTTGGCCTGATAGAGCGCGCCATCGGCGGTCGGCAGCAGTTCGGCCGCGCGCCTGCAGGTTTCAGGCATGGAGGCAACACCGAAGGAGGCGGTGACCGGCACGTCGTTGGCGCTGGTGGTGGCAAGCCGCGCCCGGATTTGTTCGGCCTTCGCGATCGCGTGCTCAAGCGTGCAATCCGGCAACAGGATCGCCAGCTCCTCGCCACCGTAGCGGCAGGCGACATCGGACGGACGCAGGCAGGAGAGCACGGCCGTGGCCGTGCTGCGCAGGACGATGTCTCCCGCCGCGTGGCCGTAGCGGTCGTTCAGCTTCTTGAAATGATCAAGATCCATCATGATGACGGAGAGCGGCGCCCGTCGGCGCTCGGCATCCGTCGTCAGCCGCTCCATCATCTCCTCCAGAAAGCGCCGGTTGTAGAGGCTGGTCAGAGGATCACGCAGCGCCTGATTGCGCAGTCTCTCCCTGAGCGCGATGTTGGAGAGCGCGAGCGACATCGCATCCGCAAGCGCGATGGCGACGGGCTTGATCCGCGCCAGCGCCTCGGCGTCGCCGAAGGCCACGCCGCGCAATGCCAGAAGGCCATGGATTTCGCCGCGCGCGACGATCGGGATCTCGAAGACCGGCCGGGCATCGGTCACATGGTTGCAGCGGAGTGCCGCCGGCCGCGTCTCGTTCAGATGCGGTTTGCCGCGCTTCAGCGCCCAGCAGGAATCGGGCGTGATGTGGATCGGCGTCGGGCCGGCTCCGGACTCGCCCCACTCGATGGCGAGATCGAGCCGGTCCCGCGAATTGTTGAAGACATAGAGCACCCCGCCGCAATCGGGCATAAGCTCGGTCGCGGTCGCCCGCAGCACGGCATTCGCGTCTTCCGCCGCTTGCGCGCTCTGCAGGATATCCGTCATCCCAAACAACGTTTCGACCTCGCGGCGCGCGCGCTGGCTCGTCAGGATCGCCTCGTCGCGGCCCTTCGCCTCACGCGCGCTGCGGGCGAAGGCGTAGGTCGTGGCGCCGATCGCGATGAGGGCACCCAGCAGATTGACGATCAAGGTAACGCTCTGCTCAACCGCGATGCGCTGCCAGTCACCCTCTGCCTTGGCGGAACGGTCGGCCAGATAACCCGCGATCAGTTCGCTCGTGGTCGCCATGATGCTGTCGGCATGGCGGCTCGCGAGCAGCGCGTCCGCATCGTCCTGGCGATGCGCGAGACCAAGAGAGACGGCATCGTCCCAGACATTGCGGAGCGTCACGACGGCGCTGGAGACCGGTTTCGGATTGCCTTGAGCCGCTGGATCACGGGCAGCATGCGTGTCGATCAGAGCATAGAGGCTCGGACTCGTCTGGGTCAGCTGGCCGAGGGCATGGGCATAGGTGGGGAGATAGGAGGGGTCGCCGCTCAGCACCACGCTGCGGGCGCCAGCCTGCGCCTCGAGCAGCGCCATCTGCACCATCCGCACGTCCCGCGTCACATAGATGTAATTCTTGACCGCCGCCTCATCGTTTCGATTGACGATGAAAGCCGTGAAGGTGCACGCTCCCATGATAGTGACCAGTGCCACGATCAGAACCGTGAGACGGCGCTGAACGAACAGGGCCAGCTGACGCAGCCTCGTCCGTCCCGCCATCAGCCTGAACCGATCGCTCACGCGCGTTGCAACCTCCACAGTCCCACGTCACCGAGTAGAATGGTCGCCAAGAGCCGTAACCGGCGCGTTCAGGATCTGGCAAGGTATTTTTCAGCCCATTAACCGGATTGACCATGGATTCGGGCTGTGAGCGTATGGCGCCATGCAGACCCGCCATATTGCCGCCTTTGCCGTTCTTCTGAGCCCGCTCGCCCTTGCCGCCTGCGCCGGCCAGCCGCAGCTCTATCCGCAGCCCTATATCGGCACCGGCGCCGCGCCCGCTGTCTCGCCCCAAACCACGGCGGAATTCAAGGCGCGCACCCTGCATACCCCGGCCGAGGGCAAGGTCCGCGATCTCGGCGAAGCCTATATCGCGACCTCGCTGGACCATCCGAGCAGCGCGCGCTTCACGGGCGAGTTCGAATCGATCGGCAAAAGCCCGGCGCTTTGCGGCTTCGTGTCCTACAAGGACAGAAGCGGGGCGATGTCCGGCTGGCGGCCCTTCTTCGTGGAATGGACGCAACGCGTTTCGAAGGGTAGCAAGAAACCCTATGATTACAACGCGGAAACGGAACTCGCAAAGCTCTGCGGACCGATGACCCCGCCGGCTCCCTGAACCAGGGGCTTACGGCGCCGGCTTCCAGTAGCTCTCGAAGAACCCGCGATCATCCAGCGGCGCAATCTGGCCAGGAACGGCCTTGCCGCCCTGGCAGCTCCATTGGTACGCCGTGTCGTGCCCGGTGACATAGGCCGGAATGGCGTCGGCATCGGGATTGTCCGCGCACCAATGGGTCGCGGCCGTGAGCTGCCTCGCGGTATCGGCCTTGCCGCAGGGCAGATTGGCGCCCGCGGTGCACATCAACATGCGGCCGGCATCGCAGCGATAGACGGTCAGCTGAGCGATGAGGGCCCCCGGCATGTCGGGCCCAAGGCCGAAGGCGTGCCGGGCGGCCTCGGCATCGCGCGGCGGCAGCGGGCGCAGCGTGTCGTCAGTCATCCCGCTCGCGCAGACAGTGGCCGCCTGCCCGAGCGACGGCAGGGCCATGAGACCAAGTGCGAGAAACGCCGCCGCGCTCCGCATCATCCACGCCTCAGAGCACTGTCGGCCACCAGGGTGACGGAGGGATGCCCGCAGAGTGCGGTCACCGGCCAGGAGGGGTCCGGCCGACCGGCGAGGAAGGCCTCTAACGCCTGCGCCTTGGAGGCGCCCGAGACCATGAGCAGGATATGGCGCGCGGCGCGGAGCATGCCGATACCCATCGTGACACCTTCGCTCGGCACGGTGAAAGCATCCGCGAAATAGGCGGCGTTGGCGGCGCGCGTTTCTTGCGTCAGCGGTACGACATGGGTCGTCGCATCCCAGCTAGCCCCCGGCTCGTTGAAGGCGATATGACCATTGGCGCCGAGGCCGAGGATTGCGAGATCAAGCCCGCCCTGCGCCGCGACAGCTGCGTCATGCGCCTGCGCTTCGGCCGCAATGTCCGGCGCGTCACCCTGCAGGAGGCGGACCTGACCAGGCGCGATCGCCGCCTGATCCAGGAAGTGACGGTGCAGGAATGCTGCGAAACTGTGGCTGTCCGCCTGCGGCACGCCGACATATTCATCGAGATTGAAGTAGTGGGCGGCGCCGAGGCGGATGGCGCCTGCCGCTTCCAGCGCGAGCAGGCGGCGGTAGAGGCCGACCGGCGTCATGCCGGTGGGAAGGGCGACCGTCTGCGTCGGCTTGTCCGCAAAGCGTGCCGCGACATGCTTGGCCGCCCGGTCGGCGAAGCTCTCTTCGCCATCAGTCCATTCGATCTGCATCTGAACCCTTCGCATTCGCGCATCGTCAGCGGTCGTTCTAACGATGCTCGGCTGAGGTATCAAACGACCTCTCGGGCCCCGCGCGCGAAGGACCGGTTCTCCCAGATCGCGACGATGATAAGGACCAGACTGGTCGCGAAGTTGACGAGCAACAGGGGCTGCCCCACCGCGACATAGCCCAGCGGAATCATGAGGCCGAGCCCGACCAGATGGGAGAGTGGCGGCCGACCCATGACCACGCCCTTGAAGGCGAGAGTGGCGAGCAGATAGAGCACGGGCGCTGCGAGCGTGACGGCAAGGGCCGCCCCGTGGGAGGCAGCCTCCGGCTCGTGCAGCGTCAGCTCGTCCCCGACCGCACCGAGGATGATCGCCGCGACAAGCACCGCATGCAGGTAGGTATAGACGACGCGGGCGAGATGGCCGGGATCGGCGGCAGCCGCGATGCGGCGGCTTCCATGTTCCGCGCCGGTGTCGAAATAGATCCACCACATCGCGGCGGTACCGAGGAAGGCCGCGAGGAAGCTCGCCAGAAGCGGCTTTGTCCAGGCCGCTTCGTAGAAGGAGGCGCCGGTGACGGTAATGGATTCGCCGAGTGCGATGAGCACGAAAGCAGCGCATCGCTCTGCCATATGGGCGCCGTCGACATCCCAATCGGTCGTGGTCGAGCGGCCGAGACGGGGCACCCAGAAACCTGCCCAGGCCGAGCCGAGATCGAGAGCGAGCGCCACCACCCAAAGGACGAAGCGCGCCTCTCCCTGTGCGAAGCCACCGGCAATCCAGAAGACAGCGCCGGCCGTCGCCCAAACGGTAATGCGCTGGAAGTTCCGGACATTGGCCGGGCTGCGGCCGGCCAACGCCCAGAGGGTGAACAGCGCGCGGCCGATCTGCATGCCCGCGTAACAGAGCGCGAAGGCCAAACCGCGCTCGGCGAAGGCTCGCGGAATGCAGGCGGCGATGACAAGCCCGCCCGCCATCAAGACGAGCAGCATGAGGCGGACGGCGGGCCTGTCCGGATCGAGCCAGTTCGTGACCCAGGCGGTATCGATCCAGATCCACCAGACCGCCCCGAACAGCAGCAAGGCGTGCAAAACCGGCCACAGGCCCGGTTCCGGCAGCAGCGAGTGGGAGAGTTGCGTTACCGCGAAGACGAAGACGAGGTCGAAGAACAGTTCGGTATTGGTGACGCGGCCCTGGCCGGGGTCATCCCGCCCGCGACGCAGATCCGCGGACGGACCACGGCGCAGAAAGGCGGGCAAAAGAAGGAGGCTTGAGGGCACGCAGTGATCCTCCGGCGCGGCGGGGTTTCCCTGTCCTAACCCAACCCTGGAAACGCCGTCACGCGGGCTGAGTTGTGCGGCGCTTTCGAACACCGGCACCAGGCGTCGCTGCCGGCCGCGCTTCCGCCGGCCGCGCGTCCGGGATTATCTCGGGCGCCGCGGTTTGCATCAGCCGGGTTCTGCCGGCAAGCCGGCCGAGCAACGCGCGCCGCAAGGTCCCCTGGGCCGCGAGCGTGCCCTGCTCCACAAGGGCCGCCCTGCCCCATTCCGCCAAGCGTAGCCGCTCCTCCGGCCGGCGCACGAGGCGCGCCAGAGCATGGAACCAGTCCGCCTCGCTGGCCGCGAGCAGCACCCCCTTCCCCTCCTCCACGAGGCCCGGGGGGGCGGCGAGATCGCAGCCGCCCAGCGCATTGTAGGCCGCGATGTCCGACGCGACCGTCGCAAGACCGAGGGCCGCATAATCCAGCATCTTGATCGGCGACTTGCAGCGGTTGAAGGCGCTGTCCACCAGCGGGGCGAGGCCGATGGACCAGGGCTGCCGCCGCTGCCGGTCGGTCAGCCAGGCGACGAAGGCCGGATAGGTCAGTCCGGCCCGGCGTGGCACATCGACGCGTTTTACGAAGGCGGGCAAATCCCCTGGCGGCAAAACCCCGACCAGATCGATCGCGATCCGCTCGCCGAACGTCTCGTGCAGGCGGGTGAGCGCGGGCAGAATGAGGTCGAGATCGGCGCCGTGCGTCGCGGTGCCCATGTAAAGGAGACGAACCGGACCGGGCTGCACGCCGGCAGCGGCCAGCGGGTGGGACGACAGCGGGGCAGCGCCGCCCTGGGCAAGCCATAGCCGCTCGTCCAGCCCATTCGGCACGACATCGACATGGGCGCGCCCGCCGCGCACGAACGGGGTCACGCGCTCCGCGAGCAACGCCGTCGAGACATGCACGCGGTCGGCTCCGGCGAGCAGACGGATGACCGCCGCATTGCGTGGCCGCAGCCGCTCCGCCTCCGGATGGTCGGCCGGCAGGCCCGCGAGATCGTCGTCCAGGTCATAGAGCAGCGGAATGCCGAAGCGTTTCGCATGAGCGAGGAGCGCCACGGCCTCCGCCTCCTCGGGCACCGCATGGCGATGGACGAGGAAGAGATCGGGCCGCAGACGCAGCGCCTCCGCCGCGTCGGCAATCGTCACCTCGACCTCGGCTCCAGCCAGCGGGTGCGAGAGCGGCAGGAGCGCACGGATATAGGCGCAGGCACCCATGGTGCCGACATCGAGCCGCTCGGGGACAAGGACCACGGCGAGCCTGCCCGCCGCGCGGAGATCGGTGACACTGTCCCGCGACGCGGTCCCCGACCGCGCCAGAAGTGGCGCGTGATAGGCGTCGTCGTAGAAATCAGCGGCAATCCGGGCCGGTGCCGGGCGGCTCGCCTGCCCGCGCGCGGCGGAAGCTCTGCGGGCCAAGTCCACCATGGCCGCGAGCGCTTCCTCGGGTCTGGCACCGGGGGCGATCAGCCGCGCCCGCGGATGGGCGGCAAGCCGGACCCGGAAAGCCCCGATATCCGAGGCAAGGATGGGTCGGCCCGAAAGGATCGCCTGGGTCAGCGTATAGCTCCAGGTCTCCGGCCAGCCAGCGGGAAACCAGATCACTTCGGGGTCCACCCGGTCGATCAGCGCGGGCAATTCCTCCGGCTCATAGGCGCCGGTTTCGCTCAGCGCATGGCGCGCGGCGGCCGGAATGGACCGCTCGGCCTTGCCGATCAGGGTGATCGCGATGCGGCCCGGTTCGGCCGTCTCGGCAAGTGCCGTGACCAGCGGCGCGCCCTTGTGGTCGGCGAGCACGCCGAGCACGGCGACGCGCAGCGGCCTCACGGCGGCGCGCCCCCGCAGGGGCTTGGGCGAGGGGCGTGGCGTGGGACAGGGCGGCACCCGGTCGGGCATCGCCTCGACCGGTGCCAGCACCGCCCGGGCGGCGAGGCCGTAGCGCGCGAGACGCTCGATGCTGTCCGGCGTCGCGCAGAGCACGCGGTCAGCGAGCCGCAGCAGCCACGCATGCTCGGCGCGCCAGCCGATGATGTCGTGCGCCACCGTGTCATCCCGCATCTGGATGCAGCGGTCGCAAGCGGCAGGCTCAGGCTCGCCACACGAGGGGCCGTCCGCCACCGGCAGCAGGTTGATTCGCGGGCAGATGGCGAACCAGTCATGGATCGTGACGTCGAAGGGCACGGCCAGCGCGCGGATCAGCGCCTGGAGGTCGAGTTTCAGCCCGACCCAGTGCTGGACATGGACACGGGCGATGCGCAACGGCGCGAGCAGGCGGAGAAGATCGGCGAGGAGCGCGGCCCGCCCCTCCTGCTCGACCAGCAACGGATCGCGAGCCTCCCCTCTCTCCTCTTTGGGCATCTCCAACTCTGGAAATGGAATAAAGAAATCGGGATGGCCGGGCGCGGCCGGCACAGCGAGGCGGATGCCCCGCCCGTCCATGGTGGCGCGGAGCAGAAGAATATTGGCGCGGCCCTGGGCGCGTTCCGCCAAGCTGCGGACATATTGGCCGATTCCGCCCTCATAGGCGTGCTGCACCATGAGAATCGTGGGAAGGCCGTTGGTCGCGAAGAGCTGCAGGGTAGTGGCGAAGCGATAGGGCCGCGCCTCGTCCAGCCGGATATGGACGCCGACACGGTCCCGATATTCCGGCCAACGCTTGTCGAGCAGAGCCTGAGCCGCCAGACGCTCCGGCGCCTCGGCGCCGAAGCTTACCTCCCCCTCGTGATAGACGAAGAGATCGCAGGCGAGCAGATGCCGCCAGCCGGCCGCCGCCGCCCGCATGCAATAGTCGTTCTCCTCGCCATAGCCCCGACCGAAGGATTTCTCGTCCAGCACGCCGACCGCCTCGAGCGCGTCCCGCCGCAGATACATGCAGAAGCCGACCGTCGTCGGCACGGTCACGGCACGGCCGGCATTGGCGGCGGCACAGGCGGCGTCGATCCGCGCCAGGCTTTCGCCGAAGGCCAGCGGCCCCCCCGGCACAGAAGGGTATGAGCAGAGGGTCGCGTTGTTCGAGAAGGGGGAGACGGTCGCGACCCTGGGGTGGCTGTAGGCGTGGCCAGCAAGACGGGCGAGCCAGCCAGCCGGAACCTCGGTATCGGCATTGAGCAGGACCACGTCGTGCCGGCCGGCGGCCTTGATGCCGCGATTGACGGAGGCGACAAAGCCGCGATTGCGCGGATTACGCAGGAGATGAATAAAGCGGCGGGCGGCCAGCCTGTCGAGATACCGGGAGAGCGCGGGCTCCGGCGAGGCATCGTCCACCACGATGATGCGATGGAGCGGCCCGCCGAGGCCGGGAAGCGGATCCCGCAGCAGGCTGGTCAGGCAGCGCTTGGTCTGTGCGAGGCCGCGATAGACCGGCACCACGACATCGACGCGAAGCCCCGCAGGCGGAGCAAGCACCGGGCCGCCTGCGGGCATGGCGTCCTCGAGCCGGAACTGCCGCTCGGTCGGCAGTCCCTGCGCATGGCCCGTGCGCAGATGGTAAAGCAGCGGGTCCGCCGCCGCCTCCGGCACTTGATTGACGTAGAAGTGCAGGTCGAAATTGGGATGCGGGTTGCGCCCCTCGCGCAAGCCGAAGAGCACGAAATGGTGCAGCGGGTTGATGCCCGCCTCCAGCACGTCGGGGTTTTGCAGCAGATACCAGGAGGTCGAGAAGAAGCGGTTGGGATCGCGCCCTTCGAAAGCCCCCCAATGGCGATAATGGTGCAAAGGGTCGA
Organism: Acidisoma sp.; assembly: GCF_035492295.1. GTDB lineage: Bacteria > Pseudomonadota > Alphaproteobacteria > Acetobacterales > Acetobacteraceae > Acidisoma. The sequence continues at coordinate 12,732 of NZ_DATJJK010000262.1, read as the reverse complement.
CGCCGGCCTGGCGGATGTCGGGATAGGTATCGAGATAGAAGGCCGCGTCGAAATAGCGGGCGTCGATATCCTCGTCCTGTTGAGAGTCCTTGGTCAGAGCAGCCTCCCGGGCCGGCAAAGCGCAGTGGGGTCCAGACCGGAGGTACGGCCAAACCTTAAATATTCGCTTAATGCGAAGCTGACTGCGGCTTTCTTCGGTCCTTCATTAACTTTTCATACAGCGGCATCGGCGGAGACTACTCCAGCTTCGCACTATTTCAACACGACGCCGCAACATTCGCATGGGCAAGTCGCTGCGCGCTCCGTCGATGGCTGCGTTGCAGCGCAGCATGACTGCTCTTTGCGCTCGATCAAGGATTTGCGCCTGCAAGACTGACTTCATCCCGTCATATCACGTGGATGGAGAATCGCCATGAAGCGGTTGGCAATGGTGGGCTTGGGCGGCATCGCGCTCGCGGCACTTGCGGCTTTTCCGGGCACCGCCCGAGCGCAATCGGTGAATTTGCAACAGAACAACACGGGCTTTTTCAGCCCGGCGCCGACGCCCAAAAAGGCCGGTACCTTCGAGGCGAGTCTGAGTGTGATCGGCGTGATCCCGCAGACCTTCTCCAGCAGCATCACCCCGATCGGCGGCCAGGTGAATGCCAGCGGCGGCGTGTCTCCGGAACTGACGGGTACCTATTTTTTGACCAATCACTGGGCGCTCCAGTTGATCGCGGCCAGCACCCATCACCGTATCTCCGCGGGTGACACGTCGCTCGGCCATGTCGATGTCGGGAGCGCCTGGGTGCTGCCGCCGACCCTGACCGTGCAATACCATTTCCTGCCCGATGATCGCTTCAGCCCCTATGTCGGCCTTGGCGTTACGGTCGCCTTCTTCTACGCGACCAGCGCCGCAGAGCCGACGATCCAGAAATTTAGCCTGAGCACGACCGCCGGCCCGACCCTGGACGTCGGTTTCGACTACAACTTTTCGGGTCATTGGTTTGCGAATTTCGATGCGAAGCAGATGTTCCTGAATACGACCGCCAATATCGACAGTGCGGTCGGCCATGTCTCGGCCAAGACTGCCCTCAACCCGACGGTGGTCGGCGTCGGTCTCGGCTACCGGTTCTGAGCGAAGGTCAGGATCAGGGCTCCTCGGATTGGATGGCCGGAAATTCGGTCTCGAGTTCGAGGAGCTCGTCCGCTCTCTCGCCCTCAACCGTCTCAAGCGTTCTGAGCTTGCGCCCGACGGCACGCGCGCGGGTGCGTGCCTGCTCGATCGTGTTCGACATGGTGCTGGCGCTCTTGGCGAGCTTGCCGAGCACGACATCCATCTTCGTCATTTCGGTTTTCGTGGCGCCGAGCAGGCTGCGGATCTGATCGGCCTTCTCTTCCAGCGCCAGCGTGACATGGCCGAGCTGGACCGTGCGCAGGAGCGCCGGAAATAGGCTGGGTCCCAGGATCATCACCCGGCATTCGCGGCTCATCTCCTCGATCAACCCGGGCACGCGGGCGACTTCCGCATAGAGCCCGTCGGTCGCGAGATAGAGCACGCCGAATTCCACCGTCACCGGCGGGTTGATGTATTTCTCATGGATTTTGCGGCATTCGTCGCGCAGCCGGCGTTCGAGGCCGCGCCGCGCCGCGCGCTCGCCCTCGGCGTCTCCCGCTTCCGCGCTCGCGATGAGGCGCTCGTAATCCTCGACCGGGAATTTCGCATCGACCGGCAGCCAGACCTTCGCCCCACCGCGCATCGGCATGGCGACCGCGAAATCCACCATGTCGTCGGTATCCTCGCGCAGCTTGCGGTTGGCCTCGAAACTGCCTGCGGGCAGCACATCCTCCAGCATGGCGTGCAGCTGCGCCTCGCCCCAACCGCCGCGCGTCTTGACGTTGCTGAAGAGGCGCTTGATGTCGCCGATCTGGGCCGTCACCGCCTGCACATCGCCCAAGGCCTTCTGCACGGCAGTAAACTGGTCAACGACGCGGGCGAAGCTCTGCTCCATCTGCTTCTCGACTGCCGCATGCAGCTGTTCGTTCACCGTCGCCTGCATCTCGGCCAGCCGCTTCTCATTGCTCTCGCGCAGCGTGGTGAGCTGCTGGTCGAGCGTCGTGCCTATTCTGCGCTGCTCCTCGACGGCCGATTGCCGCATGGCGTCCATCGACGCGGAAACCGCAGCGGTGGCCGCGGTGATCTGCTCGAAGGCTTTGGTCAGCGCGCCGGTGGTCCCGGTCTGGATGGCGGCGGTCAGCCCGCGCTCGGTCGCGGCTAGCTGGCTGCGGGACGTCTCCTGCTCGGTGCGCAGCCCGGCCAGGATCTGCTCTGACTGGAGGCGCAGGCGTTCGGCCGCATCCTCTCGGCCTGCCCCCTGCGCGCGCGCCGTGAAAAAAGCGGCGATACCGAGGATGAGGCCGATGAGGCCAAGGAGAAGGGCGATGAGGTCAGCGATCATGCAGCGCTTCTACAGGAGAGCGATGCCGCCCGTCACGGGCCGCCTTCCCTTTTGAAATCCCAATAGTTTCGACCTACAACCCAACGAACGATCGCCGACAACCAGGCGCGGGGAGGCAACACGCGTGAACACAATCATCGAGGCTCTCAAGCACACGCCCTGGTGGGTCTATCTGGTCCTCTACGTGCTGATCCGGCGGGGAATCGCCGCGCGAAGTGCCAATGTCGTCCCGCTGTGGCGCCTCGCCATCTTGCCGGTGCTCTTCGCTGGCCTCGATATCGAAGGGATCGCCACCAACAAGGCCATCACCGTTCCGATGCTGCCGGTGTGGCTCATTGGCCTGCTGGCAGGCACGGCTCTGGGCTTTGCCCTGGTCCGCCAGGCCCGAGTGCGCGCCGATCACCCGCGCTGGCTGATCGGGCTCGAAGGAGATCGGACGGTTCTGCCCCTTATCCTCCTCATCTTCGTCCTGAAATATGCCGTGGCCTATGTGGTGGCGACGGACCCGACGCTTGCCCGGGAAACCACGTTCCTGCTGGTCACCCTTGTCGTCGGCGGCTTCTGCACGGGCATCTTCGTCGGCCGCTTCGGGACCTACGCGGTAAAATTCCGGCAGGCGCCCGGCGAATCGCTTACGGCGGGCGCAGCCGCCCAGGCAGGGTAGCCACGGCTCTCACGCCCGCACCTTCACATAGGAACCGGGCGCGCTTTCGATCACGGTGACGTTCTCACCCACGGTCCGGGCCGGCACCGTCTCGGGCGACAGGCGGGTAATCCAGCGCTGCCAGTCCGGCCACCAGGAGCCCGCGATCTCGGTGGCGGTCTCTTCCCAGGCCTCGGCCGTCTCCGGCGTCTCGTTCGCCACCCAATGGCTATATTTGCCCGAGTCGGGCGAGTTGACGACGCCTGCGATATGGCCGGAGGCCGCGAGCACGAAGCGCTTCTGGCCCTTCATGTATTTCAGGCCGGAATAGGTCGACTTCCAAGGCGTGATGTGATCCTCGCGCGCCGCCAGCATGTAGATCGGCAGGTTGACCCGGCCAAGGTCGATCGGCACCCCGCCCAGCGTAATGCCGCCCGGCTCCCGCAGCTTGTTCCGCTGATACATGTTGCGCAGGTAGAAGCTGTGCATCGCCGCCGGCATGCGGGTGCTGTCGCTGTTCCAGTAGAGCAGGTCGAAGGGAAAGGGTTCGTTGCCGAGCAGGTAATTGTTGACCACGAAAGACCAGATGAGGTCGTTGGCGCGCAGCATGTTGAAGGTCTGCGCCATCTCCGCGCCTTCAAGATAGCCGCGCTTGTTCATGCGCTCTTCCAGCGCCTGGATCTGCTGCTCGTCGATGAAGACGCCGAGTTCCCCGGCCTCGGCGAAATCCAGCAGCGTCACCAGATAGGTCGCCGACTTGATGCGGCGATCCTTCTTGACCGCCATCCAGGCAAGGGTCGAGGCGAGCAACGTGCCGCCGAGGCAATAGCCGATGGCATTGACCTCGCGCTCACCGGTGATGGTCTCAATCGCATCGAGGGCGGCGAGGATGCCCTCGCTCATGTAATCCTCGAAATCCTTGTTCGAGAGGTCCTCGTCCGGATTGACCCAGCTGACCATGAAGACGGTATGCCCCTGGGCGGTCGCCCAGCGCACGAAGCTGTTCTTGGCACGGAGATCGAGGATGTAGAACTTGTTGATCCAGGGCGGAATGATGAGGAGCGGCCGCTTCAGCGCCGTCTCGGTGGTCGGCGCATACTGAATGAGCTGCATGAGCGGCGTCTGCCAGACGACCTTGCCCGGCGTCGTCGCGATGTTTTCGCCGAGCTTGAATGCTTCCGTATCCGTCATGCGGATATGGAGCTTGCCCCGCCCGCGCTCGAGATCGGTGAGCAGGTTGGTCAGCCCCTTGAGGAGATTTTCGCCCCCGGTCTCCACCGTGCGGCGCAGGACCTCAGGATTGGTCATGACGAAGTTGCTCGGGCTGAGCGCGTCGACGAACTGGCGGGAATAGAAATCGACCTTCTGGGCCACCTTGGGGTCCAGCCCGTCCACATCCTTCACCACTTCCTGTACGAATCGGGCGGAGAGCAGGTAGCTCTGCTTGATGAAGTCGAAGATCTCGTTGTCCTGCCAGGCGCCGTCCTTGAAGCGCCGGTCGCGCGGATCGGCCTCGATCACGGGCTCGGTCTCGATCCCCATGATGCGGCGCGTGGTGTTCTGCCAAAGAGACATATAGTCCTGCCACAGACCCAGCTGCGCCTGCATCAGGCGCGCAGGGTTGGACATGAGGCGGGCCGTCATCTCAAGGAAGGCGGCGCCGATATTGAGGGGATCGGCCTGCCCGCGCCCGCTCTCCGCCTTCTCCGCACCTTGGCGCTTCAGCCACCCCACCATGATGCGCTGGGATCGTTCGGCAATGTCGGTCATGGTCCGCCGGACGAGCTCCGGATCAGGCAGGCGGATATCCTGGGGGTCCGGTTTCTCGCTATCCGCCATGATACGATCCTTTGCGGCTTTGTTCGCTTGGGTTAGATCAGGCCCCGCCTTGAAGGACATGCGCCGTATGTTTCCAACCGAATCAGAGGGTATGCCCCGGTGCGGCCGGGTTCAACCCATAGTCAGGACTGCCAGCGGGGGTGCAAACGCGCGGAGATCCGCGGCGTCGGCGACGGTCCTTCTGCTGCTGCTCGCGGGCTGCAGCGCGACGCCCAAGGCCATCAATCCGGTGAGTTGGTGGCATGGACTGGAAGGTGGCGCAATCGCGCGCGACCGGCCGCCGCCGCCCAAGGCCAATGCACCCTATCCCCATATCGCCAATGCGCCCGCCCGCCCGGCCGGCATGCCGGACTGGGAGTGGCGCGACCTGCAAGCAACCCTCGCCTCCCAGGGTGCCGCGGCGCATCAATATGCCACTGACAATCCGATCCCGACCCTGCCCTCGACGCCGGGCCAAACGCCGGCTCAGACTCAGACCCTGGCGGCCGCGAAGCCGGTGCCGGCGCCGGCGACACCTGCGGCGACGGCTGCGGCTACCCCTTCCACCGCTGATCAGGATGCGATCCGCCGCCTGGCGGCAGCCCCCGGCCCTGCCGGCTCTCAGGCCTCGGCCCCTCCGCCCGCAACCGTTGCGGCCGCGGCCACGGCCGCCGCCACCCGGGCCCCGGCATCCGGCAGCACTGTCACCCTCGATACCTCCAGCGCAGCCCCGGGCAGCAAAGGTCCTGGCGAAGTGCCCGTCAACGCCGCCGGACAGGCGGAGACCCGTTACAAGACCTTTGACGCGAATAATGGCCTCAGCGTTCCCGGGGCGCTCGGCCCGGTCGCCCAGCCGGACGAGGCGCATCCGCCGCCGGTGCCGACCAGCGTGCCGGCGCCTGCCAACGTGCCGGGCTTCGCGATTTCGGCCACACCCTCCACCTACACGCCGCCGAAAGCAGTGCCGCAGCCCGCACCCTATGTTCCCCCCGCTCCGCTGCCGGACGTGGCGCCCGTGCCCATCACCTTCGCGCCGGGGTCCGCGATTCTCAGTCCCCCCATGCAGCGCGCGCTCCGCGATCTTGCCCAGGCGCGGCAGGGCAATCGCATTGCGATCACCGGCTTCGGCAGTGCAACGGCGACCGCGGTCGGGGTGCAGGCGGCGGCCATGCCGCTCGCTTTGGAACGCGCACGCGCCATCACCGTGCAGTTGATGGCGAACGGCGTCCCCATGAGCCGCCTCGTGACAACCGCGGAAGCCCAGGGCCAGGGCGGCCTCGCGCGATTGGTGGATTGACGTTTCGGTGATTGAGCCGGCGGGGGTTTGGGCGTAACGGCTTCACCCCCGCCGTACTGTCGTCCTCTCCCTGCCGGGCCAGAAACCATGACCGAAGAATTCCACCGCATCCGTCGCCTGCCCCCTTACGTCTTCGCGGTCGTAAACAAGGCCAAGGCTGCGGCACGCGCCGAGGGCGCCGACATCATCGATCTCGGCATGGGCAACCCGGACAGCCCGACGCCGCCGCATATCGTGGCGAAGCTCGTGGAAGCGGTGCAGGACCCGCGCACCCACCGCTATTCCGTCAGCCGCGGCATCACCGGCCTGCGCCGGGCGCTCGCCGGCTACTACCAGCGCCGCTTCGGCGTGACGCTCGACCCCGAGACCGAAGTGATCGCGACCCTCGGCTCCAAGGAGGGTCTCGCGAACCTCGCCGCGGCCATCACGTCTCCGGGCGACACCATCATGGTGCCGAACCCCTCCTACCCCATCCATCAGTTCGGCTTCATCATCGCCGGTGCCACCGTGCGCTCCATCCCGGCGACCCCGGACGACGAGATGCTGCGCGCGATCGACCGCGCCGTGCGCCATTCGGTGCCCAAGCCCACGGCACTGATCGTGAACTTCCCATCGAACCCGACGGCGCATCTCGCGACCCTCGACTTCTACAAGGAACTCGTGAAACTCGCCCGCAGCCACGAATTCTTCATCCTTTCCGACCTTGCCTATGCCGAGCTGTATTTCGAGGGCGAGCCGCCGCCCTCGGTGCTGCAGGTGGAAGGGGCGAAGGATGTGACGGTCGAGTTCACCAGCCTGTCGAAAACCTATTCCATGCCGGGATGGCGCATGGGCTTCGCCGCCGGAAACCAGCGGCTGGTCACGGCGCTGACCCGCATGAAGTCCTATCTCGACTATGGCGCCTTCACGCCGATCCAGGTCGCCGCCGTCACCGCCCTCAACGGCCCGCAGGACTGCGTGGATGCGGCGCGCGCCCTCTATCGCGAGCGACGGGACGTGCTGATCCCCGGCCTTGCCGCCGCCGGCTGGCAGGTGCCGAGCCCGCGAGGCTCGATGTTCGCCTGGGCGCCGATCCCCGCGCGCTATGCCCATCTCGGCAGCCTCGACTTCTCGAAACTGCTGCTCGAGCGCGCGCATGTCGCCGTCGCCCCGGGCATCGGTTTCGGCGAATATGGCGACGGCCATGTCCGCATCGCGCTTGTCGAGAATACCCAGCGCCTGCGCCAGGCGGTGCGGAACATCCGCAACTTCCTGGGCCAGGACGGCAACCTTCCCCCGGCCTCCACGCAGGCGTCTTCCGCACTGGATATCCCATGAGCGACCCCCATAAACCGCTCCGCGTCGGCATCGCGGGGTTGGGCACTGTCGGTGCCGGCACCCTTTCCCTGCTCCGGCAAAACGCGACGATCATCACCGCCCGCGCCGGGCGGCCGGTGACGGTCACGGCGGTTTCGGCCCGCGACCGGACGCGGGACCGCGGCCTCTCGACGGAGGGGCTGACCTGGCATGAAGACCCCGTGTCCCTGGCGCGGGACCCGGATGTCGATGTCCTGATCGAAGTGATCGGCGGGTCGGACGGACCCGCCGCTGCCGCTGTGCGCGCGGCGATCACCGTAGGCAAGCCGGTCGTGACCGCGAACAAGGCGCTACTGGCACTCCATGGCGCCGAACTCGCGCGGCTTGCTGAGGACCATCGCGTGCCGCTCGCCTTCGAGGCGGCGGTGGCCGGCGGTATTCCCGCCATCAAGGCACTGCGCGAGGGCCTCGCCGCCAACGAGATCCGCTCCGTCTCCGGCATCCTCAACGGCACCTGCAACTATATCCTGACCGTGATGCGCGAGCAGCGCCGGGATTTCGACGACGTGCTCGCCGATGCGCAGAAGCTCGGCTACGCGGAGGCCGATCCCTCCTTCGACATCGACGGCGTGGACGCGGCCCATAAGCTCGCGATCCTCGGCGCCCTCGCCTTCGGCCAGCCGGTCGACTTCCCGGCGCTGCATGTCGAGGGCATCCGCCGCATCTCCGCCCTCGACATCGCCTTCGCCGGTGAACTCGGCATGCGCATCAAGCTGCTTGGCATCGCGAGCCGCCATGCCGACGGCGTTTCCATGCGCGTCCATCCGGCGTTGGTGCCGGAGCGGGAGGAGATCGCTCAGGTCGACGGCGTCTTCAACGCCGTGGTGGCGGAGGGCGATTTCGTCGGCCGCGTCATGCTCATGGGCCGCGGCGCCGGTGCCGGCCCCACAGCCTCGGCGGTCGTGGCCGATCTGATCGACATCGCGCGCGGCCGCCTCACTCCGATCTGGGGCGCCGAGGGTGATGCGCTGACCCCCCTGCCCATCCTGCCGATGGAGGCGCATCACGGCGCCTATTACCTGCGGCTGATGGTGCTGGACCGGCCGGGCGTGATGGCGGAGGTAACTGCCGTGCTGCGCGATACCGGCGTCTCGCTGCAATCCATGCTGCAGCACGGCCGTGCCCCGGGGGAGGCGGTGCCCATCGTCCTCGTGACTCACGAGACGACGGAGGCCGCGATGATGAAGGCGGTGGCCCAGATCGCGGCGCTGTCCAGCGTGCTGGAGCCGCCAGCCCTCATCCGCATCGGCGCTACCTGAAGCGCCCGCCGCGGCCCTGCGTGATTTCTCGAATCGGCGCCGCCTGAGCTAGGCTTGGCCTGCGCGCGAAAGAACCTGAAGGAGCACGCGATGGCCCAGCTTCCCCGGCAACATACCGATCGCAACCTGGCGCTCGAACTGGTGCGCGTGACGGAGGCGGCAGCCATCGCGGCCGCCCAGTGGATCGGCCGAGGCGACAAGAACGCCGCCGACGGCGCCGCCGTGGAGGCCATGCGCCATGCCTTCGACAGCGTGCTGATCTCCGGCACGGTCGTCATCGGCGAGGGCGAGATGGACGAGGCGCCGATGCTCTATATCGGCGAGAAGGTCGGCCAGGGCGGCCCGGAGATGGACATTGCCGTCGACCCGCTTGAGGGTACCGAAATCGTCGCCAAGGGTGCGGCCAACGGCATGGCGGTGATCGCGCTCGCCGACAAGGGCCGCTTCCTGCACGCCCCCGACATCTACATGCAGAAGATCGCGGTGGGCGCCGGCCTGCCCCAGGGCGTGGTCGACCTTGACGCGCCGACCGGCGAAAACCTCCGCAACCTTGCCCGTGCAAAGAAGGTGGATGTCTCCGATCTCGTCGTCTGCCTGCTCGACCGGCCGCGGCACGACGAGATCATCGCCGACTGCCGTGCGGCCGGGGCGCGCATCATGCTGATCGAAGCCGGCGACGTCGCCGGTTGCATCGCGACCGCCCTGCCGCTGAGCGGGGTGGACATCTACCTCGGATCGGGCGGCGCGCCGGAGGGTGTCATTGCGGCGGCGGCGCTCCGCTGCATGAACGGGCAGATGCAATGCCGCCTGCTCTACGAGGACGAGGGCCAGATCGAGCGGGCGCGGACGATGGGCGTCACCGACCCCAACCGTAAATACGGTCTCCATGAGATTGCCGGTGGCGACGTGATGTTCGCCGCGACCGGGGTGACCGCCGGTCCAATGTTGCGTGGCGTGCTGCGCAGCGGCGCTGGCGCCGTGACGCATTCCGTCGTCATGCGCAGCAAATCGGGCACCGTCCGTTTCGTCGAAGCGCATCATGACTTCGCGATCAAACATTGGACCCAGGCCCGATGATGGCCTGGTTCGGGGAGAGCGGACGCTGAGCGCGCTCGTCTCGGCGCCGTCCGAGGCGGCGCCCGATCTCGTCCTCGGCGTCGAGACCAGTGTGAGCGGCAGGCGGTGGCTCTGGCGGCCGGGTGCGCTGGCGGTGCCCCCGCATCTCGGCCTTGGCCTCGCCCAGAGGCTCGAACTGCCCGAGATCGTCGGCCGGCTGCTCGCCATCCGCGGCATCGGCCTGGAAGAGGCGACGCATTACCTCGTGCCGACGCTGCGCGCGTTGCTGCCCGACCCCTCGACCCTGACCGACATGGATCATGCCGCGGCACGGCTGGCGCAAGCGGTGGAGCACGGCGAGACCATTGGTGTCTTCGGCGACTACGACGTTGACGGCGCCTGCTCAACCGCGCTGATGACCGAGTTGCTGCGCGGATTCGGCTGCGTCGTCCACACCCATATCCCCGACCGCACGACGGAGGGCTACGGCCCCAATGTCCCGGCGCTTGCCGGCCTGATTGCGAAGGGCGCCCGCCTCATCGTCTGCGTCGACTGCGGCACGGCGGCGCACGATATTTTCGCGGCCCTGCCGACCCCGGCCGATATCCTGGTACTCGACCATCACAAGGCGGAAGGTCCACCGCCCACCATCCTGGCGACGGTCAATCCCAACCGGCTGGACTGTGGCTCGGGCCAGGGCATGCTCTGCGCGACCGGCATTGCCTTCCTGACGGCCGTTGCCCTGCTGCGCCATCTGCGCCGGGACGGCTTCTTTACGGAGGCACGGCCGGCCCCCGACCTCATGCGCTTCCTCGACCTCGTGGCGCTGGCGACGGTTTGCGACGTGATGCCGCTAACCGGCCTCAACCGCGCCTTCGTGGCGCAGGGACTGCGCATCATGGCGCGCGGCGGGCGGCCGGGCATCGCGGCCCTGCTCGAGGTCGCGCAGGCGAAGGGGGTGCCCTCCGCCATGACCTGCGGTTTCGCGCTCGGGCCGCGCATCAATGCCGGCGGCCGTGTCTCCGACTCGGGTCTCGGCCTGCGGCTGCTGCTGACCGAGGATCTCGAGGAGGCCCGCGAGATCGCCGAGCTGCTCGACAGCGTCAACCGCCAGCGCCAGCAGATCGAACTGGGCGTGATGGAGGAGGCGATCCGGCTTGCGGAAGCGCAGATCGCGGCGGGTTGCCCGGTGCTGCTCGTGGGCGGCGAGGGCTGGCATGCCGGCGTTGTCGGCATCGTCGCCGGGCGGCTGAAGGAAAAGTTCAACCGGCCCGCCGGCGTCATGGCCTTCGGCGAAGGCCGCGCGACCGGCTCGGCCCGCTCCGTGCCCGGCATCGACATCGGCGCGGCGATCCTTGCCGCACGGCAGAGCGGGCTTCTGGAGCGTGGCGGTGGGCATGCCATGGCGGCGGGTTTCTCTCTCCTCCAAGAAGCGGTGCCCGCGCTGCACGCCTTCCTGAATGACCGACTGGCGGCCGCCGCCGACATGCCTGCTGCCGCTGCCCTTTCGGTGGAGGGCGTGCTGACGGCGCGCGGCGCCACCGTGCCGGTGGCCGAACAGCTTCTTCGTCTTGCCCCCTTCGGCCAGGGCAATGACGAGCCGCTGCTGGTCGTGAGCCATGTCCGCGTCATGAAGGCGGACCGCATCGGCAAGGACGGTGCCACGATCCGCGCCATGGTCGAGGGCGAAGGCGGTGGGCGGCTGAAGGCGCTGCTCTTCCGCGCCAAGGCCGGGCCGGTGGCGGAGGCGCTGATGGATAGCGGGCATCGGCCGCTGCACCTTGCGGGCCATCTCCGGGCCGAGGAATGGAACGGCACGGTGAGCGCGAGTTTCATGGTGCAGGACGCGGCCTGGGCCTGACATGTGGGCGCGAAGCCCGTGGCCGCTTTTTCTGCCGCGCGGCGGAGGAATGCGACGGCCGGGGCTTGATTCCCGTCCTGGCCTCGGCTACCCAGCGCCACCCGGCCAATGGTGCTGCCCGCAAAGCGGCACCGCGGCACGGATACGGCCTGTCCCGTTCGTCTAGAGGCCTAGGACACCGCCCTTTCACGGCGGTAACACGAGTTCGAATCTCGTACGGGACGCCATTTACAATCGATATTTTTTACAGGCTGCCCGCGGACGCTCTGTCCAAGCTTTGGCCAATATCACCCCATAAGCTGCCTTGGATTTCGGTTGACGAATCTGGGTTCCATTGTCGCGCCGATAGTTCGCGAGAGGGCGGGATCCCGCAGCCTTACCCGTGCCGGGCGGCTGCGAGGATCAGGATGGCGACCGTCAGCACGAGGCCGGCCGCCGTGATCTATTTCAGGGTCACGACATCTCGCCGAATTGTTCGCCTTGGGTCCGTTCCCATCGCGCAAGCTTGGCGTGCTCCGTGACGCCGGCGCAGCGGATGTCAGGCGGCCTGCTTCTGCCGCAGGGTGTCGTAGAATCCCGTCTCAAAATCCAGGTATCCGCCAAACGAGACCGGATCGCCAAACGGCAGGATCTGCGTTGCCCAAAAGCCGCCGAAGCCGCCCTTGCGGTCGATCCAGTAGAACAGGTTCGCGAGCCCTGCCCATCCCAGGGCACCGGCCGGGCGGCCGGTTGGCGCTTCTTCGTCGTTGACCATGAAACTGAGGGCCCAGGATTTCGACTGGCCGGGGAAGAATTCCGCATCATGGGACAAGGACGGGATCACGCCGGGCAGCATGGTGATCTTCTTGTCGCCGAGATGGTTGCGTACCGCCATCTGCACGGTCTCGGGCGCAAGGACCTGCCCGTGCTCGCCGGCTCCGTCGTTCAGCCACATGCGGATGAAGCGCATGTAGTCCCCTACCGTCCCGTAAAGCCCGTGGCCGCCCATATGCACCTCCGGTCGC
>NZ_DATJJK010000261.1:0-8611 GCF_035492295.1 Acidisoma sp. | reverse complement strand
CCTGCTCCACCGGCTGGAGTTCGCGGCCATGGCGGATCGCCTGCCCGCGGGTGCGACAGAAGAATTCTGGCTCGCCGTGCGCGGCAATCTCGATCTGCTGCGCGAGGCGCGGGACTGGTGGGAGATCGTGGCCGGCGAGATCCTGGCGCCCGCCCAACCGGGGGACGCGGATCTTTTGCGCGCGGCGGCGGAGAGCCTGCCAGCGGAACCCTGGGACGAGCAAACCGCGGGCGCCTGGACCAAGCAACTCGCAGCCGCCACGGGCCGGAAGGGGCGCGCGCTCTATCACCCGCTGCGCCTGGCGCTGACGGGTGAGGAAAGCGGCCCGGATCTCCGGCATCTGCTGCCGCTGATCGGCTATGACAAGGTGCGGCGGCGCCTCCTCCAATCGGCCGAAGAGGGACGCTAAAAGCCTCTTTTCCGGCAGGCGCGGAGCGCACCGGCGACCAGGATGACAGCGAGACCCGCGAAGAGCAGCGGCCCAGGCAGCCAGGGCGGCAGGCCCGCACGCGGCAGGCCGATCAAGCCCAGCACGAGCCAGGCCAGGATGGCGCCGGCGAAGACCCCGTCATCGACGAAAAGCGCCCAGGTTTCCACCTGGACGGCATGCAGGATCGCACTCAGCCGGCCGCTCATGGTGCGATGCGCCGGCGGCCGAGGCGTTGCTCCGCCAGCCGCACGCTGAGGAGTGCCGCGAGCAGGAAGCCCAGGCAGAGCGCCGGCAGGGACAGATCCCCGCCCGGCCAGGCGATTCCGCCGCCCTCGCCGACCCAGAAGGTGCCGAAGCCGCAGAGCAGCACGCCCACGACAAATTTGAGGATGTTCTCGGGGATCGTCGAGACCGGGCGGCGCAGCAGGATGCCGAGAAGAATCACCAGCAGGAAGGCCGCCGCCGCGCCGGCCGCCGCCGGCCAAAGCAGGCCCGGACCCGCACCCCCCATGGCGACGACGATGAAGACGACCTCGATCCCTTCGATCATGGTGATTTTGAAGGCGGTGGAGAAGGCGAGGCCGTCGATCCCGCGCGCCGCCGCCCCGCCGGCCAGCGAGGCTCGGCTCTCGGCGTAGAGCGCCTCCTCATCATGCAGCGGAATGATGCCGGCGCTGCGCAGCGCCGCTTTGCGCAGCCAGCGCATGCCGAGCAGAAGCAGCAGCACGCCGAGGAAAACCTGTACGATTGCCAGCGGGATGGCCGTCAGCAGCGGCCCCAAACCCGCGACGAGCAGCAGCAGGAGCAGCGAGGCGCCGCCGCTGCCCGCGAGCGCGCCCGCCCAGCCGCGCATGGCGCCGACCGCGAGCACGACGGTCAACGCCTCCACAAATTCCACCAGGGAGGCAAGAAAGGCAGCCAGCAGCGTCGGCCCGGCATGCACGAAATTCATCGTCATCCTCCCCTCGGGGCCAGCCACCTTGCCGCTAGCCGCGATCGAGCCGCTTGGCGAAAAAAGTCCGGCTCTGCTCATCCGGATAGGCTTCCAGCCGGCCGAAAGGCGTGTAGCCATGGCGCGGATAGTAGTCAGGCGCCTGAAAGCTGAACGTATCGAGCCAGACGCCGATACAGTCACGGCTGCGTGCGACGTCCTCGGCGCGGCGCAGCAGTTCGGTGCCTAGGCCCCGTCCGCGCGCTTTTTCGGGGACGAAGAGCAGGTCGATATGCAGCCAGCGATAGTAGCTGCGGCCCCAAAGCCCGCCGGCAATGCCGCCTGTGGCATCCGTGATCGTGAAGCACAGCGTCTCGTCCGGCCAGGGGTCGCCGCCGAGGGCTGCGTCGTTGAACAGATTGAGAGCATGGCCGATCGCCTCGCGCTCCTCCGGTCCCGGATTGTCGATGGGCCGGATCGCGGGATGCACGACGCGTGCAGGGCCGGTCGGGTCGAGCAGCTTGCTCAGATAGAAGCGCTTGTGCGGCGGCGGAAAATCCTTGATCTCCCCGAACAGCCGATACCCCTTCTTCTCGTAGAAGCCACGCGCCTGGAAGCTGAACGTATCCAGCCAGACGCCGACGGCGCCCCATTCCCGCGCCTGCGCTTCCGCCATCGAGAGCAGGACGGAGCCGAGCTTCTCACCGCGCCGATCCTCCGGCACGCAGATAAGCTCGATGAAGAGCCAGTCGTAGTAGAAGCGGCCCCAGAGCCCGCCGACGGTCTTGCCCTCGGCGTCCGGAATGGCAAGGCAGAGGGCGCGGTCCGGCCAGTCACCCGCGCCGGCTCGCGGGTCGCTGAAGGCGATCAGCGCGTCCTCGATGGCGCGGAAATGCAGACGGCTCGGCTGCGGGACGTCGGTGATGCGATACTCGGTCATGCCGAATCATCTTGCCCCAGCTCAGGACCGGAGGCCACCCTCCGCCTCCCGCTCCGCTCGGGCAAAGACCGCCGAAACCCAGGCGAAGAGGAGGCTTGCCGTGGTCGCGATCAGGGTGTTGTCGGTCGCGGAATGAACGCCGAAGGCCAGCAGAACGAGGATCATGACCTGCCGCTCGGGCCGGCTCATGCCGCGCAAGCCGCGCTGCCACCAGAGGATGAACAGCAGGAGCAGGAGCGCGAGGCCGAAGCCTCCCCCCTCCACGGCGATGCGGAGGTATTCGTTATGCGCCGCATTGGTGCCGAGGAGATGCCAGAGCGGTGTGCCGACCGGCACCACGATCTTGCCCGCGCCGGTGCCCCAGCCGAACCAGGGTGAGCGCAGAAAGGCTGCTTCATACACCGGCCAAATGAGATTGCGGTTGCTGAGGCTGGTCATATCCCCCTGCTCCGCCAGCGAGAGGAGGCGGACGAAGCCGAGCAGCGGCGCGGCAAAGACCGCCAGCGCCGGGGCGGCGAAACCTGCCAGCAGGAGGGGGATGCGCGCTGCCCAGGGCCAGGCGGGGGCTCGCACAAAAGCCGTGACGAGGAAAATGAGGACGGCCGCGAGTGCCAGCGGTGCCCGTGCCCCGGTCGCGAGCAGGATCATGAGGTCCCCGCTGAGCAGGACAAGGGCGAAGCGCTGCCGCTCGCGCACCAGTTCGAGCAGCAGGGCATAGAGGCTGGTGAGGGTGAAGCCGGCGAGAAAGGCGGGGTGGCCGGATGCACCGAGGCGCAGCGCCCCATCCTCCAGGATATAGAGCGGACGCAGCCCGGCCGCCGCGAGACAGGCGCCAAAGCCGAGAATGACGAAGGGTGCGACAATCACGCTGCGGATCACGGCGCGGCACCAGCCGGTCGAAAGCCGGGCAAAGGAGAAGGCGAAGGGAGCGACGGAGCCTGCGAGACTGCGGACGCTGTCCATCGCCGTCAGCCCCGGCCAGAGCCCGTGCAGCACGCCGACAGCGGCCATGGCAGGAAAAGCAAGCGCCGGGTTGGCGAGAGGCAGGCGGGGTCCGTAGCGCAGGACGCAAAGAAGAACCAGGACAAGGCCCACTGCCTTGTCGAGGCCGATCACGGGTTCCGGGTCCGGCAGGCGGAGGAGATCGGCCAGCCACATCTCCGGGCAGGTCGCGATGACGAGCAGCCAGAGCACGGTCGCTTTGTGGGGAAAGGCTGCCGCCCAGGCGACCAGCAGGGAAGCCGGAGCAAGAGCCAGGGCCGGCCAAAAACTGTCAGGCGCGAACCAGGCCAGGCCGAAGCCCGCAAGGATGGCGGCAAGGCCGAAGGCAGGCCAGAAAAGATCGTCCATCCAACTCATTGCTATATCGTATCATATAGCAACAAGCGCAGACAACGCGGCACCAGACCGGCGAAAGACGCCATTGGCCAAGCCATGGCGCGTCAGGAACTCGCACCTCGGACAGCAGATGGGGGCCGAAGCCCCCCGGCGCCACTCCGAAGCCCCACTGGGGGCCGGTTAGCGGCGGCGGGCCTTGCGGGCGGCGTAACGCGCATCGCGCGCCGCCTTCTGCTTCTCCCTCAGCTCCTCCTCGGCGAGGATCGCAGCCTGGGCAGCCTCCTTCTCGGCGGCGATGCGGGCTGCTTCCTCTTCCCGGCGGCGCGCCTCCTCCTCTGCCTCGCGCTTCATCTGCTCCTGGCGACGAAGCTCGCGCTCGGCATCGCGAATGGCGCGGGCTTCGGCAATGCGCTTGCGCTCTTCGGCAAGCGCCTGCAGGCGGGGGTGATCGCCCTGCGGCCGAGCCTTGAACTTTTCTAGAAGTTCCTGTTTGGCCTTGAGTGCCGCATCGCGGCGGTCGTGGAAGCTATTTGTCTTGAAGCCAGCCATACTCTCTTCTCTCTAGCGCCGACAAAGACCCGGCTCGGAAAGCCGCCAGGACGCTTGCCGCCATCGGTTTTAGTATGGGCGCTTCATACACTGCTTAAAGCCTGGGTGAAGCGTCCATTATTTGAGGGAGGCCCGCGTTTGCCGCCTCCCTTGTCTCGACTATATTGCCCAGGGGGTAGCGGAGGGCCATTTCCGAGGCTATTCCTAACGTTCTGTAACACTGAGAGTGATCTGTAATGTCGAGTGGCACTGTTAAATGGTTCAACATGGAAAAGGGGTACGGCTTCATCACCCCGCAGGAAGGTGGCAAGGACGTTTTCCTTCACATCACGGCGGTTCAGGCGGCCGGGTTGAAGAGCGTGACCGAAGGCGACCGGGTCACCTATGACATCATTACCGAACGCGGCAAGCAGGCCGCTTCCAATCTTCAGAAGCTCTAAATGAGCACACCGCCCTGGGAGGATGCCGAGGGCGGTTTCTTTTTTTGGGTCTGCCGCCATCTGATTGCCGGGCGGCGATACAGTCCGCCCGTCCCGAAATGGAGAGACGGAATGAGATTCGGATTGTCACTGTGTGGCGCCGCCATGGCCCTGACGCTCGGGGCGCATGCCGCGATGGCCGAACCCAGCCTGCCCGCCTGCGACAGCGCGCAGGCCCGGACCGGCATCGACTTTGCCCTCAAGAAATCCAACGCCCCCTTCACCGTAACCGATCTTGCCGGCATCACGACCGACAAGCAGGCCGGCAACGAAATCGCCTGCATGGCGATCGCGACCCTATCCAACGGCACGCACCGGCCGATCGGCTATAAATTCCGCATCAATGGCGGCAAGGTGCAGAGCTGGGTGGGTCTCTTTGTCATGAAAGCGTCGAAGTAACGACTTTCCCCGGCCGCGCCAGCGGCCGGGGATTCAGGGGCTCGTCGAAGCAGCACCGCCCCTATCTGAGACGATCACTCTCTAGCCAATCGTGCGGATCGCGATCGCGGCCGCGGCCGCCCGATTCTCGACGCCAAGCTTGGCGTAGATCTGCTCCAGGTGCTTCTGCACCGTGCGCGGGCTCATGCCGAGGATCTCGGCAATATCCTTTGTGCCCTTGCCGTGACCGATCCAGAGCAGAACCTCGGCCTCCCGCGCCGTCAGGCCGAGCCGGTCGCGCAGCCGCGCTTCCTCGGTCGAGCTCCGCATCTCCTGGATCCGGAACAGAATCTCGTCCGGCGCCATCCGCCCGACATAGACGAATTGCAGCAGCGGCCCCTCGCCCAAGGTCGCCGCGACGCTACCCGGATGGTGATCAGTTGCCTCGGCCAGCCAATCCCCAACCCAGGGGCAGGCGGCGATCGTTTCGATCCCGCTACTGCCGTCCTGCGGCGCAAGCTGGCCGAGCAGCGTCGCCGCCTGCGGTGTTGCCCATTGCAGCTCCCCCTCCATATCGGTCGCGAGGAGAAAGCGCCCTGCGGTGTCGAGCGCCGCCTGGGCACTCTGCGTCCGCCGCGCGCCCGTCAGATGCACGCGGATGCGCGCCACGACTTCGGAGAGCTGCAGCGGCTTCGTCACGTAATCAACGCCACCGGCCTCGAGCCCGCGCACCACGTCCTCGCTTTCCGTCAGGCCGGTCATGAAGATGATGGGGACGGAGGCGAGCGCCGGATTGCGCTTCATCCGCCGGCAGGCCTCGAACCCGTCCATCCCGGGCATCACGGCGTCGATCAGGATGACGTCTGGCAGAACCCGCTCCAGAATCGTCATGGCGGCGGCAGCCGATTGCGCCATCAGCACGGTATAGCCCGCATCCTCCAACACCTCGTTGAGCACGCCGAGCGTGCCGGGCGTATCGTCCACCACCAGGATGACATCCCGCTGCTTCATTCTGCGGCCTTCGGCCGGGTCATTTCGTCCAGCACCACCAGAAAGGCATCAAGCCGGTAGTCCGCGATCAGCGCGCGCAGGGGCTGCAGGCTGGGTTCCAGCGCGGGGTCTTCCTCCGCCAGGGCATCGAGCCTCTGGCGAATGCCGCGGACATAGCCGATGGCCGCGAGTTCGCGCAGCTCGCCCAGCTGCGCGCCGGTCAGCGCGCCGCCAGCCGCCACGCGGTCCGCCACCGGCTCGGTCGCGAGCCGCGTCCATTCCAGGCCGAGCAGCCGGCCGATGCTTTCCAGCAGCAGGTCGAGCCGCACCGGCTTTGCCATCACGTCGTCATGAAACTGGCCCTCCCGCGGGGCGACCTCCAATTCCCGCGCATTGGCCGAGACGATGATGATCGGCGCCTCGGTACCCGCCCGCCCCTCGCGCAGCCGCTGGGCCAGATCCCAGCCCGTCATGTCGGGCATCGAAAGATCGAGCAAAAAGAGGTCCGGCCGCCATTGCTCGGTCATGGCGAGACAGTCGGTCCCGCCGGCAGCACCCACCACGGTGAAGCCCAGGGGCGTCAGCAGATCGAGCATGAGGGAGCGCTGGGTCGCGTCGTCATCGGCCACCAGCACCGTCAGCCGCCGGCCGCGATAGCCGGTAATTTCCAGCGCGGCGGGCGCGGGTTTCAGCGTCTCCGGCGCTTCCGACAGCATGAGGCGCAGGCGGAAGCGGCTGCCCTCCCCAAGCTGGCTGGTGGCCGTCACCTCGCCGCCCATCACCTCCGTCAGCAACCGGACGATCGTGAGGCCGAGACCCGTGCCGGGCACGGATTGGTCGCCCGCGCGCTGGAAGGGCTCGAAAATGCGGATGAGGTCGGCCTCGGCGATGCCGCGCCCGGTATCGGCGATCTCGAATTCCGCGACTTGGCTGCGGTAGCGCACAATGAAGGTGACACTGCCGGCGGCGGTGAACTTGATGGCATTGGAGAGCAGATTGATGAGCACCTGCCTCAGCCGGTGCTCATCCGCATAGACGAGGCGGGGCAGCGGATCGGCGCGGTAATGCAGGGCAATGCCCTTCGTCTCGGCCTGCAAGCGCATCATCTGCACCAGATGGTCGAGGAATTCCGGCAGACGGATCTCGTCCCGGTAGAGTTCGATATGCCCGGCCTCGATTTTGGAGATGTCGAGCAAGCCCCCGATCAGCGCCGTCAGATGCTCGCCCGAGCGACGGATGATGCGCAGGCCCTCCCGCTTGCGGACGGGAATATCCGCATCCTTCTCCAGCAGCTGGGCATAGCCGAGAATGGCATTGAGCGGACTGCGCAGCTCGTGGCTGATGCCGACAACGTAGCGACTTTTCGCGCGGGATGCGGCTTCGGCCGCCTCCTTCGCCCGCTGCAGCTCGGCATCCGTCTGGCGGTGGGCGCTGATTTCGTCCAGCAGCAAGGCGGTCTGCCGCCGGGTCTCCTCCTCCGCCGCGCGCCTGCTTTCCTGGGCGAGCACGGCGAGCCAGGAGACGACGCCGCCGATCACCAGCATGACCAGGAAGGTCTTCCAGAAGGCGGCGGCGGCGGCGGCCTCGCTGATCGGCCCGCTGCTCACCGTCTGCGCGTCGATCGCGATCAGCAGCAGGCCGGTGCCGGCGGCGAAGAGAAACAGCACGCCGAGGAACCGCGCGAGGCGCGCGCGGGCGAGCAGGATGACCGGCTCCGGCAGGATAAAGCGGAAGCTTTTCGCCACCTGCTCGGCGACCCGGCCATGCGGCTTGCAGGCATCGTGGCAGCGCGCGTCGAGCGAGCAGCAGAGCGAGCAGATCGGCCCGGAATAGACCGGGCAATAGGCCATGTCCTCGGGCTCGAATTCATGTTCGCAGATGCTGCAGGGAATGGTGCCGCGATGGGCCCAGGCGGCGCGGCCGCGCCGGGCGAGATAGGTGCGGCCCCCCGTGGCCCAGGCGATGACGGGCGCGGCCAGGAAGGCGCTGCCGAAGGCGATGAAGGTGGAGAGCGCGGCCGCCTGCGTGCCGAAGAGGCCAGCATAGGCGCCGAGGGACGCGACCACGCCCAACAGCATGGCGCCGACGCCCACGGGATTGATGTCGAACAAATGGGCGCGCTTGAACTCGATGCCCTTCGGGCTGAGCCCGAGCCGCTTGTTCACCACCAGATCCGCGACCAGCGCGCCCATCCATCCGGCCGCGACATCGGCATAGACGACCAGTGTGTGCTGGATGGTCTTGGTGACGCCCGTCTCCATCAGCAGCAGGGCGATGACGATGTTGAAGATCAGCCAGACCACGCGGCCGGGATGGCTGTGCGTCAGGCGGGAAAAGAAATTCGACCAGGCGAGCGAGCCGGCATAGGCGTTGGTGATGTTGATCTTGACCTGGGAGACCACCACCAGCGCGCAGGTCGCCACGATGGCGACGGAGGGCGAGGCGATGGTGCCGAAGGCGAGGCGATACATGGCCGCTGGCTGCACCGCCTCGTCGGACACGATCCCGCTTTGCAGCGCCGCATAGGCGAGGAGGCTGCCCGCCAGAAGTTTGATGACGTCGATCGCGATCCAGCC
>NZ_DATJJK010000260.1:0-4105 GCF_035492295.1 Acidisoma sp. | reverse complement strand
TGACGTGCCGGGCACGGCCGTCATCTCCAAGGTGATGCGCCTGCTGCAAGCGATCTCGGATGCGCCGTCTGGCACCACCGTCGCCGAACTCTGCCGGGCCACCGGCTATCCACGCCCGACAGTGCACCGCCTGCTCGGCGTGCTCGCCCAGGAAGGCATGGTGGGGAGCGAGGGCTTGCGCGGCCGCGTGCTGCTCGGGCCCCGCCTCGTGAGCCTCGCCTATCGCGCCTGGCACGGGTCAGACCTCAGGCGCCGGGCCCTGCCACATCTCGCCGCGCTCCGTGACGAGACGGACGAGACCGTGCATCTGGCCGTGCCCAGCGCTGGCGAGATGGTCTATATCGACAAGCTCGAAAGCCGGCGCGCCGTGCGCATGGCATCGCGCATCGGCACGCGTGTCTCGCTGCATTCGAGTTCCGTCGGCAAGGCCTTTCTGGCAAGCCTTCCGGAGACGGAAAGCGAGGCGCTGATCGCGAATCTGGCCATGCCGGCCTTCACGCCCCACACGCTGACGGATCAGGCGGCCCTGAAGGCAGAGATCGCGGCGACACGCAGGCGCGGCTATGCGACCGACCTGCAGGAGAACGAACTCGACATCTGCTGCTATGGCGGCGCCATTCGAGGGGTAGCGGGCAGCCCCATCGGCTGCATCAGTATCAGCATGCCGCGCTACCGCTTTGAGAGCCAGGACCCGACCCGTTTCGCCGAGGCGCTGCATCGCTGCACCGGTAACATTGCCGCGGCAATGCTGAGTCCAGCGTCAGACTGAGCGAAATTCGCGCGACAGCAGCGGTTTAGACCAGGCTTCGCCGCCACCTCATTGCCACCTGACAGCGCTCCCGAAACCGTTCGGCATTTTTCGTTCCAGGCTGCTTAAGGCCAGGGACCCGCCCCCGGCGGCTTATGAACACCAAGGTGCGAGCCGCGATCTGTGGCGAGAACTCACGGACCGGCCAAGGTTGGCATGACTCTTGATAGGTTTCGGGTCATGACCGCACCGATCCAGGCCGATCCCTACCCCTTTCCCTATGATGGCGCGATCAGCCCGGTCGATACCGCGCTGGTCATCATCGACATGCAGACGGATTTTTGCGGTTTCGGCGGTTATGTCGATCGGATGGGCTACGATCTCTCGCTCACCCGTGCACCGATTTCACCGATTTCCCGCCTGCTCGCCGCCATGCGGGGCGCTGGCTACCCGATCATCCATACGCGGGAAGGACACCGGCCGGACCTGTCGGACCTGCCCGCCAATAAACGCTGGCGCTCTCGCCGCATCGGCGCCGGCATCGGCGATGACGGGCCTTGCGGCAAAATCCTCGTCCGCGGCGAGCCGGGGTGGGAGATCATCCCCGAACTTGCCCCCCAGCCGGGCGAGATGGTCATCGACAAGCCGGGTAAGGGTTCCTTTTACGCCACCGACCTGGAGCTGCTGCTGCGCACCAAGGGCATTCGCAATCTGATCCTGACCGGCATCACCACCGATGTCTGCGTCCATACGACCATGCGCGAAGCGAACGACCGCGGCTTCGAATGCCTCATCCTCTCGGATTGCTGTGGCGCCACGGATGCCGGCAATCATGCGGCCGCTCTGAAGATGGTGACGATGCAAGGCGGCGTATTCGGCGCAGTCGCGGAGAGCCACGCCGTGCTCGCGGCACTCTCCTCCTAGAACCAGCGAAGATGATCCGCTTCCTGCGCATTGCCGGGCGCCGGCTGCTCGGCGCGGTACCAAGCCTCATCGGCGTCATCATCGTGACCTTCCTGCTCTCCCACGCGCTGCCCGGGGACCCCGCCGTACTCTTCGCCGGACCGGCCGCGGATGCCGCTTCCGTCGCGCAGGTTCGCGCGCATCTCGGGCTCGACCACAGCCTGCCGCAGCAATTTCTCACTTATGTCTGGCAGCTCGCCCACGGCGATCTCGGCCAGTCTCTGACAACCGGCCAACCGGTATTGACCGATCTGATGGAGCGGCTGCCGGCCTCGCTGGAACTCACGCTTGTCGCGCTAATCTTCGCCATCGGCGTCGCCGTGCCGCTCGGAATCTGGGCCGCGACCCGGCCGAACAGCTGGGTCGACCATCTTTGCCGCGGCACAGTGACGATCGCGGCTGCCTTCCCGACCTTCTTCGTGGCGCTCCTGCTGGTCTATGTCTTCTACTTCCTGATCCCGCTGGCGCCCGAACCGGTGGGCCGCTTGAACGACGTCTATTTCGATGCACCGACGACGATCACCGGCTTCTATCTGATCGATTCGATTCTCGAAGGAAACTGGCAGACTTTCGCCGGATCCCTGGCCCAGATCATCCTGCCGGCGATCTCGCTGGGCCTCTTCGCACTCGCCCCCATCGCCCGCATTACCCGTGCGGCCATGCTGCAGACCTTGGCGAGCGACCATGTCCGGACCGCACGCGCCTGCGGTCTTTCCCGCCGGCGTATTCTCATTACCTATGCGCTGCGCAACGCCATGCTGCCGGTCGTCAATGTTCTCGGCATGGTCTTCTCCTTCGTCCTCGGCTCCAATGTGCTGATCGAGGACGTCTACGGCTGGCCGGGCGTCGGCGCCTATGCCGTGAAGGCCGTGATCTCCTCCGACTATGCCGCCGTGCAGGGCTTCATCCTGATGATGGCCGTGCTCTACATCCTGCTCAATCTCGTGGTCGATCTGGTCAGTATGATCGTCGATCCACGCGTGCGGTTCGAGGGCTGAGCGATGAGTAGTTCGACCCTGGTCAGCCGCACACGTTACGCGGTCGCCGAAAACAAGCTGACGCTTCTGGCGGCAATCCTCTTCGCGCTGCTCATTTTCTGCGCGATCTTCGGACAGATGCTGGCGCCTTACGGGCCGCTCATGACCAATGAGAGTGCCCGCATGCAGCCGCCCTCCTGGGCGCATCTCTTCGGCACCGACGCGCTGGGGCGG
Organism: Acidisoma sp.; assembly: GCF_035492295.1. Lineage (GTDB taxonomy): Bacteria > Pseudomonadota > Alphaproteobacteria > Acetobacterales > Acetobacteraceae > Acidisoma. The sequence continues at coordinate 1,183 of NZ_DATJJK010000260.1, read as the reverse complement.
GACATCTTCAGCCGCGTGCTGATCGCGACCCGCCTCGACCTCGGCATGGCGATCTCGGCGGTGGTCATTTCCTTCGTGGTCGGCACCGGGCTTGGCGCCATCGCGGGCTATTGGGGCGGCTGGGTGGATGCGATCTTCGGCCGGGTCATGGATACCATCATGGCCTTCCCGCTGTTCGTGCTCGCCATGGGGATCGTCGCGGCGCTGGGCAACAACGTCACCAACATCATCATCGCGACGGCGGTGATCAATCTGCCCTTCTACGGCCGCTTCGCGCGCGCCGAAGTGAACGTTCGGCGCGACCTCGCTTATGTCGAGGCCGCACGCATGGGCGGCAACGGCGCCATCCGCATCCTCTACGGCCATATCGTGCGCAATATCCTGCCCACGATGCTGGTGCAGGCCTCGCTCAACATGGGCTGGGCGATCCTGAATGCGGCCGGCCTCTCCTTTATCGGCCTCGGCGTCCGGCCGCCGACGCCGGAATGGGGGATCATGGTCTCGGAAGGGGCGAGCTTCATCATTTCCGGCGAGTGGTGGACCTTCGTCTTCCCCGGCGGCGCTCTCGTCATTGCCGTCTTCTGCTTCAACCTTCTCGGTGATGGCTTGCGCGATATCGTCGACCCGCGGCGCCGTACATGAGCGCGGCCCTGCTCACGGTCGAGGACCTCGTGCTCGACTTCCGCACCCGCAGCGGCATGGTTCATGTACTGGACGGGATTTCCCTAAGCTTAGGGCGAGGGGAAATCCTCGGCGTCGTGGGCGAGAGCGGCTCGGGCAAATCCGTGCTAGCCTATGCGATGATGGGCCTGTTGGACCCGGCGGCCCAGATCCCGCGTGGCGGCATCCGCTTCGCTGGGCGGGACATGCTGACGGAAAGCGAGCGATCGCTCGCCGAGACGCGTGGGCGGGAGATCGCGATGATCTTCCAAAGCCCGCGCACCGCTTTGAACCCCATCCGGCGGATCGGCGCACAGGTGCAGGATGTACTCCTGCGACATGCCAATATCTCCAAGAAAGAGGCACGCCGCCGTGCCATCGAGGCTTTGGCGCGTGTCCGCATTCCCGATCCCGAGCGGCGGTTCGACGCCTATCCTTTCGAACTTTCGGGCGGTCTCTGCCAGCGCGTGATGATCGCCATGGCCATGGCCTGCGACCCCTATCTGCTGATCGCGGACGAGCC
>NZ_DATJJK010000259.1:0-15171 GCF_035492295.1 Acidisoma sp. | reverse complement strand
TGACCGCCATCGGCCTCGTCTGGGGGCTGTTCTTCTCGCCCCCGGATTGGCAACAGGGCGACGCGGTGCGGATCATGTATGTGCACGTGCCGTCGGCCTGGCTCGCCTCCGCGGGATACCTGGCCCTGGCGGTGTGTTCCGTGCTGTCGCTGGTCTGGCGCCATCCCCTGGCCGACCTGGCCGCCGCGGAAATCGGGCCGGTGGGTGCCGGCTTCACCGCATTGTGCCTGCTCACCGGCAGCATCTGGGGCAAGCCGATGTGGGGCGCCTGGTGGGTCTGGGACGCGCGGCTGACCTCGGTGCTGGTCCTGTTCTTCCTCTATCTCGGCCATATCGCGCTGATCCGCGCCTTCGACAACGAGCAGCGGGGTTTTCGCGCGGCGGCGATCCTCGCTTTGGTCGGTCTCGTCAATCTTCCCATCATCAAGTTCAGCGTCGACTGGTGGAACACGCTGCACCAGCCGGACAGTATTCACCTCTTCGGTCAGACGACGATGCCGGCTGCGATGCTCGACCCGCTGCTGGTCTCGGCCCTCGGCATGACGCTGCTCTTCGCGGCGATCGTGCTCGCGCGGCTGCGCGCGGCGGTGATGGAGCGGCGCATCCGGGCCCTGCTGGCGGCCCGTCTGCGCCGGACGGAGGCGGCATGACCGGCACGGCACCGCTCTGGCCCTATATCGCGGGCGCCTACGGGGTGACGGTCGTCGCGCTGGTGATCCTCGGTCTGCAGGCTTGGCTGCGCGCCGGGGGGGCACGGCGGCGGCTGGCCATGCTTGAGGCCGAGTCTCCGCGCCGCAGGGGGCGCCCAGCATGATGACCCGGAAACGCCGCCGGCTCTGGTTGGTGAGCGCGTGTCTGCTTGCCTTCGGCGGAGCGACGGCATTGACGCTCTCTGCCTTCTCCGGAGATATCGTCTACTTCATGTTGCCGGGGGCGGTGCTGGCGCAACGGCCGCCGCCGGGCCAGGTCTTCCGGCTCGGCGGGATCGTCGCGGAGGGCTCTCTGCATCCGACAGCGGTGGAAGGTGAGCCCGGAGTCGTCTTCGGCGTGACCGACGAGCATGGCCATGTCGTCCCGGCGGAGTACGGCGGCGTGCTGCCTGATTTGTTTCGGGAGGGGCAGGGGATCGTCGCTATCGGCACGTTGACGCCGGACGGAACCTTCCAGGCGCGCGAGGTGCTGGCCAAGCACAGCGCGGATTACATGCCGCCGGAGGTGGAGAAGGCGCTCAAGAAGGACGGGCTGTGGAATCCGGCGACCGGCCGCCCGCCACCGGCTGCAGCCTTCCGTCAGACTGCCGCCGATCTTGCTGCGGCGGGCGGTTGAGGCGGGTGGGATGATTCCGGAACTTGGCCATTATGCGCTGGCCCTTGGCTGCGTTGTGGCAGCGGCCCAGGGGCTGCTGTCCCTCTGGGGGGCGCAGCGAGGGGATGCGCGGCTGATCAGCGCCGCCCCGGCGCTCGCCCTCTCGCAGGCGCTCGCCGTCACGCTCGCCTTCCTCGCCCTCGTCTGGTGCGGAGTCGTCTCCGACTTCTCGGTCATGAATGTCGCCGAATATTCGAGCGCCACGACGCCGCTGCTGTATCGCATCACCGGCACCTGGGGAAACCACGAGGGATCCATTCTTCTCTGGTGCCTCATCCTCTCTCTCTGCGGCGGAGTCGTGGCAGGTTTCGGCGAGCGGCTGCCGTCCTCGTTCCGGGCACGGGTGCTGGGCGTGCTTGGCTTGGTCAGCAGCGGCTTCCTGCTTTTCACGCTGACGCTCTCCGATCCCTTCCAGCGTATCTGGCCGCCGCCGATGGACGGGCAGGGGGTCAATCCGCTGCTGCAGGATCCCGGCCTCGCCTTCCATCCGCCGATCCTCTACTGCGGCTATGTCGGCTTCTCGGTCGCCTTCGCCTTCGCCGTCGCCTCCCTCCTCGAAGGCACGGTGGATGCCGCCTGGGGGCGCTGGGTGCGGCCCTGGACGCTTGCTGCCTGGTGCTTCCTGACCGCCGGGATCGCGCTCGGTTCCTGGTGGAGCTACTACGTGCTCGGGTGGGGCGGCTACTGGTTCTGGGATCCGGTCGAGAACGCGTCTCTTCTCCCCTGGCTGACCGGAACGGCGCTCCTGCATTCCGCGATCGTGGTGGAGAAGCGCGAGGCGCTGAAAATCTGGTCGCTCCTGCTCGCGATCATGACCTTCTCGCTCAGCCTCTGCGGCACCTTCATGGTGCGCTCGGGCCTGCTCAATTCGGTGCATGCCTTCGCCAACGACCCGGCGCGCGGTGTCTTCATCCTCGCCCTTCTCGGCCTCGTCATCGGCGCCTCGCTGCTGCTCTTCGCCGTCCGGGCGCCATTGCTCCAGCCGGCCGGGCTCTTCGCGCCGCTGTCACGGGAAGGCGGGCTCGTGCTTAACAACATCCTGCTCTGCTCAATCATGGCGGTGGTGCTGGTGGGCACGATGTATCCGCCTTTCGTTCAGCTGATCTTCGGGCAGCAGATCAGCGTCGGGCCGCCCTTCTTCGAAAGCACCGCGATTCCGCTGGCCGCTCCGTTGATCGCGGCGATGGGCCTGGGCCCCGCGCTCTCCTGGAAGAGGGCCGCACTCGGCCCCGCGCTGTTGCGGCTGTGGTGGGCGGCGGTCGCGGCGCTGGTGCTGGTGGCGCTGATCTTTCCCAGCCACGGCCTGCGCGCGGCGCTAGGCCTTGGCGGGGCGGTCTGGCTTCTACTCGCGGCGGCGGCGGATATCGGCAACCGCGCTGGCTGGCGGCCCGGGCGCCTGCTGCATCTGCCGCGCGCGGCCTATGGCGCGGCGCTCGGCCATGCCGGGCTCGGCGTCACCATTGCCGGCATCGCGGGCATGACGCTTGCGCTGCACAGCATCAGCCTGGTCCAGCCCGGTCAGACGATTCGTCTCGGCGGCTTTGACTGGACGCTCGACGGTCTTCAGGACCAGCCGGGGCCGGATTACGCCGCGCGCGTCGCGACGCTGACCGTCCGCGACGCGGGGAACGGCGCCCTGGTCGCGACGCTGCATCCGGCGCGGCGGAGCTTTCCGCTTCAACAGCAGACGACGACCGAGGTCGCGATCCGGACCAATGGCCTGCGCGACCTTTACGTCGCGATGGGCGATGAGCGAGATGGCGGGGTGGTACTGCGCATCCATGTCAATCCGCTTGCGCCCTGGATCTGGTTTGGTGCGCTGATCATGGCGGCGGGCGGGGCGCTCTCGCTGTCCGATCGGCGGTGGCGGGTCGGCGCGCCTCAGCGGCTGCGCCAAAAGGGGAGGGCGCGGCCCGCGGCCGTGCCGGCCGAATGAGCGCCCCGATGCCGCAGGATACCCCTCAGAAATCCATCATCGCGCGGCGCCTGATGTTGGGCCTGCCGCTGCTCGGCCTGGGGCTGGCAGGCGGCGGTTTCGCCCTGATGCTGCGGCAGATGAGGAACGGAAGATTCGACCCCCATGCGCTGCCGAGCCAGCTGATCGGCCGCGCCGTGCCGGATTTCACCCTGCCGGGGCTTGCGGGTGGCCCGATGACCGGGAACCAGCTGCAGCACCCTGCGGGGCCGATGCTGGTGAATTTCTTCGCCTCCTGGTGCGTGCCCTGCCTGGAAGAGGCACCGACGATGGCGGCCCTCGCCAAGACAGGGCTGCCGATCTGGGGCATCGCCTACAAGGACAACCCGGCCGATACGCGCCGCTTCCTGGCCCAGAACGGCAATCCCTATGCGCGTATCGCTCTCGACCAGCCGGGCCGCGTGGCCATCGACTGGGGTCTCTACGGTGTGCCGGAAACCTATCTGATCGACGCCCAGGGCATCGTCCGCTGGCGCTATGCCGGGCCGCTGACGAGTGCGGTGGTCGCGGGCGAGTTGCAGCCGCTGCTCGCCAAGGCGGGCGCCTGATGCGCCGGAGCCTCATCGTCGGTTCGCTCGGCCTCCTGCTCTGGGGCGGGGCCGCCCATGCGGTCAGCGATCCCTCTGAACTGCTCTCCAATCCGACGCAGGAAGCGCGCGCCGAGGCGATCGGCCAGCAGCTGCGCTGCCTCGTCTGCCAGAACGAGAGCATAGAGGCGAGCGATGCCGGCCTGGCGAAGGACATCCGCGCCCTCATTCGCCAACAGGTGGTGGCGGGGCGGACGGACCGGCAGATCATTGCCTCCATGGTCCGGCGCTATGGAAACTTCATTCTTTTGAAACCGCCCTTCGACGCGCTGACAGCGCTGCTCTGGGCGAGCCCGGTGGTTGCGCTGCTTGCGGGCGCAATTGCGGCCTTTCTTGGCCTGCGACGGCAGCGGCGCCGGGTGGCGCCCCCTCCTCTCAGCCCCGCCGAGCGGGCGCAGCTCGACCGGTTGATGCGCCCATGATTTGGTTCGGCTTCGTTTTGCTTTCCCTGCTGGTCATGGTGCCGGTGCTGGCGGCGCAGGGGCGCGTCGCCTTGCGCGGACGGCGCGAGGCGGCGCTGGCCCTCTATCGCGGTCAGCTCGGCGAGGTCGCGGAGGAGGGGTCACGCGGCGCTTTGGGCCAGACAGAGGCGGCGGAAGCCCGGCTTGAAATCCAGCGCCGCCTGCTCGCGACCGGAGAGACGCCCGAGGTACTGCCGCCACAGCCCCGCGCCTGGCGCAGCTGGCGGCTGGCGGTGCTGGTGCCGCTGCTGCCCTTTCTGGCGCTCGTCCTCTATCTGCAGAACGGCGCACCCCTCCTTCCGGCCGCACCTCTCGCGCCGCGCCTCCAGGCGATGGCGGCGAAGCGGCAGGAGGATCAGGCCATGCTCGCCTTGCTGCAGCAGAAGATCGCCACCCTCGATCCGAAAAGCGAAGAGGCTCGCCAGGGCTACGTTCTGCTCGGCAAGCTCGACGCCGATATGGGCGACGCTTCGGCTGCCGCGCAGGCCTGGGGGCTGGCGCTCGCCATCCGCTCCGATCCCCAGCTTGAGAAACTGCGCGCCGCCGCGGCGGCGATCGCGAAGCAGATGGCACAGACGCCGTGAGGCGGAGGCTTGTTCCCGGACTTGGCCGGACTATCTTCTCTGCATGACCCAGTCCGATCCGAAGCCAGCACCGCCTGATCCGCCGCCCAGCCCTCAGGACACGCCGCCGGTAGACCCGAAGGCCGCAATGCCCAAGGAAATTGGTGGCCCGTCGGGCCCCGAACCCACGCGCTTCGGCGACTGGGAGCAGAAGGGTCGCTGCACGGACTTTTAGCCGGCCGAGGCCGCGTCTTTCAGCCAGATCGGATCTTTGAGCTGGGCCAGGAATGCCGCGTGGCGCGCTGCCTCCTCTGGAGAGACCAGGATCGGCCGTGGCCGGCGTTCGGCCACCGCCTCATATTGAGCGATCGCATCGCCTGTTTCGCTGACGGCGAGCGAGAGTCCGCGCTGCCGGCCGCCCGTAAGCTCGATATAGACCTCCGCCAGCAGCTTGCAGTCGAGCAGGGCGTTGTGGGTGGTACGGGCCGAGAGGTCGATGGCGAAGCGGCGGCAGAGCGCGTCCAGGCTGTTCGGCATGCCTGGAAAGCGCGCCTTGGCCAGCGCCAGCGTATCGACCATGCGATGGGGGCCGAGGGCCGGCAGTCCGCAGAGCTGCAGCTCCCAGTTCAGGAAGCTGAAGTCGAAGGGTGCGTTATGGGCGACGAGCATCTCGTCCTCACCCATGAATGCCATCATTTCGGCAGCGATCGCCCGGAACAGCGGCTTGCCCTGGAGATGCTCGAGCGTGAAACCATGCACGCGGGTCGCCTCTGCCGGGATGTCGCGTTCGGGGTGGATAAGGCAGTGGAAATGCGCGCCTGTCGGCAGGTCGTTGATGAGTTCGAGCGCCGCGACCTCGATGACGCGATCTCCGGTCTTCGGGTCGAGACCGGTCGTTTCGGTATCGAAGAGGATGGAGCGGGTCATCCGCGGATCTCCTGAACAAGGCGCCGGATGCGCGCCTGGGCGTAATGCCGTGAGAGGCCGGTCTTCACCACCACATCGGCGCGCCGGCGCTTTTCCGAATCGGGCATCTGGCGGGCGATGATGGCAGCGATCTCTTCATCCGTCATGCGCCGGCGCCGGCGCAGCCGCGCCTTCTGGTTGGCGGTTGAGGTCGAGACGACGAGGGTGACATCGACATCCGGATTGGGAGCGGTTTCGAAGAGCAGGGGGATGTCGAGCACGGCGAGTCGTGCTCCCCGGCGACGGCAGCGGGCGAGGAAGGCACGCCGGGCCGCGCGCACGCGGGGATGAATGATGCGCTCGAGCGTCTTCCAGCCGCCGGGATCGGCCATCAGCGCCGCACGCAGTTGGTTCCGGTCTACCCGGCCGTCTCGCACGGTATTGGGGAATGCCTCCGCAATGGCGGGCACGGCCGCACCACCCTGTGCCTGCATCCGATGGACCTCATCGTCAGCGTCGAAAACCGGGATGTGTAGGCGCCGGAACTGCTGGGCGGCGGTCGATTTGCCCATGCCGATCCCGCCCGTGAGCCCGATCACCTTCACGCCTGCGGCCTTTCGTTCTGGCGGGCACCGGTCACCCCTTCGGTCGTAAATCCGCGGCGATGAAATCGTAGAGCGCATCGTCCACCGTCGGCGTCACACCGAACCAGGCCGCGAAGCCCGGAACGGCCTGATGCAGAAGCATGCCGAGGCCCGGGGCCGTCTTCAAGCCGCAGGCGCGGGCGGCCTCGATCAACGGGGTCTCCAGCGGAACGTAGACAATGTCCGAAACACCGGCGCCAGGTGCGGCATGCGAGAGGTCGATCTCGAGCGGTTCATGGCCGCCCATGCCGAGGGAGGTCGTGTTGACGATGAGCGCGTGGTCCGGGATGGCCGCATTTCGCGCCTGCCAATCCACAACCCGGCAACCGGGGAGTATCCCGGCCAGCGCCTCGGCCCGCGTCCGGGTGCGGTTGGTGAGCGTGACGGCAACACCGAGACCGCGCAAGGATGCGGCGATTGCCCGCGCCGCGCCGCCCGCGCCGAGCAGCAAGGCGGGACCGGCGGCCGGATCGATGCCGTGCTGTCCGAGGTTGGCAAGGAACCCGGCCCCATCCGTATTGCGCCCGGTGATCCCTCCGTCCTGGAACACGAGGGTGTTCACGGCGCCGGCTTCCCGCGCGGACTCCTCGACCGTGTCGCAGAGGGCGAAGGCCGCTTCCTTGTGCGGGATGGTGACATTGGCGCCACGGAAGCCGGCGGCGCGCAGCCCGCGCACGGCGACGGCGAAGTCCTCCGGCTTCACGGCCAGAGGCATGTAGACACCGTCAATGCCATGCCGTTCCAACCAGAAGCCATGCAGGCGTGGCGAGCGCGAATGTGCGACTGGCCAGCCGATGACGCCCGCCAGCCGCGCATGCCCCGTCAGGATCGCCGTCATCGGCCGAACGCGGCGCTCAGTTGACCGTCGCGTTGGCGGCCTGGGCCGCGGCCATTGCCTGCTGGCGGCGGGCCTGCCACAGCGAGAGGAAGTCGATCGGGCCGAGCAGCACGGGCGGGAAGCCACCGTCGCGGGTCACGTCCGCCAGGATGTTGCGGGCGAAGGGGAAAAGCAGGCGGGGGCCTTCCACCATCAGCACCGGCTCGATCTGGTTCTCCGGAATGCCGTTGAGCGTGAAGATGCCGGCATAGGAAAGTTCGGCCAGGAAGACGACCGAGGAGGTATCCCCCGGGGTGGGCGCCATGTCCGCCGGCTTGGTCGCCTCCACACGGGCCAGAAGGGTTACTTCGAAGACCAGCTGATCCTCGACCAGCCGCTTCACCTGCACGTCGAGATTGACCGCGACCTGGGGCGAGCTGCGCAGCGTGGAATAGATCTGCGGCGCGCCGGGAACCTCGAACGAGAGATCCTTCACATATTGCGCGTTCACCACGAGCGGTGCAGCGACGTTCTGGGGGTTGGCGTTGGCTTGTTCGGACATGGGTTCTCTCTCGGTCTCGATCTTTGTTGCCCTACCATCGGGGGCTTTGGGCGCCAAGGTGCGCGGGCGCGCCGCGGGTCAATCAGTCAGGAAACCGGCATTCGGTTCGATCACGACCCATTCGGCATTATTCAGGCTTTGCCCGGTCATGGCCAGGATGAAACCCCAATGGCTGACGACCAGCGTCTCTTCGTGGTCCGGGCGGGCGGCCATGTCCTGATGGAAAACGGCGGCGCGGGCGAGGATCGCGCGCTCGCTTTCGGTCTCGGCCGGCCACCAGCGCTCCGGCACGGAAGCGAAATCATGATCCGGCCACTCGGCTGTCAGCCGGCTCGCGGGGCTGCCGACATCGCAGGAATAGGCAAAGCGCTCCCGCACGAGGGGTGAAATCGTGACCGGCAGACCGAAATGCCGGGCGAAAGGGGCGGCCGTCTGCAGCACGCGGGTATAGGGGGACGCGACGATTCGGGTGATCCGGACCTGTGCGAGCGTGGCGAGTGCTGCCTCCACCTGACGCTCGCCAAGCGGGGTCAGGCAGGGATCCTCGATTCCCGGGTCGATTCCGGTGCGTGAGAATCGGACGTTGAATTCGCTTTGGCCATGGCGGATCAGAATCATGCTAAGCTTATCTTATGAGCGGGAGCGGCAGGATAGGGGCAGCGTCCGCGCCCACGGCCTTGCCCGGCTTCGGTTGCGATGCGGCCGACGGCGGCCTATGTCTCCCTGCATTGGCACAGGCGCGGCCGCGAGGCCACGCCTCAGGAATGGGTTTTCATGAATTTTTCCGGTGGGTTTCCGGTCGATCTCGTTCTCTTCGGTCTGATCGCCGCCTTCCTCATCCTTCGGCTGAGGAGCATCCTGGGCCGTCGGACGGGCTTCGAGGGCCGGACGCGGCCGGTGCCGCCGGCCGCCGCCCGCGCTCCGTCTGCACGGGGCAATCGCGATGGCCAAGACAGAAGCGCCCCGGTCATCGAGGGGCGGGCCGAGCCGGTGCCGCCGCGCCCGGTGCGTCCCTTGCCCGATCCGAATTCCCCGCTCGGCGAGCAGTTGCGCCGCCTTAAGACGGTCGAATCCGGCTTCGATCCGCAGCGCTTCCTGGAAGCGGCCGAGAATACCTTCCGCACCATCGTCGCTGCCTTCGCGGCCGGCGACCGCGTGACCCTGCGCTCGCTGCTCACCGACGACACCTATCGCGCGTTCGAAACGGCGATCGCCGCGCGCGAGGCGGCGGGCGAGACCCAGCGCACGGAAATCCGGGAGATTTCGACGGCTGCGATCGCCGTGGTCGAACTCAACGGGTCCGTCGCCGACATCACGCTGCGCTTCGTTTCCGACCAAGTGAACCTGACGCTCGGGAAAGACGGTCAGACGGTCTCCGGCACGGATGGCATCACCGAGATGGTCGACCTCTGGACCTTCGAGCGCGATCTCTCGCTCCGCGACCAGACCTGGCGCCTCGCCGCCGCCCGCAGCGCCTGAGAGGCCCCGCTTGCTTACAGGGAAGACAACAGTTCGGGCCGCTGGGGCCGGGCTGATGCTGAGCCTCCTCGCCGGCTGCACGCTGCCTCAGGGCACAAGCACCGCGCCCGCCAGCTGGGAACCGGTTGCCTTTTCCAGCCTGCCCGGCTGGAACGCGGGACATCCGGCCGAGGCGCTGACGGCCTTCGTCGCGAGCTGCCAGCGGATCCAGTATTTCCCGCCCGACCAGGCGCTGGGCGGCTCGGGTCTGGCCCTGCAGCTCGGCGGCAAGGCTGGGCTGTGGCAAGCCTCCTGTGGCGCGGCCAAGGCCGTGCCGTCCGGGGATGACGGCGCCGCCCGGGCCTTCTTCGAGAGCTATTTCCAGCCCTATCTCGTCACCCAGTCCGGCAGCAGTACGGCCAAGATCACCGGCTATTACGAGCCGGAGGTGCAAGGCTCGACCGACCGTGGCGGCCAGTACCAGACACCACTGCTCAGCCTGCCGCCCGATCTCGTGACCGTCGATCTCGGTGCCTTCGACCCTGACAAGACCGGCAAGACCGGTATCGGCCGTCTCGATGGCCGCAAGGTCGTGCCCTATTACGACCGCTTCCAGATCGAGAACGGCGCGCTCGACACCTCCGCTCTGGCGATCGCGTGGCTTGCCGATCCGGTGGATGCCTTCTTCCTGCAGATCGAGGGATCGGGCCGGATCGACCTGCCCGATGGCAGCGTGATGCGCGTGACCTATGCCGGCAAGAATGGCCGGCCCTATGTGCCGATCGGGCGTGTCATGGTGGAGCAGCATCTGCTCGCCGCCAATGATGTGACGGAGCAAAGCATCCGCGCCTGGCTGGAAGCGCATCCCGATCGCGCGAAGGCGATCATGGACGCCAATCCCTCCTACGTCTTCTTCCAGACCGCGCCGAACCTCGCCGCCGCGGCAGGGCCGCCGGGGGCACTTGGCGTCAGCCTCACGCCCGGCCATTCCGTGGCCGTCGACCGGCGCTATCTGCCGCTCGGCGCGCCGGTCTGGCTTACCACGACCGATCCTGTGACCCATGCGGCGCTCGACCGCATGGTGGTGGCGCAGGATCTGGGCTCGGCCATCACCGGGCCGCTGCGGGCCGATCTCTTCTTTGGTACGGGCGCCAAGGCTTCCGTCAGCGCCGGGGCGATGAATGCCGCGGGCACGCTCTACGTGCTGCTGCCGCGACCTGCGGCGGGCTCCGCACCCGCGGCGGGGACTCCGCCGACCTCCTGAGCTTCGGCAATCTCGATCGGTTCTTCCTTGATGAGGATTTGGGCCGGCGCCGCGCGCACCGGCACGAAGGCGCTCTCGCTCTCGACGCTCGGCCGGCGGCGGATGCGAAAGAGCGTGAAGCCGGAGAGTAAAGCCAGGCAGAAGGCGAGGAAGAAAAAGAGCGAATCGGGCCCGAGATGGGCCATGACGATGCCCGCGAGCAGCGGCCCGACGCTCGACCCTATCGCCCAGGCAAAGAGAAGGCCGCCGCTGGAGGCGACATACTGGGAGCGGTCGACACGGTCGTTCGTCTGTCCGGCGCCGAGGCCGTAGAGCGGCGCGGTGACGCCGGAGAGCACGCAGCCGAGCAGGATCAGCACCCAGAAGGCGGAACCGCCGCCCAGGATCGGGAAGACGAGCGCGACCAGGAAAGCGAGGCCGAGTGCCGCGAGCGTGATCGGCCGGCGGCCGAAGCGGTCCGCCGCCATGCCGACCGGATATTGCACCACGAGGGCGGCCGCGAGCGCCGCCGAGAGAAAGGTCGGGATCTGGTGCGGGCTGAATCCGTGCCGCTCCAAATAAAGCGGGGCGAGGGTGTAGAAGGAGCTGTTGACCAGGCCTGACGCGATGACGCAGGTCGTGCCCATGGGCGAGATATTGAAGAGCTTGACGAGGCCGAAGCGCTGCCGCTCGCCGAGAGTGGGGTTCTGGGTCGGCGTCAGCGCCATGGGCAGCAGCGCGGTCGCCAAGGCGACGCCGACCATGGCGAGCGTGCGGTCGGCATCCTTGAACAACGCATAGGCCAGCGGCCCCAGCGCCGCACCGCCCCAGGAAACCAGGAGATAGGCGCCGAAGACGCGCCCGCGCGAGGTATTGTCTGCCTTGTCGTTCAGCCAGCTCTCGGCGACCAAAAACATGCCGGAGAGCATCCAGCCCATGACGAGGCGCAGCACCGTCCAGAGCAGGGGATCGTGCGCCATGATCATGAGCAAGGCGCAATCGGCCGAAACCGCGAGGAAGACGGCGAAGGCACGGATATGCCCGACCGCGCGGACGAGCCGGGCGCAGGTCAGCGTGCCGAGCAGGAAGCCCACGAAATAGCCGGAGCCCACGAGGCCGATCGCATTGGCCTTCAGACCATGGGCCGCGAGGTCGAGGGGAATGAGCGTCGTCATCATCCCCAGCGCCACTTCGGCGATGAGGACGCCGAGGAGCACGGGAATGATGGAAGAGAAGCGGGCGGACACGGCAGCTCCTGCGACGGCAGAGGGAGGATCGCTTATGGCACGCCGATCGTGTCGGACTTGGGGCATAAGTTTCGATGAAGCTTAGGTGTTTAAGACGGGATGGCATGCGCTGAGATCAGATCGCGCCGGATCAGCGGAAATCGCGTGTCGGCACGCGGATGCTGCCGCCCGGACCGCCCCGCTTGACCTCGTCCGCGCGCGCCAGCGCCTCCGGCATCCGCGCCTCCTCCGCCCCAAGCTGCGCCAGCAGTGGCGAAAGATCGGTGAGTATCTCTGCGATGACGTGGATGACCTGACCCTCCTTCTGCACCCGACCGCGAATAGCCAGCATGCGTGCGCCCAGGATGATGGCGCGATGCGCCTCGTAGACATCGGGCCAGATCACGGCATTGGCGAAGCCGGTTTCATCCTCAATCGTGACGAAGAGCACGCCGCGGGCGGAGCCCGGCCGCTGGCGGACCAGCACGAGACCCGCGACCGTCAGCCTCGCCCCATCCCGTGTCACAGCGAGATCGGCGCAGGGCGTGATGCGCTGCACCGAGAGGTGCGGCCGGAGGAAGGAGGCGGGATGGGCGCGGAGCGAAAGCCCGACAGCTCGGTAATCCTCCACCACCGCGCGCTCCTCCGTCATGCCGCGGAGTGCCATCTGCGGCTCGGCCTCGCCCGCGCTGCGTGCCGCGAAGAGGGGCAGAGCCCCATCCGCGAGGCCGCCGATCGCCCAGAGCGCCCGCCTGCGGTCGAGACCGAATCCCTCGAAAGCGTCAGCCGCCGCCAGAGTCTCCAGCGCTGCACGCGGCAGGGATGTGCGATCGGCGAGATCGGCGAGGGAGGTGAAGGGGGCTGTGTCCCGGACCAGGACCAGGCGGGCCGCGTCCTCATTGGCCAGGCCCTTCGCCATGCGCAGACCGAGGCGGAGTGCCAGACCGCCGCCGGCCCGCGTCTCCAGGGTACAGTCCCAGCGGGAGTGCAGGACAGAGACGGGGCGGATCTCCACCCCATGGGCCCGCGCATCGCCCACGATCTGCGCCGGGGCGTAGAAGCCCATCGGCTGACTGTTGAGCAGGGCGGCGGCAAAAACCTCCGGGTGATGACACTTCATCCAGGCACTGGCATAGGCGATGAGGGCGAAGCTTGCCGCATGGCTTTCGGGAAAGCCGTAGGAGCCGAAACCCTCTATCTGGCGGAAGGTGGCTTCCGCGAAATCGCGCGGATAGCGTCGTGCCACCATGCCCTCGATCAGCTGGTCGCGGAATTTCGAGACGCCGCCGGTCATCTTGAAGGTCGCCATGGAGCGGCGCAACTGGTCGGCCTCTCCGGGTGTGAAGCCGGCGCAATGGATCGCGACTTGCATGGCCTGTTCCTGGAACAGCGGCACGCCGAGCGTCTTGCCGAGTACGCGTTCGAGTGCCGGGGAAGGATAGGAGACCGGCTCCTTCTGTTCCCGCCTCCGCAGATAGGGATGCACCATGTCCCCCTGGATGGGGCCGGGCCGCACGATCGCCACTTGAATGACGAGATCGTAAAAGGTCTGGGGTTTCAGGCGCGGCAGCATGGCCATCTGCGCGCGGCTTTCGATCTGGAAGGTGCCGAGCGTATCGGCCCGGGAAATCATCTCGTAGGTTGGCTTGTCTTCTTGCGGAATGGTGGCCAGCGTCAGCGCCTCGTTCTTGTTTTCCGCCAGAAGATCGAAGGCGCGGCGCATGCAGCCAAGCATGCCCAGGCCCAGAACATCCACCTTCATGAAACGCAGAACGTCGATATCCTCCTTGTCCCATTCGATGATCTGCCGGTCCTGCATGGCGGCGGGAGCGACGGGCACGAGGTCGGACAGCCGGTCCTGCGTCAGCACGAAGCCGCCGGGATGGGTGCCGAGCTGGCGCGGGAAACCGATCAGCGTTTCGGCGAGGGACAGGGCAAGTTTTAGGCGCTGGTCGGCCGGATTGAAGTTGAGAGCACGCAGGTTCTCGTCCGTCAGCGCCTCCTCCGACCAGCCCCAGACCTGAGAGGCGAGGGCGCTCGTCACATCCTCCGTCAGCCCCAGCGCCTTGCCGACATCCCGCACGGCGCCACGCGTACGGTAGCGCATGACAGTCGCGCAAAGCGCGGCACGCGCGCGCCCGTAATGCGCATAGACCCATTGGATAACGGTCTCGCGCGCCTCGTGCTCGAAATCGACGTCGATATCCGGCGGCTCCCGCCGCTCGGCGGAGATGAAGCGCTCGAACAGAAGATTCGAGGCCACGGGGTCGATTTCGGTGATGCCGAGGACGAAGCAGACGGCAGAATTGGCGGCCGAGCCGCGACCCTGGCAGAGGATGCCCTGGCCGCGTGCGTAGCGGACGATGGAATGAACGGTGAGGAAATAGGGGGCGTAGTCAAGTTGTTCGATCAATTTAAGCTCATGATCGATCTGCGCTTTGATGCCCGGAGGAATCTTCTCTGGGTAGCGGCGCGGCAATCCCTCCGCGACCTGGCGGACGAGCACTTGTTGCGCTGTTTCCCCGCTCTCGGTCTCGCTCGGATACTGGTAACGGATCTGGCCGAGATCGAAATTCGCCGCGGCCAGGACACGCTCTGTATTGGCGATCGCCTCCGGATAGGCGCGGAGCAGCCGCGCCATCTCACGGGGGGCGCGAAGGTGGCGGTCGGCATAGCGTTCGCGCAGGAAGCCCGCCTGATCGATCGTCGTATGTTCGCGGATGGCGGTGAGCACGTCCTGCAACGGGCGGCGCTCAGGCGTGTGGTAGAGCACATCCCCGGTCACGAGCAGCGCGACCCCGGCGGCACGCCCGGCTTCCGCCAGCCGGTGCAGCCGCCGGGCATTGCCGGGCAGGCGACGGGGGGACAGAGAGAGATAGCTCTGCCGGCCGAAGAGGGCGCGGAGACTGTCCAGATGGGCGGCAAGGTTCGGATCCTCGGCCTCCACAAGGGACGCCGCGATCAACCCCTGTGTCTGAGGCTGCAGATCCTGCCACAGAAGATGGCAGGTTCCGGCCCGTTTCGTCGCCGTGAAGCCGCGTGCCTTGCCGGCCGAGAGCAATTGGCAAAGATCAGACCAGCCTGCGCGATCCCTGGGATAGACCAGGAGGGAAGGCGCATCGAGAAAATCCAGCCGGCAGCCGGGGAGGAGGCGAAGGCCGGCTTCCTGCGCCGCGACCCAGGCACGCACCATGCCGGCCACTGAATTGCGATCCGTCAGGCCGATTGCCGCATGGCCCTGCGCCTTCGCCGTGCCAATCAACTCCTCCACATGGCTTGCGCCGCGCAGGAAGGAGTAGTTGGAGGTGATCTGGAGTTCCGCATAGGCCATGGGCGGAGGCTAAAGCATGTTCTTATTTTGTTC
>NZ_DATJJK010000258.1:0-7496 GCF_035492295.1 Acidisoma sp. | reverse complement strand
ATCGGGCGCCTGGAGTCTGGTCTTGCTGAACCTCTCCGCAGCGACGCCATGTCGATCACTTAAGCCGCGCGTACTCCGGCGAGGAACGTGTTGACTTCGCCGGACAGCTGCTCGGCCTGCTTGGAGAGATCGGATGCAGCGCTCAACAGCATGCCGGCGGCACTACCGGTTTCGTTCGCAGCCGCGCTGACGCCGCCGATATTGGTGGTGACATCGCGCGTTGCCGCCGCGGTCTGAGTGACGTTACGCGCGATCTCCGCGGTCGCAGCGCCCTGTTCCTCGATGGCCGAGCCGATCGCAGTAGCAATCACGCTGACTTCCTCGATCGTCGTGGTGATCGCCTGGATCGCGTCGACGGCCTCGCGGGTCGCGCCCTGGATCTGGCTGATGCGCTCGCCGATTTCCTTGGTCGCCTCGGCGGTCTGGCTGGAGAGCGATTTCACTTCGGCGGCGACGACGGCAAAGCCGCGGCCGGCCTCGCCGGCGCGCGCGGCCTCGACCCCGGCATTGAGGGCGAGAAGATTGGTCTGGAAGGCGATCTCGTCGATCAGGCTGACGATATTGCCGATCTGCCTGGAGGATTCCTCGATGCCGCCCATGGCGCTGATCGCGTCATGGACAATCTTTCCCGACTGTTCGGCATCGCTCTTGGCATGAGAGACGAGGCTCCGGGCCTCCTGAGCGCCTTCGGCGGTCTTGCGCACCGCCATGGTAATTTCGTCGAGCGCGGCTGCGGTTTCCTCGAGACCAGCGGCCTGCTGCTCGGTGCGGCGGGAAAGATCGTCGGAGGCCTGGGCGATTTCGCCGGCGCCGGAGCGGACGCCGCTGGTGGCGGAGGTAATGCTGCTCATGGTCTCCTGCAGCTTGTCCATGGCGGCATTGAAGTCGTGGCGGAGCTTTTCGTAATCGCTGGTGAAGGGCTCGGCGAGACGGAAGACGAGATCGCCCTCGGAGAGGCGCTCGAGGCCGGAGGCGAGGGAGGAGACGACGAGGGTCTGCTGCTGGGCGCGGTCGGCGCGCTCGCTCTCGGCGTTGGCGCGTTCCTGCGCCGTCACGGCGCGTGCGGCCTCGGTCTCGCGTTCCAGCTTCTCCTTCTCCAGCGACGCGTCACGGAAGACGCCGAGGGTCACGGCCATGCGGCCGAGTTCGTCGCGCCGGTCGGCGCCGGGAATGTTGGTGTCGAAGTGGCCGGTGGCGACTGCCTCCATACTATGCGTCAGCCCGGCCAGCAGCCGGGCCACGCCCCGGCGCAGGAAATAGATCACGGCCAGGAAGACGATGAAGAGCGGCACGATGACGAGGGAGAGCTGTTCGAGATTCCGGATGACGAGTTTTCGGACATCATCGACATAAACACCGCTGCCGATGGTCCACTGCCATTCCGGCACCGCTACCGAATAGCCGATCTTCGGCTCCGGCGTCGTCTGGCCGGCCTTGGGGAAGTAATAGCTGACGAAGGCCGGATGCCCCGCCCTGGCCGAATCGATCATCGGCTTGTTGATGATGGTGCCGTAGGCATCCTTGACATACATGCGGTTGACGCCGACCAGCTTCTTGTTGGGCAGAACGATGGTGACGCCATCATAGGTGTTGACGAAGAAATAATTGCCGTTGTCGAAGCGGGCATCGCTCAGCGCGCCCTTCGCCAGCTGCTGCGCCTGTGCCGTCGACAAATGCCCCGCCTGCGCCTCATGGACGAAAAATTCCGTCATGGTCACGGCGGAATCGACGAGATTGCGAATCTGCGTCTTCTTCGATTGCAGGGCCACATCGTAGATCGCACTCAGCCCGAGCGTGACGGCGATCAGCGTAATGATGACGCCGATGCCGCCGAGCAAGGTGAATTGGCCGGTGATGGACAGGCGCTTCAGCATGACAACTCCGTTCGCGCGACCCGAAGGCGAGGGCGAACCGCCATAGCAGCGAGGGTCTTGCGAAATCGTTGCCGGCCGCCGCCATAGCCTGCGGCTGCGTCACATATTGCTGAATTCGGGCTGAAGGTTCCGGCCGCCGGGCGGCGCGTTCAGCACTCGGTAAAGTTTACCGCGAGACCGCCGAGCGAGGTCTCTTTGTATTTGGACTGCATGTCCATGCCGGTCTGCCGCATCGTCGCGATCACCTGATCGAGCGACACCCGGTGCGTGCCGTCTCCGTGCAGGGACAGCGAGGCGGCGTTGATCGCCTTGATCGCGCCGAAGGCGTTGCGCTCAATACAGGGGATCTGCACCAGGCCGGCGACCGGATCGCAGGTCATGCCGAGGTGATGCTCCATGCCGATCTCGGCCGCGTTCTCGACCTGGGCGATGCTGCCGCCGAGGGCGGCCGTCAGCCCCGCCGCCGCCATGGAACAGGCGACGCCGACCTCGCCCTGGCAGCCCATTTCCGCGCCGGAGATCGACGCGTTGATCTTGAAGAGCGCGCCGATCGCGGCCGCTGTCATCAGGAAGTCGCGCATGCCCTCGATCCGCGCATCCGGGCAATGGTCGCGGTAATGGCGCAGCACGGCGGGCACCACGCCGGCGGCTCCGTTCGTGGGTGCCGTCACCACCCGCCCGCCGGCTGCATTCTCCTCGTTCACGGCAATGGCATAGAGGCTGACACGGTCCAGCAATCCATGCGGCAGAGGCGTGTTGCTGCGGGCCGCGGCATCCATCCGGCCAAGCAGCGCGCGGGCGCGGCGGCGCACCTTCAACCCGCCCGGCAATTCGCCTTCCCCGGCGATGCCACGGTCGATGCAGTCCATCATGACCGCGATGATGGCGTCCAGCCGCCGCTCGATCTCGGCCTGCGGCAACAGTGCGCGCTCATTCTCCCACATCATGGCGGCGACCGAGAGGCCGGAGGCCTCCCCCATGCGCAGCATCTCGGCGCCGGTTGTGAAGGGGAAGGGTAGGGGCGCCGCGCCATCCTCGATCGGCGCGCCCACCTCCTGCTCCCGGGCGACGAAGCCGCCGCCGACCGAGCACCAGCGTTCCGAGAGCAGGATCGCCCCATTGGCGTCGAAGGCCGTGAAGACCATCGTATTGGCATGCACCGGGGTCTCGGCTTCGGTGTCGAAGACGATGTCGCGCACAGGATCGAAGTCGATCCAGCCACGGCCGAGTGGCAGGCGGTGGGCGCCGCGCGCATCGTCGATGATCCGCCGCGCGTCCGATGCCTGGACGCTGTCCGGCCGCTCGCGTGCCAGGCCGAGCATGATCGCGGTATCCGTCGCATGCCCGCGTCCGGTCCATGCGAGGGAGCCGAGCAGTCGGACCGCGATGCGGACTGGTTCTTCGGTCAAGGCTTCGACGAAGGCGGCGGCGGCCTTCATCGGCCCCACGGTATGGGAGGAGGAAGGGCCGATGCCGATCTTGAAGAGTTCGAAAACGCTGATCATCCGGCAACTCCTGGCAGAAGGCGGAAGCACCGGCCGGTCATGACGTCCTCAGCCGCCGAATTCGCGCATATGCTCAGCGATGAAGCCGCGCACATAGGGCGCGAAGCTGCGCCAGACCTCGATGTGGAAACGCTCTGCCTCGGTCCGCCACAGCACGATCTCCGCCTTGCCCAGGATGGTCCGTGTGCACATGCCCACGGGGAAGGCGCGGAGATCGAAATCCAGCGGATTCCCCCCCGCCAGCACCGTCGCCGCCTGCCGGCCGGAGAGGCCGAGGGCGATCTGGCGGCTGGAAATATCGACCAGACTATGCGGCAGCGTGGCGAGCTGTCCCTCGGCGGCCTCGATCAGGCTCTCGCCCACGGCGGGCAGCGCCAGCAGCAGCCATTCGTCAGGCCCCAGCCAGAGCGCCGCGCGATCGGCACCAAGTGAGGCCCGGCAGGCCTCGCGCGGCAGCGCCGGTCCGAAGACCGTCTCCATCGCCTGCACCGCACCCTCGGCGCCACGGAAGTTGAGCCGGGTGAAGTCGGGCAGGGTTTCAAGGCGGACGCCATCCGCCTCGATCACGCCGGCATCGAGAATGTCAGACAACATCGAGGCGCGCTCCCTCAGGGTCGTAGAAGACGGGTGGCACGACCTTCACCGCGATGGCACCCCCCTTCGCCATCGGCACGTGCAGGGTCTCGCCATGGCGGCTACGTCCGGCTTCCAGCATGGCGAGCGCGATCGGGTGATCCAGCACCGCGCTGCGATAGGCGGAGGTGACATGGCCGAGCACGGTCATCGGCACCGGCTGGCGGGGGTCGGCGACGATCTGCATGCCTTCCTCCAGCACCGTGCGCCCGTCCACCGAGAGCAGCCCGACAAGCTGCTTGCGCTTGGGATCCGTCATCGCCGGCCGGGCGAGCGAGCGCTTGCCCACGAAATCCTTCTTCGCCTTGCCCACGGCCCAGGCGAGCCCGGCATCATCCGGCGTTGCCGTGCCGTCCGTCTCCTGGCCGACGATGATGAAGCCCTTCTCGGCCCGCAGCACATGCATGGTCTCGGTGCCGTAGGGTACCATGTCGTGCTTCCGGCCCTCGGCCCAGATCGCTTCCCAGACCGCGCGGCCGTGGGCGGCGGGCACATTCACTTCGAAACCCAGCTCGCCCGTGAAGCTCACCCGGAACAGCCGTGTCTTGACGCCGCAGATGCGGCCCTCGACCACCGCCATATGCGGAAAAGCGGCGGGAGACAGGTCAATTCCCTCGACCAATGGCGCCAAAACGGCGCGGGCTTTCGGCCCCTGCACGGCGATGACCGACCATTCCTCGGTGATCGACGTCAGCCAGACATTGAGGTCCGACCACTCGGTCTGGAGATAGTCCTCCATCATGTTGAGCACCGAGGCGGCGCCGCCGGTCGTCGTCGTGACATGGAAGCGATCGGCGGCAATGCGTCCCACCACGCCGTCATCGAGGACGAAACCGTCTTCCCGCAGCATCACGCCGTACCGGCAGCGCCCGACGCCCAATTTTGTCCAGGGGTTGATATACATGCGGTTCATGAACTCCGCCGCATCGGGCCCGACCACCTCGATCTTGCCCAAGGTAGAGGCATCGAACAGGCCGACGGTCTTGCGCACGGCCAGGCATTCCCGCGCCACGGCGGCATGCATGTCTTCGTCCGACTTTGGGAAGTAGTGGGCGCGTTTCCACATGCCCACATCCTCGAACACCGCGCCCTTCGCTTCCGCCCAAGGGTGGATCGCGGTGCGTCGCACGGGGTCGAACAAGTCGCCACGCGCGGCTCCGGCGAAATTGCCAAAGGTCGTGGGCGTGAAGGGCGGCCGGAACGTGGTGAAACCGACCTCCGGCACGCTGACGCCGCGCGCCTGTGCCATCACGCCCAGCATCGGCATATTGCTGGTCTTGCCCTGGTCGGTCGCCATGCCGGTGGTGGTGTAGCGCTTGGCGTGCTCCACCGAACGGAAGCCCTCCCGCACCGCGAGTTTCAGATCCTTGGCCGTGCTGTCGTTCTGGAAATCGACGAAGGCACGGACGCGGCTGGCATCGCGGTTGTGCGGCAATGCGCCGAGAAAGGTCGAGGCATCGGCGGCGGCACAGACCGTTACGAACTGCCGTGTCGTAACGGCCGGGCCGCCGGCAGCGAGCGCGGCCTCCTGGCCCGCCTTGAACCCTTCCGCCAGCGCCGCATCCAGCCCGTAGGCGCCGTTCGCTGCCCCGGCCGCGCGCAGCGCCTGGGACGGAGCGACCGCACCCGGCACATAGGCCTGCAGTGCCTCGTCCCAGCGCAACTTGGAGAGAGATTGGGAATAGAGATGCAGTGTCGGCGTCCAGCCGCCGGCCATCAGCAGGAGGTCGCAGGCAACATCCTGGGTCTGCCACACCGTGCCGTCCGCGCCCACGGAGGCGATGGAGGCGCCGTCCACCCGCAGTTTTCCGGAAGTACCCGCGATGGTCTTTCCGGCCGCAATCGGCAAGCCTGCCTTCAGGGCCGACTCATACCAATCCCCCGCCGGGGCATGGCGCAGGTCAGCGATGACCGCGATCTCAACGCCTGCTTCGGCAAGTGTCAGGGCTGCGCGGTAGCCGTTGTCATTGGTGGTGGCTATCACCGCGCGGCGGCCCGGCACAGCCCCATAGCGGTTGACATAGGTTGTTGCCGCATCGGCCAGCATGATGCCGGGGCGGTCATTCTCCGGGAAGGTCAGCGGCCGCTCCAAGGCACCCGTCGCTATCACCACCTCACGGGCGCGAACCTGCCACATGCGCTCGCGCGGCTGGCTCTCGTTCGGGTTTGCCAGATGATCGCTCACCCGTTCCACCAGCCCGACATGGTTATGCGGGTAGTAGCCGAAGCCCGTGGTGCGCGGCAGCAGCGTGACATTGGGGAAGCTGGCCAACTCGGCCAGCGTCTCGGCGAGCCAGACCTGGGCCGGTTTCCCGGCGATCAGCGAGTTCGTGTCGGCGAGAAGCGAACCGCCCATCTCGGCCTGCTCATCACACAGGATAACGCGCAGGCCCGAAGCCGCGGCGGCGAGGGCAGCCGTCAGGCCGGCCGCACCGGCACCGATGATCAGCACCTCGCAATGGGCGTTGCGCTGCAGATAGCGATCCGGGTCCGGGGCGGTCGGCACTTTCCCGAGGCCCGCGGCCGAGCGGATGACCGGCTCATACACGCGGTCCCAGAAGCTGCGGGGCCACATAAAGGTTTTGTAGTAGAAGCCCGCCGGGAAGAGCGCCGAGAAGCGGTCGTTGATGCCGCCGACATCGAAAGCGAGGGAGGGGTAGCGGTTCTGGCTGATCGCGGTCAGGCCGTCATACAGTTCTATCTGCGTCGCGCGCAGGTTGGGCGCCGTCCGGCCTGTATCTCGGCTGACTGTGACGAGCGCATTGGGCTCGTCCGAACCCGCCGTCATCACGCCGCGCGGCCGGTGATATTTGAAGGACCGGCCCATGAGATGGACGCCGTTGGCAAGCAGGGCGGAAGCCAGGGTATCGCCGGCGCGGCCGGTATAGGCGCGGCCGTCGAACGTGAACGAAATGGGCTTTGCGCGGTCAATCCGGCCGCCGGACGGCGTGCGGTAGGGCTCGGTCGCGATCGTGACCGTGGGGGGCAGGGAATCGGGCATTACGCCACCTCGGGGCGGGCTTCGCCCGTCTTGTAGCTGGTCAGGATACGATCGGTTGAGGTGTCCCGCAGCACATTGAAGAAGCGCGCGCAGCCATGGATATGGCGCCACCGCTCGGCATGCACGCCGCGCTCATTGTCGCGTTGATAGAGGAAGCCGGCCCATTCCTGGTCGCTGAGCGGCGAGGGGTCGACCGGCCGCGCGATATGGGCCTGGCCGCCATAGCGGAATTCGAGTTCCGGGCGCGGGCCGCAGAAGGGGCAGGGAATGAGCAGCATTGTCCGGCTCCTCGCGTTAATGCGCGACCGCGGCAGCCGCCGCTTCGTCGATGAAATGGCCGGTTGTGAAACGCTCCAGGCTGAAGGGTGCGTTGATCGGATGCGGCTCGTCCTTCGCAATCGTATGGGCGAAGAGATGGGCGGAACCCGGCGTCGCCTTGAAGCCGCCGGTGCCCCAGCCGCAGTTCACATAAAGACCCTTCAC
>NZ_DATJJK010000257.1:0-21277 GCF_035492295.1 Acidisoma sp. | reverse complement strand
GCCGCCCCTTGGCATTGAACTGCGCGAGATAGGCGATGACGTCGGCGCGATCGCGCGCTGTGTCGAGGCCCATGAAATGCATCTTGGTCCCCGGAACCAGACCGGAGGGGTCTTTCAGCCAGGCATCGAGCGCGGCAGGCGTCCAGGACTTGCCGGCCTTGCGCCCGGCGCGTAGCCCGGCCGAATAGGCATAGCCGGAGTAGGAGGCCCAGCGCTGTCCGACGATACCATCAAGCGGCGGTCCTACCTTCACCCGCGGATGAGGCCCGATCGCGTGGCAGCCGAAGCACATACCATACTCGAGCTTGCCGCGTGCCGGATCAGCGGCACGGGCGCTTGGGATGACCCCGAGCGTCACCACGGCCAACAGGACGAAGGCAAGCCTTGTCATCATCCCCCGCGCATCCTTCCCTTTTCGCGGGACGCTAGGTGGCGCGGCTTACGCTTGCCTTACTGGTTGACGGAACAGCCGCCGGCGACTTGGCCTTCTGGAGGCCGCATGGAATAACGTCGGCACGGTCCGTCGGGCAACGCCGGACCAGGATAAGAAGGGGAAGCAGGATGTCGAGAGCGGTTGATGAAGCCTATGATCTGAGCGGGCAAGTGGCGCTTGTCACCGGCGGGGCGCGGGGCATCGGCCTCAGCATCGCGACGCTGTTGGCCGGGCAAGGCGCGCGCATCGTGCTGATCGATTCCAACCCCGAGGTCGTCACCGTCGCCGCAGGTCTGAGCCAGGACGGCTTCGGCCTCGTCGTGGACGTGCGGGACGCGACGGCCGTCGAGGCGGCGGTCGCGGAAATCGCTGCGCGCACCGGGCAGATCGACATTCTGGTCAACAATGTCGGCGTCGGCATCATCGCGCCGGCGGCGGAGCTTACCAACGAGGTCTGGGATCTGACGATGAGCGTCAATCTCCGCGCGACCTTCCTCTTTTCGCGCGAGGTCGGGCGCCACATGATCGACCGCGGCTATGGCCGGATCGTGAGCCTCGCCTCCCAGGCGGCGCTGGTCGCGCTGGACGATCACGTGGCCTATGGCGCCAGCAAGGCGGGCGTCATAGGGATGAGCAAGGTACTGGCCCTCGAATGGGGCCCGAAGGGCGTTACCAGCAACACAATCTCTCCCACCGTCATCAATACCCCCATGGGCAAGATGACCTGGGTGGGCGAGCGCGGCGACGCGTTCCGCGCCAAGATCCCGGTGGGCCGCTTCGGCGAGGCGGAGGAGATCGCCCATGCCGTGCTTTATCTCGCCAGTAAGGCGGCTGGCATGATCAATGGCGAGAACCTCGTCGTCGACGGCGGCTACACGATCACCTGAGGAGGGAAGGGCATGCGGCAGCGGGCCTGCGCGGCGATTATCGCTCTCTGGTTTCTGGCCCCGTCGGCCTGGGCCGGCGCGCCCATTGTCGTGGTGGGCGCCTGGGCCCGGGTCACGGCCGCCCCTTCCATGCCGGCTGTCGTCTATCTCACCGTGCGGGATCACGGGGCGGCGGACCAGCTCGTTGCGGTGTCGAGCCCGGTCGCGCGGCAGGCGAGCCTGCATGTCAGTCGCATGGCGAATAACGTCATGGTGATGCAGCCGGTGGCGAGCCTGCCCGTTGCCCCCGGGCGGCCTCTCAGGCTGGCACCCGGCGGCTATCACATCATGCTCGAGGGGCTCGCCCACTCGCTTGTGGCGGGTAGCCAGTTTCCACTCACCTTGACCTTCGCCAAGGCTGGGGCCGTGACTGTGACCGTCACCGTGGAGCCGATGAGTTTCGTCCCGCCAGGCGAGGCGGCCGAAGAGGATGATGACGATGATGACGACATGGCGGGGATGAAGATGTAGCCATCAAGCGGGCTCTCAGGGCTGGCCCGGCGGGGGCCTCGCCCCCGGCCAGCTGCAGACCGCATCCAGGAACGTGGTGAAGCGGTCCTCGTCGATCAGAAACTCACCGTCGACCGGCACATCGTCGCCGAGGATGGCGTTGTACTGTCGTCGCAACGCGCCGATGTCCGACTGCACGGAATTCATGGCGCCGAGCGAGGCGAGCCGGCTTCCCGGCTTGGCGAAAATGGCGGTGTGGAGCGCGCTGCCGGCGAGGCCCAGCATCGTCTCGGCCCCGCGAAAAAGCGCGATCTGGTCCGGCCAGCTCAGGGTCTCCATGGAAATCGGCACAAAGCCGTGACGTTGGGCCGCAATCGCAGCCAGCCGATCCTCGTTCAGGCAAATACGATTGGGAGCGGCCGGGTTATAAAAGCGTTGACGAACGGCGAAGACCCGGGCCGGTCCGGCAGACGCGTCTGGAAGGTCCAGATCGCGCAGGCAACGCTCGATCAGGGTATTGGCAAAGGGGTGGAAGCCCCCCGGGCGTAAAAGGAGGGTCGGCACAATCGCATGGCGAAGGGCCACTTGCTCCTGCGCAGGATTGAAAAACACCATCTGATCCCGCCCGATTGCCAGGTATCGTTCCAGGATTTCGAGAAGCCACGGAGGCGATTCGGTTGACAGGAGATACTGAAAGCGCAGCCCGGTCGCGCTGAAAGCCGCGCGCGCGGTCAGAATGCGAAACAGCATCTCCACAAGGAAGTGGCCGTAGACCCGGCTGCCATGGCCCACGGCCACCAGGCACGGCGTCTCGACAGACCGCACCGGCAGGCTGGCTTCGGCGTGCAGCCGCGCAGACCCGCCCGCGGCGATGTCGAGCCCTTCGGCGATGTAGGGCGGCATGATCTCGGGCGAGGTCACCAGCCGGTCATTCACCCAGATCTGGCCGGTCCCCGAAACCCGGGCTCCGAGCAGGGAGTAGCAGGCGACACTGTGACGGATCCAGGCGCAGTCCCGGGCGTGGTAATCAGGCAGCCAATGGTTTGAAAATGCCTCGGTGCCGGGAATCAGGGGCAGCCGCTGCCATTGTCCGACCGGCGGTGCCAGTTCACGCCGCATGATCGGGGCACCCGCCGCTACCAGCTCAGACAGGTCACTAATCGTCTCGAGTGACGAATGACCTGTGGCCATCGGAGCGGGTGACCCCGCCCTCAAGCGGCTGCGTCGGCGGCCGCTCCGGCACTGCGGCGGGCGAGCACCGTTTCCGTCTTCAGCTGGCCGCAGGCGGCCAGGATATCCTGGCCGCGCGGCGTGCGTACGGGGGAGGCATAGCCCGCATCCATCACGATATTGGCGAAGCGCCGAATGGCATTGCCCGAGCTCGTCTCGTATTTGCTGCCCGGCCAGGGGTTGAAGGGAATGAGGTTCACCTTGGCCGGCAGGCCGGCGATCAGCCGTACCAGTTCCCGCGCATCGGCCTCACTGTCATTGACGCCCTTGAGCATGACGTATTCGAAGGTAATGCGCCGCGCGTTGGAGGCGGGCGGATAGCGGTGGCAGGCGGCCATCAATTCGGCGATCGGGTATTTTCGGTTGAGCGGCACCAGTTCGTCCCGCAGGTCGTCGCGCACGGCGTGAAGCGAGACCGCGAGATTGACCCCAAGCTCAGCCCCCGCCCGGTCCATCATCGGCACGACGCCACTGGTCGAGAGCGTGATGCGCCGGCGGGAGAGTGCGATGCCTTCCCCGTCCATGACGATCTTCATCGCCTTCGCGACGTTCTCGTAATTGTACAGCGGCTCGCCCATGCCCATGAGCACGATGGTGGAGAGCAGGCGCGGGGTCTCGCCCTTGGGGCTCGGCCACTCGCCGTAGCTGTCCCGTGCCGCCATGAACTGGCCGACGATTTCGGCGGCACCGAGATTGCGCATCAGCCGCTGCGTGCCGGTATGGCAGAAGCTGCAGGAGAGCGTGCAGCCAACCTGGGAGGAAATGCAGACGGCGCCGCGATCCTCCTGCGGGTCGGGGATATAGACGGTTTCGGCCTCTTGCCCGTCGCGGAAGCGGAACAGAAATTTCCGAGTCTCGTCGGTGCTGGTCTGCGCGACGACGGTCGAGGGCCGGCCGACCACGAAATGCTCGGCCAGCTTGTCCCGCATCGGCTTCGCCATGGTCGACATCTTCGCGAAGTCGGTCTCGCCCTGGTGGTAGATCCAGTGCCAGAGCTGCTTCGCGCGGAACGGCTTTTCGCCGATTTCGGCCATGGCCTGGGCCATTTCCTCGCGCGAGAGGCCGACGAGTTCCTGTCGCCCGTCATCCAGGCGGGCCGGCGGCGGCGCGAAAAGCGCGGCCTTGGCCATGATGCGGGCCGCATCCTCCGGCAGCGAGCCGGCAGCCTTCACGGGCGGAATGGCGTTCACGACCCGGGGCAGGCCTTGACGATGGCGCCATAGGCGGCGGTGAAGCCGGCAAGAGAGAATTTCTCGGCCTTCTTGCCGTCCTTGGTGTCCCAGTTCGCGGTTGCGCCATTGCCCTTCTGCATGTCGATCACGGCGGCCTTCCCGTCACGGGCAAAGGCGCCCTTGCCCGAAGTGTAGAAGGACATCGCCGGCTGGCTGTCGACCTGCACCGCGACCTCGCTCTTCGCGGGATAGGGGGCGGTTGCATTCACCACCACCTCGTCGCGCGAATTCGGCCGTTCGGAGACGATAATCATCGCCGCCGTGGCCGTCTTCTCGCTGCCGACGGCGCGCGTGAAGGCGTAGCAGACATGGGTTTTGCCGACGGCATATTCCGCCGCCGTCCAGTCCGAGAAGACGCCGAGGGAGGTGGGGCCGCTGGCGGCGAGCGCCGGGCTCGCGGCCGCGGCAAGAAGACAGGCTGAAAGGAGGATCTTGCGCATGGCCGAGGCATAAGGGAGCAGGCCGGAACAGTGCAAGTGAAGCTTGCCGCAATGTCTGCATGTCTCGCCAGCGCAGCGGCAAGCGGCTAAAGCGACGGCATGACCGATCATACCGATGCGCAGCTTGCCGCCCAATACGAAGCCTATCCCTATCCCGCCCGCGATCCGAAGGACGAGGCGAAGCGGCTGGTCATCGGCAGCCCTTCACACCTGCGTGAGATCGACTACTGGGTCTTCGGCGCGAAACGTCCCGAATCGCTGCCATTCCAAGCACTTGTGGCCGGCGGCGGCACCGGGGACGGCGCCATCATGCTGGCGACCCATCTCACGCGGCGCGGCGCGGGCGGGCGGGTGACCTATCTGGACCGCTCGCAGGCCGCGATGCGCATCGCCCGGGCGCGGGCGGAAGCGCGGGGTCTCACCAATATCGACTGGGTCGAGGGTTCGATTCTCGATCTGCCAGGGCTTGGACTAGGCCCCTTCGACTACATCGATTGCTGCGGCGTGCTGCATCACCTGCCGGAGCCCGAAGCGGGGCTGGCGGCGCTCGAAGGGGTGCTCGCCGCGGGCGGCGGCATGGGGCTGATGGTCTATGCCCCGCACGGCCGTACCGGCGTCTACATGGTCCAGGATGCGCTGGCGCTGCTTGCACCTCCCGAAGAGGCGCCGGCTGGCCGGCTGGACGTGGGCCGCCGCGTCATGCGCCATCTGCCGGAAAGCAACTGGCTGCGCTTCAACCGCAATTTCACTGACCATATCAACGGCGGCGATGCTGGGCTGTACGACCTCCTGCTCAACCCTCGCGATCGCGCCTTCACGGTGTTCCGCTTCGCGGCACTGCTCGGTACCGCAGGGATGGAGGTCGCGGCTTTCATGGAGCCGTTGCGCTACGATCCCGCCACCTGGCTGCCGGACCCGAAGCTCCGCGCCCGTGCGGCAACCCTCCCGCCGATGGCGCGGGCGGCGCTGGCCGAAGCGCTGGTTGGAAATATGAGCGTCCACATCGCCTATTGCAGGCGTGCGGCCGAGCCCTTGGAGCGGGCGGATCCCATGGACCCACGGGCCGTGCCGGTCATGCGCGAAATGCCGGGCGCTGAACTCGTCAAATCCATCCAGCCGGACGGCTCCATCGCCTTCCTGTTCGATGGGCTGCGCGCCGTGGTGCCGCTGCCGCCGCAGGCGCCGGCCATCCTGCAGGCGATCGACGGCACCCGGACGGTCGCCGACCTCGAAGCCCTCTTCGCCGAGCGCGGCATGGGGGCAGAGAAATTCCGCCGTGCCTGGGGCCAAACCTTTGCCGCCCTCGAACCCGTCAACCGCGTGCTGCTGGCCCCACCCTCAGACTAGCCCTCGAGCCTGAGCAGGAACGTCGCCCGCTTCCGGCGCGAATGGCGCATCGCTCAGGCTTGTCCTGACACAGTGCTCTCGACGGGATAGGGGTTTTCCAGAGCGATCGCTCCGGTCTCCAGCAAGGATTTGAGGTTGGACATGATCTTCGGCCAGCCACCGGAGACCGCCTCGATGAGTTTTGAATTGTCACGTTCGATGGTGTGGGTGATGGAGAGTTTGACGACCGTTCCGATGACTTCCAACTCCATGGTGCACAGCGAGTAGCCTTCGGCTCGCAGCTCGGGCTTGTTCTGATGCTGCCAACGGATCACCAGGCGCCGTGTCGGTGAAGCCTCAAGGATCTCGCCGGCATCGAAAACCTCGCCGTCGCGGGAGACCAGCTTCCAGGCCGAACCCGCTGTCCACTGGCTTTCACAGTTCATGCCGAACCAATACTGCTTGATGAACTCCGAAGCCGTGAGTGCTTGCCACAATTTGTCTGGTGTCGTGCGGATGTATGTCACATAGACGAAACTGCTTTTACCGTCAGCCATTGTCGTCTCCTTCAAGCTTGCGTTTGAGAGTCGAGAGGGCGTCAAGTCGGGGCGCTTCGAACTTGCTGATCCACCGTTCGGCTAAGGCGCTGATCGGGACGGGATTGATGAAATGAAGCTTCTCGCGGCCCCGCCACTGGATGGCGACGAGATTTGCCTCCTCCAAAATCGCGAGGTGCTTCGCGACCGCCTGGCGGCTCATCTTCATGTTCTGACATAGATCGCTCAATGTCTGACCGTTACTGTCATGGAGCCGGTCAAGCAGTGCCCGTCTGCTCCCATCCGCGAGCGCGCGGAACACGCTGTCGTCGTCCATGCTTCGGATAATAGGCAACCATTTAGTTGCATGTCAAGCCGGCGCGCGCCGATCATCATTGCCGATGCGGCTTCTATCGAGAGGTGTGACGGAGCCTAGCCCTTCGCGGCGTTCGGCACCCCGCCCGGCACGCGCAGCCGGAGGAAGCTGACCACCATGCCAGCGGCGGCCAGCAGGCAGGCGATGCCGAGGGCGACCGGCATCTGCCCGTGATGCGGAAACAGTTTGAAGACGACCGCCGCCATCGTGGCGCCCAGCGTTTGGCCGATCAGTCGGGCCATGCCCAGCATGCCATTGGCGCCGCCGGAGCGGTGGCGCGGCGCCGAGCCCATGATGGCGCGGTTGTTGGGCGACTGGAACAGGCCGAAACCCGCGCCGCAAATCGCCAGCCGCCAGCAGATGTCCCAATTCGCCGGATGCGTGGGCAGGGCCGCCGTCAGGCCAAGGCCCAGCGCATACACGGCCAGGCCGATGCCACCCAGGAGCCCTGCCGGAATGCGGTCCGACAGTCGGCCGGCGACGGGGGCCACGAACATGATGATGAAGGGCCAGGGCGTCATCAGAAGCCCGGTCATCACCTCGCTTTTGCCCAGCGTATCCTGGACGAAGAAGGGAATGGAGACGAAGGCGAGCATCTGCGCGCTGAAGGAGCAGACGGAACCGATGATCGAAAGCCGGAACAGCGGGATGCGCAGCAGGTCGATGGGCAGCAGCGGCTCCGAGCGGCTGAGCTGGCGTCGGACGAGGAGAACGCCGGCGCCGATGCCGATGACGACCTCGATCAGACCCTTGATCCAGGTCGTGCCATGCGACAGATCCATCAGCCCGAACATGCCAAGGCCGAAGGTGATGCCGCACAGCACCGCGCTGGTCAGATCAAAGCGGATCGAGGAGCGGTGGCTTTCCGGAACGCTGCGAATGGCGACCAGAAAGCACAGGATCCCGATCGGCACGTTGATGGCGAACAGCCATTCCCAGTGTGCCACGGCCAGGATCGCCGATGCGATAGACGGGGCAATCGCCGTCGATCCCGCCACCACGAAAGCGTTGATCGAAAGACCCTGGCCAAGCCTGGCGCGCGGATAGCAGAAGCGGATGATGGCGCCGGTCACGCTCATCTGCACGCCGGCGCCGCAGCCCTGGAAGATGCGGGCGATGGTCAGCTCATCCAGCGTGCGCGACATCGAGCAGGCCAGGGAAGCGAGGGTGAACAGAACCACGCCGGCCAGGAAAATGCGTTTGTAGCCGTAGATTTCGCCGAGTGATGCCATGGGCAGCAGCAGCACGATGACGGCGATCTGATAGGCATTGATGATCGAGACGCTGTCATGCGGGCTGACATGCACATCGGCCGCGATGGTCGGCAGGGCGACATTCGCGATGGCACCGTCCAGCACCGCCATGATCAGACCGAGGGCAATCGCCATCACGGCCCAGAAGCGCTGCGGCTGGTCCAGCCCGTCTTGCGGGATAGCGGTCGAAAAGCCAGTCATTCAATCCACGTCCCGCAAGCTTGCGTCATCATGTATCACTGCGTCTTCACCGCCGTCTCGTCCGGCGGGTCGAGCACGACCTGCTGCCAACCGCCGCCCAATGCCTTGTAGAGACTGATATAGTCGGTCACCAAGGCAAGGTTGCTCTGCGCCAGCTCATCCCGCGACGCGAAGACTGTGCGCTCGTTCGTCAGCACCGTCAGGAAGTCGGTCAGCCCGGCGTGATAGAGTTCGGTCGATTGACTCAACGCCTTCTCCGCATCTGCGAGGGCGGAGACGAGGGAGGCATTGGTCTGGCGTTCGGTCGCGACCCGCACCAGCGCGTCCTCCACCTGCTGCAGCGCGGCAAGAACGGCGGATTTGTAATTCAGCCTGGCCTCTTCCGCGATGGCGCGTGCTTCGCGGATCTTCGCGTTGAGCTTGCCACCGGCATAGAGATGCTGCGTGCCTTCGAGCGCCGCGGTAAAGGTCATGCTGGCGCCCTCGAAAAGCGTGCTCAGCGCGCTCGACTGCGGCGTGATGGTCAGCGGGATCGCGAAATGCGGCAGCTCGGCCGCGATGGCGACGCCGATCTGGGCGTTTGCCGCTGCGTATTGCATCAGCGCTTCGTGCACGTCCGGCCGGTTGGCGATGACGGTGGAGGGCACGGAATTCGGCGCCGTCGCCGGGGTCACCATCAGCGGTTGCGGCACCTTCAGCATGGCTTCGAGATCGCCCGGATAGCGCCCGAGCAGCACCGCGATCGCATGCGCCATTACCGCGACGTCGGCACGCAGATGCGGCAGGGTCGATTGCGTCTGTTCGAGCTGGGAGCGCGCCTGCAGCATCTCGACCGTGGTGCCAATGCCCTGGGTCTCCAGCTGCTGGGTGTAGGAGAGCACCTCTTGCGCCGTCTTCACATTGCTTTCGGCAATCGAGAGCTCATCCTGCGCCGAGCGCAGCGTCGCGTAGTCGGTTGCGAGCTCGGAGAGCAGGCTGACCAGCAACGCGCGGCGCCCGGCGAGGGTCGCATCTACATTGTAGCCGGCGGCTTCCGTCGCGCGCCGGTTCTCCCCGAAGATGTCGAGCTCCCAGCTGGCATCGAAGCCAACCTGGAAATAGTGGTAGTTGCCGATGCCGGGCGGCCAGGTGAGGTTCGTGCTGGAACGCGCGCGCGTGTAGCTTGCCCCGAAATCGACCATCGGCAGGCCACCGGCGGCAGCTTCCACCTTCTGCGCCCGCGCCGCGATCAGGCGCTGGCGGGCCACCTTGAGGTCGAGATTGCCGGCGATCGCCTCATCCACCAGCCGGTCCAGCGTCGGGTCGTCGAAATCGGTCCACCAGCGTTTGATCTGAGCGTCGGAGAGCGCGATCTCCGTCGGCGTCGCGGCCTTCTCGGTGAACTTGGCAGGCAGGTCGAGCTTTGGCTTCTCAAAATTCGGTCCCACCGTGCAGCCGGCGAGCAGGGCTGCGAGCGGCAGCGCGAGCGTCGCGGTCCTGACAGGCATGGTCAGCATGTCAGAGATTGTCCTCGAGCCAGCGCTGCACCCGGCCCGTGAAACCTGACCGCGGCGGTACTTCCTGCCCGACATTGACCGAGCAGGTCATGCCCGAGGCGAGGAGCACGCCCGCGGGCACCTGGTCGATGACGATGTCGACCGGGATTCGCTGGGCCAGGCGAACCCAGTCGAAAACCGGGTTGACCTGCGGAAGCCCGCGGAAATTTGTCCCGTCATTCACGTCGCCAATACCGCGGCCGATGCTGCCGACATGCCCCGTCAACCGCTCAGGATAGCCCATCAGCCGGATGCTGGCAGCGTCGCCCTGATGGATCTTGCCGATTTTTGTTTCCTCGAAATAGGCGAGGATCTGGAAGGTGCCGGTGTCGATCAACGTTACCGCATGCTGGCCCGCGGTGATGTAGTCGCCCGCCTGGAGACGGAGATGAGTGACGATGCCCGTGACCGGCGCATAGACCGTGGAGCGGGCGAGGTTGAGTTTCGCGAGATCGACGGCCGCCTGGGCACCGCTCACATCGGCTGCCGCGACTTCGGAGGCGATGCCGGTATTGACCACGTCTTCCTTGGAGATGAGCCCGGAAAGGCCCTTTCTGCGGGCAACGTCGTCCTGCGCCTTCTTAAGCTGCAATTGCGCGGCCGAGAGCTGCGCCTGCGCCTGATCGAGCGCGATCTGGAAGCGGCTGCGGTCGATCTGGAACAGGACATCGCCCTTATGCACGAGCTGGTTGTCCTTCAGCGGCACGGAGACGACGGTGCCCGCGACCTCGGGACCGACCACCACGGTCTGCGCGAAGACCCGGCCGTCTCGCGTCCAGGGCGCGAGCATGTAGACATTCCACAGCTGCACCACGACGTAACAGGCCGCGACGACGACGGCGAGGGTGACCAGAAAGCGGATGAAGCGAAGGATCGGAGACATGGGATTCCGGTCAGGCAGCCAGCAGGACGATGGCGCCGGTTATAAGGAAGTAGAGGGCGAGCTCGAACAGGGCCGGGTGCCACACGAGGGAAAAGACGCCGATCCGTCCGAGCACAAAGCGGACGGGCACGAAGACCACGGCCCCCGCCAGGCAATAGAGAACGATCGGCGCGAAGAGGATGCTGTCGATCTGCGCTTCGGAGAACATGCGGTCAGGCTCCCTCGGGGAGTGGGCATTCGAGTGCCAGAAGGCGCTCGGCCTGCGGCATCATCGCGGCAATGGTGCGGAAACCGCTCGCCGCGTGCAGCAGCCCCGGCCGCCGCGCGCCGCCCGCCTCGTAAAGATCGAGAAGCTTGGCGCTCGCTGCCTCGGCGCCGGCGGCCGCCCGGCGGGGCTGACGCAGGCGGCTCAACTGGGCGAGCGCCCCGCGCACCACCTCGCGCTCCACCGGCGGCAGGTCGAGCGCCGGGAACAGAGACCGGAGCCGCAACGCCTCCTGTGCGATGATCAGCAGCGCACCGCAATCGCCGATGCTGCGGGAGCGGAGGACGGGATCGACCTGCAGCCGCATGAAGAGGCGCTGCATGGCCTGGTTGTACGTCACCAGCCAGCCGAGCCAGTCGCGCTGGCCATGTCGGCCGCCGCCGCGCGCGATCAGTCGCTCCGCCGCGCGCCGCATCCGGCGCACGAGATAGCTTGCGTCCCGCATCGGATTGGGCGGCAGAATGATGCGGAAGACCAGCACCGTGACCCAGGCGCCGAGCACGAAGGCGATGGCGGAATTGGCGAAGGCGACGACATCGTAGCTCATCCGGTTGGTGAGGTTGAGTTGGGTGATGAAGAAGATGACGAAGCCGAGGCTGAGCAGCGCGTAGCGCGGCACCGTCGTGTAATAGACGGCGACGGCCAGCACCGGCAGCAGGCTGAGGGCGAGCAGGGCATAGCCGGTGAGATGCGGCAGGATAAGAAACTCCCAGATCCCGGCTAAGACCGTCGAGAGCGTGATACCCTTGGCGAACTGGATGCTGGCAGCCGCCGCACTCGGCGCCCCGGAAAGCAGGGCGCAGGAGGCGGCGAGGATGATCATCAGCGTGGGGGCCATGTCCCAGCCGGTGAAATAGCCGAAGCAGCCGCCGAGCACGACGGCGAGGAAGCTGCGCGCGCCGTTGCGCAGCGCGGTCTCGTAGTCCTTGAAGGCCACCAGCTGCCGCCCCTGGTGATAGGGTTTCCGCCCGGCCCGCCAGGCAGCGAAGGGCGCCATTGCGGCATAGAGCTGCTCCAACTCCTGATGGATGCGGGCAAGGGTGTTCATTTGGTCGAGCGAGCGGACGCTGCCTTGCAGGTGGGTGAGCACGGCTGCCGTCGCGGCGATCTTCTCCGCCATGGCAAGGGGGCTGCGGCCGTCCTGCGGATCGTACTGCGCGATCTCCTGCAACAGGCCGCGCACCCGGTCGACGATGTCCTCGGGTGGAGGCTCCGCTGTCACCGGCGCGGGTGGTCCACTCTCTTCTTTGATCTCCGCCCCATCCGGCGAGGGCTCCGGCCGCGGCGGGGGTTCGGCTGTGGTCGCCAACAGATTCAGCGAGTGGCCGGCGATGGAGACCGAGAGAAGGGCGGCATAAAGGGCGGCGAGGCCCCGCCTGAGGCTCGCCGCATGGCGGTTCACGTCGGTCGCTTCCACGCCCGAAAACTCGACGCCCTCATCCAGCCGCTCGATCTCGCCGGCAAGGCGGGTGCGCTCGGCGATGAAGGCAGGATCGTCCATCGGCGTGCCATCGGCGCGGGACAGCAGAAGCCGGGCCACACCCCGCACCGCGGCCCGCGCCCGCGCGCGCATCCCGTCGGTCGTGACGCTCGGTTGAAAGATCATGGTGACTGCGGTTGAAACGACGACGCCGAGGGTCACGACGGAAAGGCGGGAGAGGGCGAAGGCCAGCACATGGTCCGGCGCCGAAACTGCGCCCGCGGCAATGAGCGCCACGGTATAGCCCGAGAGCACGGCGGCATAGGCGCGGAAATGCCGGAACATGCTGGAGGCGAAGGTGCAGAGGCCGAGCCAGAAGCCGAAGGCGGCGATGAAAAGCATCGGCGTCTGGCCGAACGCCGCCATGATCAGGACGGCCGCGACCGCGCCGGTCACGGTGCCGAATATGCGCCAGACGCCCTTGGAGACGATCCCCCCGCGGGAGGGATTGGCGACGATCATCACCGTGACGGCGGCGGAGGCGGGCGTGCCGAGCTGCAGCCAGAGTGCCGCATAGAAGGCGATGCCCATCGAGAGCAGGGTGCGCAGCACGTAGGCGGTGGCGGGGGACAGACGCAGCGCGCTCAGGAGGCCGGGCCAGAAGCGCTCGGGGTCCGACCGCGCAGCACCGTTGGAGGTGGAGACGCTCACGCGCTTGTATCCACCCCGTCGGCATCCGCCTCATCGGCGTCCGCCTCGGCGCCACCATACATCGCGATCGTGCCGAGAATCCGGTTCAGCACACTGTCGCAGACGGCCAATTCCTCCGGTGTCACGTCCTGGACCATCGATTCCGCAACCTTCACATGGATCGCCGCGACTTTCTCGTAGGTTTCGCGCCCGGCCGGCGTCATCCAGACGCGCTTTGAACGGCGATCCTCCGGATCCTCCAGCCGCTCGGCGAGGCCCGCGCGCTCCAGCGCATCCACAAGGCGCACGAGTGAGGCGCCTTCGATCATGAGGGCGGTGGCGAGATCAGTCTGGCGCAGCCCGTCCCCCAGCCGGCCGAGATAGAGGAGCGGCCGCCAAGTCGCCTCGGTCAGGCCGAAATCCCGCACGCGCAGATCGATCTCCCGCCGCCAGGCAAGGGAGACCCGATAGATCTGCCGGCCGAACTCCGTCGCGCGCACGGCGGTTGCGGGCATGAACACCTTCGAAACTAGGATGGATCCTTATAGTTAGGATCCTAACTATGAGCTACCAAAGAAGCGGAAATGCTGCTTTGCGAACAGCGATCTTGCGTCGCGCCGCAGCTTTGGTTGCTGCGGCGCGGCCACAAATCTAGCTTCCCGCGTGCTCCGTGCCGGTTTCGTCCACCCCGAGGGTTGCGAGCAGACGCCGGCGCAGACGCTGGAACTCGGGATGGCCGTGGTGGCGCGGCCGGTCGAGCGGGATGGGGATATCGGCGCCAATCCGCCCCTCTTCCAACACCAATGCGCGGTCCCCGAGCAGCAGTGCCTCGTCCACGTCATGCGTGACCAGAAGCACGGTGAAGTCGTGCTCCTGCCAGAGCCGGGCCACCAGCGCCTGCATGCGCAGCCGGGTTAACGCATCGAGTGCCGCGAAAGGCTCGTCGAGCAGCATCAGGCGCGGCTCGCGTACCAGCGCCCGGGCCAGCGCCACGCGCTGGGCTTCGCCGCCAGAGAGGGTCGCGGGCCAGGCGTCCAGCCGATGGGCCAGTTCGGTCTCGGCCAGCGCCGCGGCCGCGCGCTCGCGCGCGTCGTTCCCCGGGACCCCGAGAGCGACGTTCCGCCACACCCGCTTCCAAGGCAGCAGCCGCGGTTCCTGAAAGACCACCGCACGTTCCTTCGGCATGGAAACGGTGCCTTCCGGCGCGGGGTCCAGCCCGGCGAGGGTGCGGAGCAGCGTCGATTTGCCGGAGCCTGAGCGGCCGAGCAACACGGTGAAGCTGCCGGCCTCAAGTTCGAGATCGAGCCCGTCGAGGATCGCGGGGCCGCCGAAGCTGCGGGTGAGGCCCGTCACGCGAACGGCGGCCTCGCCGCGGGTGAGGCGCGTCTCCGCGCTGGGAGTTGGGTTCTGCAGCAGGGTCATCGGGCGCTCCTCTGAGCGGTCACGAAACTCGGCCGCCAGACCAGCGCCCGCCGCTCGATCGCGCGCAGCAGCTGATCGGTCGCGAGGCCGAGCAGGGCATAGATGATGAGGCCGACGAAGATGACGTCGGTCTCCAGGAAGTCCCGCGCGTTCATCACCAGATAGCCGATGCCGCTATTGGCGTTGACCTGCTCGGCGACGACGAGGGTGAGCCAGGCGATACCGACGGCATAGCGCAGCCCGACGAGGAAGGAGGGCAGTGCCCCGGGCAGGATGACGTGCCAGACAATCCCGGCACGGGAGAGGTCGAGCGTCGAGACCGCCTCTACCAGCTTGCGGTCCACCGCGCGAATGCCGGCGAACAGATTAAGATAGACAGGGAAAAGACTGCCAAGCGCGATCAGCGCGATCTTGGGCGTCTCCCCGATGCCGAACCACAGGATGAAGAGCGGGATGAGGGCGAGGTGGGGCAGGGTGCGCACCATCTGCATGGTCGCATCCACGGTATCCTCGCCAAGGCGGGAGAGGCCGGCGAAGAGGCCGAAGACGATGCCGAGGGCGACGCCGATGGCGAGGCCCGCGGCGACCCGCAGCAGCGAGACGGCAAGATTGCCGAGCAACTGGCCTGTCACCAACAGGGTCCAGAACGACTCCGCCACCATGACCGGCGAGGGCATCAGCCGCGCATTGATCAGTTGCAGGCTGTCCAGCGCCTGCCAGACGGCCACGATCAGCAGCGGCACCACGAAGCGCTGGCAGCGCGTGGCGATGCCAGTCGCGGCGCTGCGCAGGCTTTGGCTACGGGGAAGGGTGGCGGCAAGGGCGGCGCTCGACATGGCGCAACTCCCGATAAGAAAACGTGAAAATAAAGCGTAAAAGGATAATATACACGATTGACGTAGATCATATGGATAAAATACCACTCGCGTAAAGCGCCGTTCCGATGAATGTGCGTCGTATCAGATAAATGCACGATGGAGATTAGGGAAATGACAATGATCCCGCGCCGCAACCTGCTCGCGGCCATGCCGGTGGCCGGTGCCGCGGCCCTGCTCGGGTACCCGCGCGCCGCCCGGGCCGCCGGCGGCAAGCTCCATATCGGCTATCAGAAATACGGCACGCTGCTGCTGCTGAAGGCGGCAGGCACGCTGGAGAGCCAACTCGCTCCGCTTGGCGTCACCGTGACCTGGAGCGAATTCCTCTCCGGCCCGCCGCTGCTAGAGGCGATGAATGCCGGCGCCATCGCCTTCGGCATCACAGGAGAAACGCCGCCGGTCTTCGCTCAGGCCGCCGGCACGCCCTTCGTCTATCTCGCGGCTGATCCGCCGGCGCCGCGGGGGGAGGGGATTATTGTTCCTGCCGGCAGCAAGATCGAAAGCGTGGCGGGGCTGCGCGGCAAGCGGGTCATCACCACCAAGGGCTCCAACGCGCATTATTGCCTGGTCGCCAGTCTTCAAAAGGCGGGGCTGGCGCTTTCGGACGTCAAAATCAGCTTCCTCGCCCCGCCGGATGCCTTCGCGGCCTTCCGGGCCGGAAGCGTGGATGCCTGGTGCGCCTGGGATCCGCTTTTCGCGGCCGCCGAAATGACGGGCGGGCGTTTGCTTGCCGATGGCACGGGCGTCGTGCCCAACCACCAGTTCTTTCTGGCCAGGCGAGATTTCGCCGAGGCCAATCCGCAGGTGATCAA
Organism: Acidisoma sp.; assembly: GCF_035492295.1. Lineage (GTDB taxonomy): Bacteria > Pseudomonadota > Alphaproteobacteria > Acetobacterales > Acetobacteraceae > Acidisoma. The sequence goes on along the minus strand of NZ_DATJJK010000257.1, from coordinate 4,972 downwards.
GGTCCTGCTCGGAGCGATCGCGGCGGAAGAGCGAAAGGTCCAGGCGGACCCCAAGGCGGCGGCGGCGGCGATCGGCCCTGCGACCGGCATTCCCCAACCCGTTCTCGCCCGTGCGTTGCCGCGCATGGGCTATGGGCTCGGGCCGGTGACACCGGCGATCTTCGCCGATCAGCAGAAGATCGCCGATACCTTCTTCGGCCTCGGGCTGATTCCGAAGAAGATTGTCGTCACGGACAACGCCTGGTCAGTGTGAATGGTACAGCGCTTCCGCCGTCTTCCCCGGGCTTGTCCCGGGGATCTGCCCGTGTCGGCGCGCGGGCGGGCAGATCGGTGCGGCGCCCGCGGATGACGAGAGCCTAAGCGGAGCGCGTCAGATCACCCACTCGCCGGCGCGCATCAGCGGCTCGGCTTGCCCGGACTCGGGAACTCCATCAATGTCGATCTCGCCCGAGCCGATCATCCAGTCGATATGGATCAGGCTGCGATTGGCGCCGGCCGCGAGCAACTGGTCCTCTGTCATCTGCTCGAAGTTGCGGATGCATTTGTTGTAGGCCTGACCGAGCGCGATGTGGCAGGCGGCATTCTCGTCATAAAGCGTGTTGTAGAACAGGATGCCGCTCTTCGAGATCGGCGAGGAATGCGGCACCAGCGCCACTTCGCCGAGGCGCGCGGCGCCCGCATCCGTCTCGAGCACCCGCTTCAGCACTTCCTCGCCGGTGCGGGCATGGGCTTCGACGATGCGGCCGGCCTCAAATCGCACGGAAATGTCCTCGATCAGCGTGCCCTGGTAAGAGAGCGGCTTGGTGCTGCGCACATGGCCGTCCACCCGCTCGGCATGCGGGGTCGTGAAAACCTCCTCGGTCGGGATGTTCGGATTGCAGGTGATGCCGTTGCGCGCGACTTCCGACCCGCCGGCCCATTCATGGCCGTCCGCGAGGCCGACCGTCAGGTTTGTCCCGGGCCCGGTGAAGCGCAGGGCCTGATAGCGACGCTGATTGAGGAAGATCTTACGGTCGTGCAGGCGCGCGTTATGCGCCGCCCAGGCGGCGACCGGATCGACCTGGTCGATGCGCGAAGCGGCGAAGATCGCGTCCCACAGTTTCATCACCGCGTCCTGCTCGGTCGCGTCGGGGAAAACCATTTTCGCCCAGGCGGGGCTCGCAAAGGAGACGATGCTCCAGTTGATGTGGAAATCGACGATATGCTGCAGTGCCGGCTGATAGGCCTTGGAGCGGGCCCGGTTGGCACGGCTGACCTTTTCGGGGTCCTGCCCCGCGAGCAGCGCCGGGTCTTCGCCCGCGATCGCAAGCCGCGCGGCGCCATTGCCGTAGGCTTTGGCCATGCCTTCGAACAGCCAGTTCGGCGCGGTGTCGAAACTCTCTGGCGCGCCCTCTTCGAAGCGAGCGAGCGTCGCCTGATCGTCGCCATAGAAGGTCGTGACCAGCGACGCGCCCGCCCTATAGGCATGACGGGTGATCAGCCGGGCAAGGGGAAGCGCCTCCAGCGGCGCCGTCATCACCACTTCCTGCCCCGCGCGGAGGCCGAGCCCCACTTTCACGGCGACCTCGGCGAGACGGTCGAGCTTGGTTTCGAAATCCATGGGGAGGCCTCCTGATTATCGCCCGGGCAGGTCACCCCCGAATGGCCTGCCCGGTCAAGTCACGCCCCAGTTCCCCAGCTCAGCGTGCCACCTATTGCCGGTGATGCGTCTCCTGCAATCCATAGACCGGCGTCGGCAGGCCAAGCTGCCGCGCCTTCAGCTGCAAGGCCAGATAGAGCGAATAATGGCGGGACTGGTGCAGATTGCCGCCGTGGAACCAGAGATTGGGCTGCTGCGTCGGCTTCCACATGTTGCGCAGCTCACCCTCCCAGGGGCCGGGGTCCTTCGGCGTGTCGGAGCCGAGGCCCCAGACCTTGCCCACCCGGTCGGCGACCTCCTGGCTGATCAGATCGGCGGCCCAGCCGTTCATCGAGCCGTAGCCCGTGGCATAGACGATGAGATCGGCGGCCAGTTCGCGGCCGTCGGCCAGCCGCACGCCGGTTTCGGTGATTTCGGAGACGTCCACGCCGCTTCTAAGATGAATGGCACCATCAGCCACGAGGTCGCAGGCGCCCACATCGATGTAATAGCCCGAGCCGCGGCGCAGATATTTCATGAACAGTCCGGACTCGTCGGCGCCGAAATCGAGCATGAAGCCCGCTTTTTCCAGCCGTTCATAGAAATCGGCATCGCGCTCGCGGATTGCCGCATAGACCGGCCGGTGGAAGTCGGCCATGGCGCGATAGGGGATGGAGGCGAAGATGCGATCTGCCTTGTGGGTCGTGATGCCGCGCGCCAGCGCGTCCTCGGAGTAGAGATGGCTTGTGGTCATTGCCCCGAGCGTTTCCGAGCGTACGACGTGCGTGCTCGAGCGCTGAACCATCGTCACATCGGCCCCTGCCTCCCAGAGCGCGGCCGCGATGTCATGCGCCGAATTGTTCGAGCCGATGATCACCACGCGGCGGCCGGCATAGGCATCGGGGCCCGGATGCTGGGAACTGTGGTGCTGTTCACCGCGAAACCGCTCCTGGCCCGGATAATGCGGGATGCTCGCCTTGCCGGACATGCCGGTCGCGAGCACGAGTTGCGTCGGCTGCAGCACCACCTCTTCGCCATCACGGTCGACCGTCACCGTCAAGGTGCCGCTTGATGGGTCAAACGTGGCGCGCTTTGCTGTGGTCTTGGTCCAGTAGTTTAGCTCCATGACCCGGGTGTACATTTCGAGCCAGTCGCCGATCTTGTCCTTTGGCGAGAAGACCGGCCAATTGTCCGGAAAATCCAGATAAGGCAGGTGGTCGTACCAGACCGGATCATGCAGGCAGAGCGATTTGTAGCGGCGGCGCCACTGGTCGCCCGGGCGTTCGTGGCGGTCGATGACGAGAGCGGAGACGCCGAGCTGACGCAGGCGGGCGGCGAGCGCGATGCCGCCCTGTCCACCGCCGATGATGAGGACATAGGGCTGCGTGTCGCGGCCGATGCTCTCGACTTCCGCTTCCCGGCGCTCCGCCCAGCTGTGGCGGCCGCGGCTGATGCCATGCTCCGCGCCCATCGGGCGGCGCCGGCCGCGCGGCTCCTCATGCCCCTTGATCTCTTCTATGGTGGTCAGCAGCGTCCAGGCGAGCCCGTCTTGCAGTCGCAGCACGGCGATGCCACGGCCGATACCGGTTTCGAGCTCTGCCCAGGCTTCGACCACCATGCCGTTTGGCGTCTCGGCCTCAGTTGCGGGTCCTGAGAGGGTGAGATGCACCGGCCCCGTCGCGGCGAGGGTCGCCGCCAGCAGATCGCGCACGCCCTCGCGGTTCTCCACCGTCTTGATATTCCAGGTGAAGGCGATGAGATCGCGCCAGAAGCAGACGGGGGCAAAAAGCGCGGTCGCCGCGTCGATATCCGGCTGGGCGAGCGCGCGATTGAAGGCCTCAACCCAGGCCTCCGCCATAGCCTGGGGTGAGGCGGAAGGACGGCCAACCGTCATTTCGTTCATGGGTTTTCCCTTCTTCTCATAGTCGTCGACTGGGGGCGTTTGGCGGCGATGGCCGGAGCGTCGTCGGCACCGGTTTTCCGGGCATTCTTGTTCTTCTTCCCATCAACTGTGCGCCAGCGCTGCTACGTCCGCAAGCCGCATTCCCCTCGTCTCCCAGGGGCGTCCGGTCAGGCAATCTTCGGAGAAAATCCGCGCCGGGCAGCCTCATGCGGTTTCGGTTCGCGCCGGCGGGGGCTATGCTTCCCGCCATGGATGATACGACGCTGCTCTTCCCCGACGAACCCGCGCCCTTGGTGGTGGACGATCCCGGTGGCACCTCCGATCTTTTCCTGACCTGCGACCATGCCGGCCGCCGCATGCCACGGCGGCTCGGCCAGCTCGGGGTCTCGGATGCCGAGATGGAGCGCCACATCGCGTATGACATCGGCGCGCGCGCGGTCGCTGTGGCACTCGCCGATGCGCTGGATGCGACGCTGATCCGGCAAGTCTATTCCCGCCTGGTGATCGATTGTAATCGCGACCCCGGCGTGCCGAGTTCCATCCCGGAGATCAGCGAGACGACACCGATCCCGGGCAATGTCGGGCTTACGCCGGCGCAACGGGACGCGCGGCGATCCGAGATCTTCCAGCCGTATCATGATGCAATCGCGGCCGCGCTGGACGCCCGGGCCGCGCGCGGCCAGCCCACGGCGCTGGTGGCCGTCCACAGCTTTACACCCGTCTACAAGGGGGAAAGCCGGCCCTGGCATGCGGGCCTGCTCTACAATCGGGATGCCCGCCTCTCCCTCCTCCTCAAGCGCATGCTGGAGGAGGAAGGCGGGCTCGTCGTGGGGGACAACCAGCCCTATTTCGTCAGCGACCTCACCGACTACACGATCCCGGTGCATGCCGAGCGGCGCGGGCTGCCCTATTTGGAACTCGAAATTCGCCAGGATCTGATCGCGACCAAGGCAGGGCAGGCGGAATGGGCCGAGCGGCTCGCCCGCCTGCTGCCGCGGGTATGGACGGAATTCAAAGCGAGCACCTGACGCGTGGGTTGCGCGCAGGCAGGTGCCGCGCAGGGTGCCGGCTCAGACGCCCGCCATGGCCCTGCGTCTGCGGCCAGCGCTGCGAGGGTCTTCTTGGTTGGCGGTGGTTTCCACGATGCTGATGCGGAACTGAGCGATGAGGCGGTTGAGGGTCTCGGCCTCCTGCATCATGCCGTGGCTGGCGGCAGTTGCCTGCTCCACCATGGCGGCGTTCTGCTGAGTGACCTGATCCATCTGGTTGACGGCGGAATTGACCTCCGAAAGGCCGGTCGCCTGTTCGCGGGCGGAGGCGGCGATTTCCGAGACGAAATCATTGAGACGCGCGACCTGGTCGACGATGCGGGTGAGGGCATTGCCGGTCTCGTCGACGAGCTTGACGCCGGTCTCGACCTGGTGGCTCGCGGTGGAGATCAGGGTCTTGAT
>NZ_DATJJK010000256.1:0-25787 GCF_035492295.1 Acidisoma sp. | reverse complement strand
GCCATGCTGGGCGACATCCAGATCGCCGAACCCGGCGCGCTGATCGGCTTCGCCGGCGCCCGGGTCATCGAACAGACGGTGCGCGAGAAGCTGCCGGACGGTTTCCAGCGCTCCGAATATCTCTACGACCACGGCATTATCGACATGATCGTCCGCCGCACCGAAATGCGCGAGACGCTCGCCCGGATCGTGAGCCTGCTCCACCCCCCCGCCGCGACCGAAGCGCCGCCGGCGGACGATCTGGCAGCCTGACGGAGGCCGACGCATGGCGAGCCTCGCCATACGGGAGCGCGAACGGAGCCAGGACCCCAGGGTGGACGGCATCCTCGAGCGGCTCCTCAGCCTCTATCCCCGGTCGATCGACCTCGACATGGGCCGGCTGCTGGGCCTGCTCGGGAAACTCGGCAATCCGCATCAGCGGCTGGCGCCGGTGCTCCATGTCGCCGGCACCAACGGCAAGGGCAGCACCTGCGCCTTCGCCCGCGCCGTCGCCGAGGCGGCCGGACTGCGCACCCAGGTCTATACCTCACCGCATCTGATCGACTTCAACGAGCGCATCCGCCTCTCGGACGGGCTCGTCAGCCATCAACGCCTCGCCGAAACGCTGGAAACGGTCGAACGCGTGAATGCGGGGGCGGCGATTACCGTCTTCGAAGTCATCACCGCCGCCGCCTTCGTGCTCTTCGCCGAAGACCCGGCCGATCTCTGCATCCTGGAAGTGGGGCTGGGCGGCCGCGGCGATGCGACCAATGTCATCGAGCGGCCTGCGGCCTCGGCCATCACCTCGATCTCGATCGACCACCGGGATTTCCTGGGCGACAGCCTGACCGGCATTGCCGGCGAGAAGGCCGGCATCATCAAGTCCGGGGTTCCGGTCGTCACCGGCGCGCAGAAGCCGGAGGTTCTGGATGTCTTCATCCAGCGTGCGGCCGAACGCGGAACGACGCTTCTTGCCCGCGGGCGGGATTGGACCGTGGCGCCAGGGCCGGAGGGGCTCGACTATCACGATCAGCATGGGCCGCTCAGCCTGCCCTGGCCTCCCCTTGCCGGACCGCATCAATACGACAATGCCGGCATCGCGGTCGCCGCACTCCGCCTCTCCGGCCTGATGATCCCGGATCGCGCCTTCGAACAGGGGATCGGCCGGGCCGAATGGGCCGGGCGCATGCAGCGCCTGGGCGGCCCGCTCGCGGCCCGCCTGCCGGCAGGCTGGGAGCTCTGGCTCGACGGCGCGCATAATCCGGGCGCCGGCGTGGCGCTGGCCGCCCACCTCGCGACGTGGACCGACCGGCCGCTGCATCTCGTCATCGGCATGAAGCAGGGCAAGGACGCGGCGGAGTTCCTCAAACCCCTGCTGCCCTTTGCCGCGAGCGTCTGGGCCGTGGCCGAGCCGGGCCAGCATTTGGCATTGCCGGTCGCTGAGGTCGTCACCGCCTCGGGCGGCGTTGCACGGCCGGGGGGTCGTGTGGCGGAGACCCTCGCCGCACTGCGCGCGGAGGAAGGCGGCGGACCACCGGCCCGGGTGCTGATCTGTGGCTCGCTCTACCTTGCCGGCGCTTTGCTCCGGCAGGGGTGACGGGCAGGATCTGCTCTAGCGCGGCACCAGGGACGCTGTGCCGACATAGGCGGCCGCTGTCGCCGCGATACAGAGGGCGACCGAGGCCAGGATATTGGCGAGCGCGGCGCCTGGCCGCCCATCCCGCAAAAGCTCGAAGGTCTGCAGGCTGAAAGACGAAAACGTTGTAAAACCGCCGCAGAAGCCGACCATCAGGAAGATGCGGAGTTCCGGCGAGAGCAGCGTGCGGCTCGGTGACAGCGCGGTCGCGGCAAAGACGCCGATGACGGCCGAGCCCAGGACGTTCACGATCATCGTGCCCCAGGGGAAGCCGATGCCGAAGAGCCGGGCGGCGAGAAGCCCGACCCAGGCGCGGCCCATGCTGCCGATGGCGCCCCCCGCGGCCACGAGAAGGTAGCTGGTCGGGTTCACGGGCAGGTCACCATGGCAAGTCTCCTCCAGGATCTGGCGATCGCGCCCAGAATGGCGGCGATCCCGTCCCCTGGAAAGAGCAGGCGGTCAGGCCGGCAGATGTTTGGCGATATAGGGCGGCAGCTGGAAGGCGGCGTGATGCACCTCCGGCGTCCAGTACTGCGTGGTGCCCAGGATGCCGGCGGTCTCGGCCCGCGTCCGCAGCGTCGCCACGTCAACGCTCGCGATGCTCGGCTGCTTCGCGGCCCAGCCCAGCGTCATGAAGCCGCCGACATAGGTCGGCACCGCGGCGACATAGGCGCCGACATGAGGGAAGAACTGGCGGCGGCGCAGGCTCGTTTCACGCAACTCGTCCGCCTGCATGAAGGGCACGCCGCACTGGTTCACGATGAGCCCGCCATCGGTGAGGATGCGCGCGCTGTTCTGATAGAACTCGTCCGTGAACAGAACTTCGCCGACGCCGATGGGATCGGTCGAATCGACGATGATGACATCGAAACTCGCATCGGGCGCGCGGCGGACATAATCGATGCCGTCGCCGATGATGACTTCGCCACGCGGATTGCTCCAGGCGTCACCGGCGATGCCGGGCAGGAATTCCTTCGACAGGCGCACAACCTCGCCGTCGATCTCGCACATCACGGCCTTTTCGACCGTGCTGTGCTCCAGCACCCGGCGCAGCACGCCGCCATCGCCGGCGCCGATGATGAGCACGCGTTTCGCATTGCCATGCGCCAGCAGCGGCACATGCGTCAGCATCTCCTGGTAGACGAACTCGTCGCCTTCGGTGATCTGGATGGCGCCGTCGAGCACGAGGACGCGGCCGTGGGACTCGCTTTCAAAGACCACGATGTCCTGGAACGCGCTTTGCACGCGGGCCAGTTCGCGGGTCACGCGGAAGCGCTGCCCCCAGCCGGGATAGAGCGTTTCGTTGAGCCAGCTGTCGGTCGCCATGGGCTGCTCCGATGTCAGATAAGGACGCGACCCGTCAGTGGCCTCTGCCACAAACGGGTCGCGATCGTCAGCGATGAGAGGTGATCGGGCGGCTTATTCGCCGCGGCGGCCGCGCAGCTGCTCGTCCAGGTCGATCCGCGACGGCGAGAACGCCGCCTCGAGCACCGGAATGCCGAGCTTCGGGTCGCATTCGCCGCACATGAACATGTCGATCGCGGCGAAGTTCTTCTCCGGCCAGGTGTGGATGGAGATGTGGCTCTCGGCGAGCACGAGCACGCCAGAGACCCCACCATTCGGCGAGAAATGGTGGAAATGCGAATGCAGGATCGTGGCGCCGGAAACGATTGCAGCCTCGCGCAATGCGCGATCGATGTGATCGGGCTCGTCGAGATTCGTCGCTCCCCACAGATCGACCAGCAGATGCGTGCCCGCAAACCGCTGCCCGTCGCGTTCGATCCAATAATCCTTCTGCACCTCCGCTTCGGCGGCCGTTGCAGACGTCTGGTTCTCGCTCGGGAAATCCGAGACCATCCCCAGTCGGGCAAGTGCGTTCATGCGCATGCTCCCTCAACCAGTAGGACGGCCTGTTGGACATGCCCTCATGGCATGCCCCCTGGGGCCAAGGCGGCGGGTTATGCGGTCGCTAGCCCCTTGGCGCAAGTGAAATTATGGTATCGGACCTGACCTCGGCTATGCATTTGGGTAAGAGTTTCCTCCACGTCACCCGGTTTGGGGTCAAATCCCTCTCAGGAACCTTCCGATCGCGGCAATGGTCGTTTCATCCATCAGCGCCGGCGCGTGACCGACGCCCGGCAGCACAAGGCTTTCCGAACCCGGGCGCGCCATCTGCTCCAGGGTCTCGGGCAGCAGGAGATCGCTCAACGCGCCTCTGATCGTTAGCGTCGGCGCCACGATCTTTTCCCAGAAGGGCCAGAGATTGACGTCCGCAGGCTCGGCCGCGCGAAGGGGCTCACCAATCGCCGGATCGTAGTGCAGCGTCACCCCACCCGCGACCGGACGGGAGGAGGCAGCCGCCATCTCGGCCCAGCCGGCGTCATCCGGCACGCCGAAGGGCGCGTGGATCACGCGAAGGTGCGCTTCCAGCGCCGGGAGATCGGGGAAGACCGGCGGCGGCTGCATATAGTCCCGGATGCGGGCCAGCGCCGCCTCGGGGATGAAGGGGCCGATGTCGTTCAACACCAGCCGGGCGATCGGGGTTTTGCCCTGCGCGGCGAGAATCAGGCCGCAGATGCCCCCCAGCGACGTCCCGACCCAAAAAACCTTCTGCGGCAGGGTCGCGAGGAGAGTCGCGAGCGCCGTCACATAGCTCAGCGGCTGATAGAGACCTGGATCGGAAAGCCAGTCGGAGCGCCCGCGCCCGGGCAGGTCCGGGCAGATCACGTGGAAATCACCCGCCAAACTCCGGGCCAGCCGGTCGAAATCCCGGCCCTGGCGCGTCAGGCCGTGGACGCAGACCACCACCGGTTTTCCCGCCTCCCCCCATTCGCCGAAGGCCATGTCGTGGAAGCCGTCCGGCAGCAGGTATCGGATTGTCCCTGTTCGCGGTTCCATGCATTTCCCTTCCTCGCCGCCGCCGGATGGCGCGGCACTGCGACCGTCATGCAGACGGCACTTGCATCTTGGGCACCAGTCATGACCCTTGCGGCCAAAGCTTTCAACATCGGGGATCGCCACCATCGCAGAGACCGAGGATAAGCCGGGCCCGGCTGGCACGCGGTCGCGCTCGCCCCGGCTGTCGCGGGGGCTGAAGCGCACGCTGACGGCAATCGGGCTGGTGATCTGCCTGTTCGCCGCGGGCCTCGCCGCGATCCTCTGGCGTATCCTGCCACCGCAGGACGACGTGCTGACCATTGCGGGCGTGGTCGATCCCGTGGGCGTCGCTTTCGACAGCAATGACATTCCGTTCATCCGCGCGGCCTCGGACACGGATGCGGCGGCCGCCCTCGGCTATATCCACGCACGCGACCGCTTCTTTCAGATGGACCTGATGCGCCGGGCGGCGGGCGGCACGCTCGCAGCCTTGCTTGGGCCCGCGGCGCTGCCGAATGACCGGGAGATGCGGACGCTCGGAACCCGCGCGAGTGCCGAGGCCGATGTCGCCGATCTTTCGCCCCAGGCGCGGGCGATGCTGCAGGCCTATGCCAACGGCGTGAATGCCTGGCTTGCCAAGCGCGGGCGATTCACCGCCCCGGAATATCTCGTGCTCGGCAAGCCGGAACCCTGGACCATCGTGGACAGCCTGCTCTGGGGCAAGATGATGGGGCTTTGGCTCTCGGGCAACTGGCAGGCCGAACTCGCGCGCCTCGCGCTCTCCGGCACGATGCCCCGCGCCCAGATCGACAGCCTGTGGCCGGCGGCAGCTCCCGGCAGGCAGCCCGATCAGGCGGCGGCTGCCCCGCCCGGGGCCGCCAAGGCCGCCCAGCAGGCGCTGACCTGGCTTCGCCACTTCCCGCAACCCTTCACCCAACCGGCCCAGGCTTCCAACGAATGGGCGGCAGCCGGAACGCACACCAATACCGGCCGGCCTCTGCTGGCGGGTGACCCGCATCTCGCCTTCGGCTTTCCCGGGATCTGGTATCTGGCCCGGATCGACACGCCGAGCGGCTTGCTGGCGGGCGCGACCGTCCCCGGCGTTCCCTTCCTCGTCATCGGCCACAACCAGCACGTCGCCTGGACCTTCACGACGACGGGCGCCGATACCGAAGATGTCTTCATCGAGCATGTAACCGCGGACGGCACGCAGTACGAGACCCCCGACGGGCCGAAACCCTTCGGCCACCGGCGGGAGGTGATCCATGTGCGCGGCCGGCCCGACGTGGTGCTTGACGTGCGCACGACCCGGCACGGCCCGGTGATCGGCCAGGGGCCAGACGCCCATACCGTGCTCACGGTCGAGATGGCGAGCCTGGCGCCGCACGATACCGCGGCGGACGGGCTGCTGGCACTCGACAATGCCCGCTGGGTCTCGGATGCGGGCCTTGCCGCGCAGAAGATCACCAGCCCGGTGCAGAACCTGATGGCCGCTGATACGGCGGGCAATATCGCCTTCTACACCACCGGCCGCGTGCCGATCCGGCGCAGCGGAGACGGCGCTTGGCCGGAGGATGGCGCGGATGGGCGGCACGACTGGACCGGCTGGGCCGCCGGCAGCGCCCTGCCGCACGACGTCAACCCTGCCTCCGGCGTCCTGCTCAATGCCAACGAACCGACCGTGGGGCGGGATTTTCCGGTCATGATCAGCCGGGACGCTTTCGGAGGCTGGCGCGCCGCGCGCATACGCCAGCTGCTGGATGCCCAGCCGCTGGACAGTCTTGAAAGTTTCGCGGCCATGCAGATGGACGTGGTGAGCGACTACGCCCGCCGCCTGCTGCCGGTGCTCAATGCCGTCATGGTGCCGAAAGACGATCCGGCGGCGCCGGCCGCTGCCCTGCTGCACGGCTGGGACGGGCGGATGGCCGCGCATGCGCCCCAGCCCCTCATCTTCAACGCCTGGATGGAGGCTTTCGGGGACCGCGTGCTGAAGGCGAACGGCGTGCCGCCCGATTCGGGTGCGGTGCTACGGGACAGCTTCGTCATGAGCCTGCTCGTCCCGGCCGGGGGCGAGGGCAAGGCCGCCGCTGTCTGGTGCGGGGGAGATTGCCGCCCCTATCTCCGCCCTGCGCTGGACGATGCCATGGCCAAGCTGCGGCCGCTCTGGGGCGCGCGCTACGCACGCTGGCGATGGGACCGCGCGCATAAGGCGCTCTTTGCCCATCCCATCGTCTCGCGCCTGCCCATCATTGGGGGCTTGGGCGACGCGCGCGTTCCGGTGCCGGGCGATGCCACGACGATCGACGCCGAAGCGCCGGGCTTCGGCCCCGGGCGGGAGGAATTCACCGCAGTGCACGGGCCGGAATTCCGCGGCGTCTATGACATCGCCAATCTCGATCGCAGCCTCTTCGTTATCGCGCCTGGGCAGTCGGGCGACCTTCTGGACCAGCACGCCTTCGATTTTCTGCAACGCTGGCGCACGGGTGGCATGGTGCAACTCGGACCGGAGCCAAATGTTGTTTCCCGCCAGATCAGGATCATGCCAAAATCGAAACCGTGAGCACGATGAACGCCATCCCCGTCGATGATGACAGCCTCACCTGGGGCGTCCCGAGCCGCCGCGTCGCGGCGTTCTTCATCGACAGCTTTCTGATCATGATAGTGACGCTGGGTTTCGCCTTCGTTTTCGCCTTCATCCACCTGATGAGTTTCGGCCTGCTGCGGGGGCCTGCGCATCTCGTGCTGCTGGTAGGCCTGATCTACCTCGCCGGATGGATGGCGAGCCCCGCCATGGCGACGCCAGGGCAGATGGCGGTCGGTCTCAGTGTGCGGCGCGCCGATGATCTCGGCCGGGCCACCCTGGTCCAGGCTATCGCCTTCACCGGCCTGCTCTACCTCACGCTGGTCGCCGGCGTGATCTGGCTTGGAGTCGCGCTCGTCACCACCCGGCGGCGCGCGATCCACGACATGCTGTCGGGTTTGGTCATCGTCCGCGCGGGTGCTCTGGAACCACGGCCATGGTGACACGACATCTGAACCGGCGGGTGTGCCCGCCCGGACCAGGAGGCGCAACGCGGCGATGAACTACCGGACCATCCGTCGGCCGAATTTCTTCTACACGACCGCGCCCCTGCCCTGCCCCTATCTTCCGGGGCGGACCGAACGCAAGGTGGTGACGGAGTTGACGGGGCCGGAAGCGGAGTCCCTGCATGACCGGCTTTCCCGCGCCGGGTTCCGCCGCAGCCATAACATCGCCTACGCGCCTGTCTGTCCGAATTGCCGCGCCTGCGTGCCGATCCGGATTCCTGTCGGCCTCTTTGAGGCCGATCGCGGGCTGCGGCGCATCGCCAAGGCCAATATCGCGTTGACCGCCCGGGAGGTGCCGGCGGTCGCGACCGTCGAGCAGTACCAGCTGTTCCAGCGCTACCAGCAAACCCGCCACGCAGACGGGGATATGGCGGCGATGAGCTTCTACGATTACCGCGCGATGGTCGAGGATACGCCGATCGATACCTTCGTCACCGAGTTCCGGGACCCGGCGCAGCGCCTTGTGGGCTGCTGCCTGATCGATCGGCTGGCCGATGGCCTCTCCGCGGTCTACAGCTTCTACGAAGCCGAAAGCGCCTTCAAATCCCTCGGCAGTTTCACGATCCTGCACCTTATCGGACAGGCGCGCACGATGGGCCTGCCCTATGTCTATCTCGGCTACTGGGTCTCCGAGAGTCGCAAGATGGCCTACAAGACCCGCTTTCAGCCCTGCGAGATTCTGACGGGCGGCGCCTGGCGGCTGATGGCGGCCACCGGCGAAACCGGGTCCGCCACCGAAGAGGCGCGTTTCAGCGAGGCAGTCTCCAGCGGCTGGCCGGCGGAGAGCGGCGCGGAATAACCCGCCGCCTCCGTTTCCGGATCCGGCTCAGCTCCAGCGGCGAACGACGCGACGGTAGCGCGGCTCCGGCGCGAAGGGGCTGGAGGGCGAGTGCAGCAGATAGCCCGCGAGATAGCCCACGGCCGCAACGCCAATGAGGGCAAGCAGGGGCTGCTCCTTCACCGTGCTGGCGACCGTGCTGCCGGCGACGCTCCCGGCCTCGTACACCTTGCCGCCAACCGCGCTCGCCTTGGCGCGGACGGTCTCTGCAGCGTGGCGAAGGGCGGGTTCGGCTTGGTCAGCGAAATCCCCGGCAGCTTCGGCCGCATCGGCCGCGACGCTGTCGATCGTATCGCGGGCATCGCCCCATGCCTGCTGTGCGCGGCCGGCGAACTTGTCGGCCTTGCCCTCGGCCTCGGTCTTCGTGTCGCCCGCAACGCCGCCCACGGCATCCTTGATGGTGCCCTTGGCTTCGTCGAAGGCGCCTTCGATGTGATCCTTGTTCATGCGTGACACCCTTTCTGATGGACGTGGCGCCGCCGCCAGGACGACGCCACTCGGAATTGAACCTTCAGATGGTGTGTCTATCCGCGATGGAAAGCTCCCCGCCGCGGATATCGGCCGTCACGGGCGAGAGTGTGATCGTGTCAGATGGAAGCGAAACCGGCTTCATCCGACAGGTGAGCCACACTCGGCCGCTTCAGTGCCTAGTAGCCCGAACCCGGCACGATGCCGTTGCCCCTGGAGGTCATGCACTGGGCATAGGCGTTGTTGTAGATCTGCTGCAGGCCTTGCGCCTTGCGCTGGGTCTGGCCGGCGCCGATGGCCGAACCGCCGAGAAGGCCGGCGCCCGCGCCGATCGCCGCACCCATGCCGGCATTGCCGCCAGCTGCGCCGAGCAGCGCACCGGCCGCCGCACCGAGGCCGGTACCGATCGCGGCGGTCGCGACACCGTTGCCCTGGCTGTTCTGCGTCGCCGCCGGATAGGCGACGGTTTGCTGGGCGTAGTTCCGGCAGGTGTAATCGTCATTCTGGAAGAGCGTCAGGCTCTTGCCGGCGGGGGGAACGGCGGTGATGGTCGGCCCTGTCGGCGTCGGCGCCGCACAACCGGCCAGCAGGCCGACGGCGACCAAAGGCGCCATGATCTTGAAGGTGTTCAGCCGAGTCATCTGTCGTCTCCCTCTTTGGATGCGAAGCTTTCCAGTCCAGGGAAAGCGTTTCAACCTCTTAAATTATAAACAAATAATCTGGCCAGCGGGTTTGTCTTCCGGGATCGTTTAACATAGCGAAACGATGTGGTCGCCGAAAGTTCATGCTGGGCGGCGGGCACGCAACGCGGTCGAGAGCGTGCCGTCATCCAGAACTTCCAGCGCCCCGCCCATCGGCACGCCATGGGCGACACGGCTGACCGCCACACCGGCACCGGCCAATCGCTCGCTCAGCCAATGCACCGTCGCCGCACCATCCACAGTCGCCCCCAGCGCCAGAATGACCTCCGTAACCGTTCCGTCCGCCAGACGCGTCAACAGGGGGCCGAGGTTCAGATCCTCCGGCCCGATGCCGCCCAGCGGCGAGAGCACCCCACCCAATACGTGGTAAAGGCCGCGATGCGCCCCCGCGCGTTCGATCGCCCAGAGATCGCCCACCCCCTCCACGACGCAGATCAGGCTGCGGTCGCGGTTCGGATCGGCACAGATCGTGCAGGGGTCCTGCGCATCCAGATTGCCGCAAATGTGACAGTGCTTGACTGCTTTTGCCGCCTCCACCAACGCCTGGGCCAGCGGCAGCATGCGGGTATCCGGTTGCTGCAGAAGCTTGAGCGCCGCCCGTCGCGCGCTGCGGGGGCCGAGCCCCGGCAGCTTTGCGAGCAGGCCGACCAGACGGTCGATCTCAGGGCCGCCCATGGATGCGGCGACCGGTCCTTAGAAGGGCAGCTTCATGCCGGGCGGCAGCTGCAAGCCGCCAGTCGCATTCTGCATATGCTCGGCGGTCATCGCCTCCACCTTGCGCCGCGCATCGGCATGAGCGGCGAGCATGAGATCCTCGAGCATCTCCATCTCGGCCGGATCGGCGAGCTTGGGATCGATCTTGACGCGCTTCATGTCGCCCTTGCCGCTCAGCACCACGGTCACCATGCCGGCGCCGGCCTGGCCTTCGACTTCGGCGGCTTCGAGTGCTGCCTGCATCTCCTGCATCTTCTGCTGCATCTGGGAGGCCTGCTTCATGAGGCCGGCGAGATTCTTCATCGGTCGTTCTCCATATCCATCTCGTCAATGAACTCCGCATCGGGCGGGGCGAATTCAGGCATGTCGTCGGACAGGAGAAGATCGTCGGCATCGCCACTCTCCTCCTCGCCATCGGTCGCGGTCGCGGCGACAGGCGGCAGGCGGTATTCGTCGGCCAGCGGATCGCGCACCGATTGCAGGCGCGCGCCCGGGAAAGCCTCCATGATGGCGCGCACCAGTGGATGCTCCGTCGCCTCCTCCTCGCGCTGCAAATCGGCCGCCTGGCGCTGCTGGTCGATCGTGGGCTCCCCTTCGAGGGAGGAGAGCGCGATGGTCCAGCGCTGGCCCGTCGCCTCGCTGAGCAGGCCAGCCAGCCGCGAGGCGAGGTCGCGCGGCGCATCGGGCTCAGGCCGGATGTCGATCACCGGCGGCGCGTAGCGCACGAGGTGCACGGAATGAAGGAGATGGCCGTAGAGCGTCATCTCGTGCCGGTCGCGCACCAGCGAAATGACCTCGCGGAAGCTGCCGGGCGCCGGCTCGAACTGAGGCGCTTCTTCCCTTGTCTGCGGCAAGATGGCGGTCTCGGCCGCTGTCGCCGGCGCCATCTCGGGCGCCGATGCCATGGCTACGGCGCGCAGCATTGCCCCGCCGCCGCCCGCGATGGCGCGCGCGCCGCCGCTACCGCCCGGAATGGGCCCGGACTCCGGCGCAGCCGCCGGACGCGCGATTTCACCCTGGCCCGCCAGCCGGCGGACAAGATCGCCCGGTGTCGGCTGGTCGGCCAGATAACAGAGGCGGATCAGCACCATCTCGGCCGCCGCCCTGCGGTCGGGCGCCTGCTCCACCTCGGAAACGCCTTTCAGCAGCATCTGCCAGGCGCGGCCGAGAACAGGGAGCGACAGGGCTTCGGTAAGCTCCACTCCGCGCAGGCGCTGCAGCTGTGGCAGGTCAGCGCTCTCCCGCAGGTCGGGCGAAGCCTTGAGGCGGCTCAGAAGATGGGTGAGTGCGAGCAAGTCCTGCAGCACCAGCCCGGCATCGGCGCCGCGCTCATGCGCCTGGTCGAGCATGGCGAGGACCTGCGGCGCACGACCCGCCATCAGATGCTCGAAGAGATCGAACACGAGCCCCTGGTCGGCAAGGCCGAGCATGTCTGCGACGGCTTCGACCGCGATCGATCCGCCTTCGACGGTACCCATCACAATTGCCTGATCGAGCAGCGAAAGCCCGTCCCGCACCGAGCCGTCGGCCGCACGGGCGATCAGGTCGAGGGCTTCCGGCGCGATCGCGACCCCTTCCTGCGCGGCGATGCGGCCGAAATGGGCGGCGAGCTCGGCCGCCGGCACGCGGCGGAGATCGAATTTCTGGCAGCGCGAGAGCACGGTGATGGGCACCTTGCGCAGCTCGGTCGTCGCGAAGACGAATTTGACGTGCGGTGGCGGCTCTTCCAGCGTCTTGAGCAGCGCATTGAAGGCGTTGCGCGACAGCATGTGGACTTCATCGATGATGAAGACCTTGACCCGCGCCTCCATCGGCCGGAAGCGCGTCGCCTCGATGATTTCGCGTACGTCATCGACACCGGTGCGGCTTGCCGCATCCATCTCGATCACATCCGGATGCCGGTCGGCCATGATGGCGCGGCAATTCGGACAGATGCCGCAAGGGTCGGCGGTCGGGCCGCCCTTTCCGTCCGCGCCTGTGCAATTGAGGCAGCGGGCGATGATGCGGGCGGTGGTGGTTTTGCCGGTGCCGCGCACGCCGGTCAGCATGAAGGCATGGGCGATGCGGCCGGTGGCAAAGGCCCGGCGCAGGATGCGGACCATCGCGTCCTGGCCGATCAGATCCTCGAATCGCGCGGGGCGGTAGGCACGCGCCAGCACCCGGTAGGGCGCAGGCACCCCAGGCATGGCCGGCTCAGGCGCATCGCCGAACAGGCCGGGGCCGGCGGCGAGCGGTTCTGGCAGCAGGTCTTCTGAAACAGGATCGGCTTCGGTCACGCGACCTTCTAGACGATAGGAAGCCCGCCAAAGCAAGTGCGGAAGCGATGCGCCCCGCGGACGGCATAAGCGGGATCACGATTTTGGGAAAAGCGGGGGGCCGGACGCCGACCCGAGCGGAAACTCGTTGCGGCTGCTTCCTTCCGGACCTGACCGGGTTGGCGAGGCACTCGTCCGTCGCCGACCCCCCTGGCGAGGCTATCTACGCGCGGAGGCTGCCTCTCGCAAGCGTCATCGCCGCTTGTCCGGTCGGCCGTGCCATGCGAACAAAGCTCGTGCCCCAGATCGACTCCTTTTCCCCCATCCGCCCGCGCCGCCCCAACGTCTATACGGGCAGTCCGCTCGACCGAATGGCAGAACGCCGCGCCGATGCCGCCTTCATCGCGGAGGCACGCGCTCATCCTCACGCAATCGTGGCCCCGATCTGGCGGACCCAGAGTCTTTTCCTCGGTCAGGCGGCACGCTTCTTTTCCGTCGCCGAAACTGCAAGCTTCTCGCCACAGGAGGAGCACTGGATTTTCCTCGGCTATTGGGAACAGCGGCCGGTCTTCGCTGTCGATCTCAATCAACATGAGGAACCGCAGGGCCTTCTACCCGGGGACGGTGCCGCCTTCGCCGATATTCGCGGTCTCGGCGGCATTCTGCCTGTGGGTGAGGCGTCGATCCTCGCCTATGCCCGCGGCCTCATCCATTGGCAGAGCCGGACCCGCTTCTGCAGTGTCTGCGGCAGCCCCTGCGTGCCACAGAGCGCGGGCCATGTGATGCATTGCACGGGTTGCGGCACGGATCATTTTCCGCGCTCGGACCCGGCCGTGATCATGCTGGTCCTGAAGGAAGACCGCGCCCTCCTCGGCCATGCCAGCCGCTTCCCCGAGGGCATGTATTCGACGCTGGCCGGTTTCGTGGAACCGGGCGAAAGCCTGGAGGAAGCGGTGCGCCGCGAAGTCGCCGAGGAAACCGGCGTCATGGTCGGCGCCGTCTCCTACCATTCCAGCCAGCCCTGGCCCTTCCCGCAATCCCTCATGCTCGGCTTCCATGCCGAGGGGCTTTCGGAAGAGATCACCTTCCACGACGCGGAACTCGCCGATGCCCGCTGGTTCACCCGCGACCAGTGCCGCAATGCCGAGGCTCATGGCTTTCGCCTGCCCGGGCCGGACAGTATCGCCCGCCGCCTGATCGAGGACTGGCTCGCCGACGAGGCCTGAACTCAGCCCGTCAGGATCGCGTCCACCGTGCCGGTCCGGGCGAAGCAGTCGGAACCGTCGGCCACGGCCGCGCAGCACGGCGGAGTCGCTGGATTAGCGGAATCGCCCGAAGCGGTGGGCGCCGAAATGGCGCCGGAGTCGCACGCGGATCGCGGCGAGACGACGGCCGCTATGGGCCGCGCCCGGCTCCGCCGGCCGACGTCCCCAGGGAAGAAGCCCGCGCAACTCCGCCAGGAAGCCACGCACCCGCGCGAGCGGCGGGCCGATGCGGATCATCGCCCAGGCCCGCGCTGCCCCAACCTTGCCATGCAGCCATGCGAACCATCCGATCGTCATCAGAGCAGGACGGCAGGCTTGGTAGATCCAGAGCGCCACGACGAGACCGACGCCCTTCACCAGCACCGCCACCATGGTCGCTGCGACGATTTTGCGATGAGCGAGAAGATAGGCCGCGTAGAAACCGCCGATATGGCTCATGGCTTCGGGAATGAGGAAAAGCGGGACTATGGCCCAGGCCGGCAGGGTTGCGAGCAGGGCTTCAAGACGGCGCAAGGGGCCGAAATGCCGCAGCAGCCGGGCAATCGTCTGCAGGATCAGCTCGAAAAGCACGAGCAGCAGAGCCAGGGGCAACAACAGCGTGTCGCGCGGGCGACGCGCGGGCGGCCGCGCACTCGGCGGCTTCGTCTTCTTCATCGACGTCCTATAGCCGGAATAGCCTTCCAATGGCAGGGACCGCCCAATCCCGAAAGGGCGTTTTTGTGAATCCGCGCGGCCTCCGGTACAAGCGCGCGCTCCGGTCGTCCCGCCGTGCCGAGACCCTAGGATACGAACACCGATAATGGCATCCGCCTTCTTTCAGATCCGTAACCCGCTCCGGCGGCTCGACCGCTACATCCTGCGCCAGATCCTGGTCGCCCTGATCGCGGTCACGGTGGCGCTGGTTGCGCTGATCTGGCTCACTCAGTCGCTCCGCTTCGTCGAGCTGATCGTCAATCGCGGGCTGTCGCCCTTCGTTTTCCTTCGCCTCACCGTCCTGCTGGTGCCAAGCTTCGTCGCCATTATCCTGCCCATCACGATGTTCGTGGTGGTGCAGTTCGTCTATCAGAAGCTGGCCGGCGACCGCGAGCTGACGGTGATGCGCGCGGCAGGGATTTCTCCCTTCGCGCTCGCCCGCCCCTCCCTCGTGCTGGCAACCTTGGTCGCCGGCCTGTGCTTCTGGCTCAATATCTGGATCGTGCCGTCGAGCTTCACGGCCTTCCGCGAGTATCAGTTCGAAATCCGCAACCGGATCGCCGCCTTCCTCATCCAGGAAGGTGTCTTCACGACGATTTCGCAGAATCTCACCGTCTATGTCCGCAAGCGCGATCCAAGCGGGGTGCTGCACGGCATCCTGGTGGATGACGAGCGCGATCCTGCCAATGCCGCCACCATCATCGCCCAGAGCGGACGTATCGTGCCGGGGGCGCATGGCCCCCGGGTTATCCTGTTCAACGGCGCACGGCAGGAGGTGGACAAGAAGAGCGGCCGCCTGAACTTGCTCACGTTCAGCGAAAATGTGATCAACCTGGCCGCCAGCGCCAGCGGCGACGATACCCGCTTCCGCGATGATTCCGAGGTTTCTCTGCACGAGCTTCTGCACCCGTCCCCGGATGAGATCCGACCGCAGGACATTCCGAAATGGCGGGAGGAGGCACACCGCCGCCTGTCCGAACCGCTCACGGTCATCTCCTACACGCTCGTTGCCCTCGCCTCGGTCCTGACAGGCGCTTTCCGCCGCCATGGCGGTTTCGCCCGCCCGCTGATCGGTGTCGGGATCACCGTCGGACTCGTGGCGCTCGGCCTCAGCTTCGGCAACATGGCCGCGCGCAACAGCGCCTTCCTGCCGCTGGTCTGGATTCAGGCAGTCGGCCCCGGCCTTGTGGCGGCCTGGCTTCTCTTCAGACGCCAGCGCTTGCACGTGCCGCCGCCCGCGGCGGCGGCCAGCCAGCGCGAGGCCTGACGCTCTTGTTCCTCTCCCGCATCCTGGCAGGCTACATCAGCCGGCTTTTCACGATCTCGGTCGTCGCCATGCTGGGCGCACTGACGGGATTGGTCTCGCTCTTCGACTTCCTCGAACTCCTCCGCCGCTCGGCGACACGCCCGGACGCGACCTTCGGCCTCGTGGTCGAGATGGCGCTGCTGCGCGTGCCCTGGGCGATGCTGCAGATTCTGCCGTTTGCGATCTTGCTGGGCGGCATCTGGGCCTTCTGGCGCCTCGCCCGCTCCTCCGAACTCGTGGTCGCCCGTGCGGCCGGGCTTTCCGCCTGGCAATTCCTCCTCGGCCCCATCATCTGCGCCTTCGCGCTTGGCGTTTTCGCGGTCATCGCGGTAAGCCCGGTCTCGGCCATGCTCTTCGCCCACGCGAATGCCATGGAGGAGACCTTCCTGGACGCCGGGGGCGGGCCGCTGGCACTGAACGGCGGCCAGCTCTGGCTGCGCCAGGGAGACGAGACGAAGCAGAAGGGCGGCTTCGCCATCATTCACGCGACAGGCGTGATGCGGCGGGGCGCGGTGCTGACCACCGGCCCGATGACGGTCTTCCGCATCGGGCCCAACGACAAGATGATCGACCGGATCGAAGCACATAATGCAAAGCTCTCCCCAGGCGACTGGCTTCTCTACGGTGCCCGTGTCCTGGTCCCTGGCCAGGTGCCGACGCCGCCGGATGTCATGACGCTGCCCACGGATCTCAACGTGAACCGCATTCAGCAGAGCTTCGCGGCGCCCGACGCCCTCTCCTTTTGGCAGCTGCCGGGCTTTATCCGGGTGCTGGAGCGGTCGGGCTTTTCCTCCGTCGCCCACCGGCTGCGCTTCCAGGCGCTGCTGGCGTTGCCACTGCTCTGCGCCACCATGTCCCTGGTCGCGGCCGGCTTTTCGATGCAGACGAGCAGGCGAGGCGGTATTGCCCGAATGATCGGCGGCGGCGTCGCCTCGGGCTTCGCACTTTTCATGCTGTCGCAGGTCGCGCAGCAATTCGGGCAGTCAGGCGCGCTTCCCGTGGTATTGGCTGCCTGGGCGCCGGCGGCCGCAGGCCTCATGCTGGCCCTGTCGCTGCTCCTGCATCTCGAAGACGGTTGAGGACCCGCCCGATGTCTAAGACTTCTGCCATCCGCCGTCGGCGCGGGGCCCCGAAAAGCCTCTCCCGCCCATCACCCGGCGCGCCGCTGCACGGCCCCCGTCTCTGCCCCCGGCTTGGCCTGCGCCTCGGCCTGCGCCAGGCGCTGCTCGGCGCCGTCTCACTCGCGACCGTCAGCGGCATCCCGAGCCTCATCCTAGAGGCACGCGCCCAAACCGCCGGAGCGAGCTTCAACCAGCATCAGCCGGTCACCTTCAAGTCGGACCGGATCGACTACAACCAGAAGAGCAACATCGTCACGCTCTCGGGCCATGTCGAGGCTTGGCAGGCCGGCCACGTCCTGTTCGCCGATCGCGTGCTCTACGATCGCAATACCAATATCGCGGACGCGGTCGGGCATGTCGTGCTGGTCTCGCCGGATGGCAATGTCGTCTATGGCAACTATGCCGAGCTCAGTCAGGACATGACGAACGGCATCATCAGCCAGATCAACGTCACCCTGCCGCAGAACGCCAAGCTCGCCGCCAATGGCGCGCGCCGGACGGAGGGCAAGGTCAACGAGCTCAGCCGCGCCGTCTACACTGCCTGCGACGTCTGCGCGAAACATCCCAACAGCTATCCCTTCTGGCAAATCACGGCGCAGAGCGCGACCCAGGACCTCCAGCACCACCTGATCGAGTATCAGGACGCGACGATGGAATTCTTCGGCGTGCCGGTGCTGTGGATGCCCTATTTCTCGCATCCTGACCCGACGGCGAAGCGGATGAGCGGCCTGCTCATCCCCAATGCGGGTGTGAACAGCCATATCGGCGCCTTCACGAGCATTCCCTACTATTGGGTGATCGACAAATCGACGGACGCGATCATCACGCCGATCCTCTCCAGCAAAGAGGGCCTGGCCGGCGACTTAAAGCTGCGTCACAGCTTCAACTTCGGCGCGCTCAATGTCGATGCGTCCAGCGGCTTCGACAAAGGCCAGCTGCAGGGTGCGCTCTTCGCCAACGGGCAGTTCGACCTGACGCCCTCCTGGCGGGCCGGCTTCAATATCCAGCGCGCCTCCTCGGTCTCCTATCTGAACGACTACTCGATTCTGCCCAACGCCAACGAGTTGCAGAGCAATCTCTACCTCGAGGGCTTCGGCGCCGGCTCCTATGCGCGGATCGAGTCGAGCTTCTACCAGGGCTTGGTCGGCAGCGTGACGAACAGCCAGCTGCCGCTTGTCCTGCCCTACGCGACCTATTCCTTCACCAGCCTGCCGGACGGGCTTGGCGGCACCACCTCGATCAATCTCTCCGCCTTCAATATCGAACGCACCGACGGCACCAATACCCAGCGGGCCGCGATCAGCGGCGACTATTCCCTGCCCTTCCAGGACAGTCTCGGCGAGCAATGGAGCACGGTCTTCCATTTCGACGCCGCCGGCTACAACGCAACCGGACTGAACGAGTTCCCGAACTACGACACGGCGCATGACAGCGCCTCCGAGGTGCGCGCCCTGCCCCAGGTCGCGCTCAACTACAGCTGGCCGATCGTCAATGATTCCGGGCGCTTCGGCTCGCAGCTCATCAAGCCGATCGTGCAGCTGATCGCCGCACCGATCATCAGCAACAACGTCGACACGACCAATATCCCGAACGAAGACAGCTTCGACTTCCAGTTCACGGATGCGAACCTCTTCGGCTTCAACAAATACCCAGGGATCGACCGGCTCGAAAACGGCATGCGCGCCAATGTCGGCCTCCAGGGCACCTGGTTCTTCAACAATGGCGCGACACTCGACGGCCTCATCGGCCAGTCCTACCGCGCCCATACGGACGACACCTTCGCGCCGGACTCCGGGCTGAACGACAATGTCTCGGATATCGTGGCGCGGCTGACCTATACGCCGACGAGCTGGCTCAACTTCACCTATCGGACCCGGCTCGACCACGAGAGCCTGCAGGACAAATATACGGATACCTTCGTCTCCGCCGGGGTTCCGGCGCTGCGGGTCAGTGCGGGCTACCTCTATTCGGCGACCGATCCCTATTACTATTACGACGGCAGCCCTCCGCCCGCGGAATATTACACGCCGCGCAGCGAGGTGACCTTCGGCCTCAATACCCACTATCAAAGCTGGAGCTTCAACGGCGCGGTCCAGCAAAACGTCGAGACGGGAAAGCTGGACAACACCAATGTCGGCCTTGGCTGGCAGAATGACTGCTTCGGCATCAATCTGAACTATTCCCACAGCAATACGACGATCGACGGGGAGAACGGCTCCACCACGGTGCTGCTGACCATCACTCTCAAGACGATCGGCGCTCTCGGCCTGAACGCGCTCTAGAGCGTGATCGTGCCCTCTAGAAGCGATTTGGCTTCCATAGAGCACGTGAATCACACTCTAAGCTATTGATAAGGGTTTGATTCACGGTTCAGATAAATCGCTCGCGCCATTCAATCTGAACTGATCAGACGCTAGATGCCCATGATGTCAGGAGTTTTGAACAAAGCCATGTCCTTCCGCCTGAAACTCATCTGCCTGGCTGTCGTGCCAGGCTGGCTCATCTGCGCCAGCCTGAGCGCGCCCAGGGCGGAGGCACAGACCGCGACGATCGCGGCCGTCGTCAATGGGGACGTGATCACCAGTGAAGACGTCAACAACCGCGCGCGCTTCTTCGCACTGGCCACCGGTCAGGCACCCTCCCCCGACATTGTGGATCGCCTGAAACCGCAGATCCTGCAGCAGCTCATTAACGAGCGGCTGGAAATCCAGGAGGCCGAGCGTCGCAAGATTGTTGTCTCAGACAAGGAAGTGGCGGCGGCCATCGGGAATATCGAAAAGAACAACAACATGCCGCCCGGCGGCCTGCGCGCGAAGCTGAAGGGGCTCGGCGTCAACATCGATACGCTGATCGCCCAGGTGCGCACTCAGATCGGCTGGAACCAGGTGTTGCGCCAGGTGGTGGGTGAGATGGGGCGGCCCACGGCTGCCGACATCGACCGCCAGATCGCTCTGCAGAAGCAAAATAATGGTCAACCCGAATATAATGTCGGCGAGATTTTCATTCCCATCAACTCGCCGCAAGCCTCGGCTGGCGCGCAAAAATTCGCCGATACCGTGATCGCGCAGCTGCGCCAGGGCGCACCCTTCCCGATCATCGCCGCCCAGTTCAGCCAGGGTGAGACGGCGCTGCAAGGCGGCGCGCTCGGCTGGGTAGGGGCCGACCAACTCGACCCCGCGGTTGCGCAGCTCGTGTCCCAAATGCCGGTGGGTGCCATCAGCAACCCGATGCCGGTCGCGGGCGGCATCACCATCGTCCAGTTGCGCGGCCGTCAGATCGCGGGGCAGACGGATACCGGGGGCCTGGAGCTGAACGTGCG
Source organism: Acidisoma sp. (assembly GCF_035492295.1). Taxonomy (GTDB): domain Bacteria; phylum Pseudomonadota; class Alphaproteobacteria; order Acetobacterales; family Acetobacteraceae; genus Acidisoma. The sequence goes on along the minus strand of NZ_DATJJK010000256.1, from coordinate 5,528 downwards.
GCAGGTCTTCCTGCCCTTCAGCTCGCCGCTCAATACGGCCAACCCGACCGCCCAGCAGCGCGCGACCATCCAGAAGATTCACGCGATCGCCCAGAGTGCCAAAAGCTGCAGCGACATCGAAGCGGCGAACGCGGCGGCCGGCAATGTGAAGCCGTCCAACCCCGGCCCGGTCAATCTCGCCCAGGTGACGCCGCCGCAGTTCAAGGACCTTCTGTCCAAACTGCCGGATGGCAAGGCGAGCCCGCCGCTGATCGCGGATAGCGGCGTCTCCCTCGTCATGATCTGCGGTCGGACCACCCAGGCTCAGGTCCAGCCTTCGCGGGATCAGGTCGCCGAGGAACTGTTCCAAAGCCGGGTCGGCCTCGCCGCCCAGCAGACCCTGGACGAGTTGCACCGCCAGGGCTCGATCCAAATCATGCAGAAGTCGTGACCGAAGCCCGGCCCGGAGCCGGAATTCCTCTTCCGTCGCTGCAAACGGTGATCGCCCGGCATCAGTTCCGGGCGAAGCATTCGCTTGGCCAGCACTTTCTGCTCGATCTCAACCTGACGGCCAAGATCGCGAGCATCGCGGGCGATCTCGCCGGACGTCAGGTGGTCGAGGTGGGCCCCGGCCCCGGTGGCCTGACCCGCGCGCTGCTGCAGACCGCCGCCGCGCACGTGACGGCGATCGAGATCGACCCGCGCGGCGTCGCGGCGGCCGAGGAACTGGCGGCCCATTATCCCGGACGGCTGACGGTCGTGGCGGGCGACGCCATGAAGCTGGATGTGGTGGCGCTGGTGCCGGGGCCGCGGCAGATCGTCGCCAATCTGCCCTATAATGTCGGCACCCCGCTGCTGATCGGCTGGCTGCGCCAGGCGGCGGCCTTCGAAAGACTGACGTTGATGTTTCAGGAGGAGGTGGCGCAGCGCATCGTGGCCGCACCCGGCACCAGCGCCTACGGGCGGCTCGCGGTCCTCGCGCAATGGACCTGCACCGCTGCCCTCGCCCTACGCATCCCTCCCGAGGCTTTCACGCCGCCGCCCAAGGTTCATTCAGCCGTGGTGAGGCTGCTGCCCCATGCGGAGCAGCCCACCCCCGCCCTCCTCTCGGCCATGGAACGCGTGACACATCACGCCTTCGGCCAACGCCGGAAGATGCTGCGCGCCGCGCTTAAGCCGCTCGGCGGGGAAGCCTTTCTCGGTCGAGCGGGCATCGAGCCGACGCGGCGCGCAGAAACCTTGACGGTCGCTGAATTCGACCGTCTCGCCCGGCTGCTGCTGGAGGGCGCGCAGCCAGAGGCGTAGGGCCGAAGGCGATCACGAGGGCTGGTTGGTCACGCTCAGCACGCGGGCATTCAGCTGGTCGGCTGAATGGTCCGGATTGCCGGCAACGGGGCCGCTCGTCGCCGCCCGGATCTGGCCGACCTGCTGATGGACCACATCCGGGCTCGGCGGCACCATCATACCGGACTGGGCCGGAAGTGGCGCCATGCCGGGACCACCCGGGGACTGTCCCGCGGCCATCGCACCCGGCGGCTGCGCCATCGGGCTCAGCGACTGAGCAACCTGCAGATGCCGTTGCAGCGTGGGCAGGCTTTCCTGCGCATAGGTTCGAAGCGCGCCACTCTGACCGTTCTGAACCTCTGCCTCGAACAGCCGGATCGCATGCTCATGACCACGCACCATCGCGTGATTGAACATCGCGTCGAACTGATCGGGCGGCGCCGCCTGCAGCTTCTGGTACAGGGCCGCTTCCATCGGGCCAGGCTGCGGCGCCGTCTGCAGCATCAGCGTGCTGGCAATGTGGGACAGCTCCATGTTCGACTGCGTATGGTCCTGCACCAACATCTGGCCGAAATTGCGCTCGTTCTGGGTCTGCCCCCGCTGCACGGCGAGATTGCCCAGCATGATTTCGGCCTGGTTGATGCTGGAGGCCCGCATCACAAAATGCGCATCCCCCACCGTGGCTGCCGGATTGCCGGCCGTATCCGCCGGCAGGACGGTGTCGGTGCCGGCCACCTGGCCGGGCTTGAGCGTGATCGTCTGGGTCGCGGCCGCGCTTGCAGGTCCGGTCGCGGCGGCAGCATTCTCGCCGGGCACGTCCTGCGCCAGCGCGGCCCCTCCCGAAGTGACGAGAAGGCCTGCGCCAAGCACGGTCGACAGGAGCCAGCGGCTACGCATTTGGTTGCGGTTCCTCATGGCGTTACTCCTTTTTAATGTCGGTCGGCACGTCCGACTGGACGCGTGAACGAGGCTTACATTGGCCGCGGCGCCCACTGATCAAAGGCGCCGTCGCCCGATCGTGAGATGCCCCGTCGGCAGCCCGCCGATCCGGCGGGGGTTGCCCAATGCCCGCCGTCCCGTCACAAAACGCAGCTTCGACGCGACCCCACACATCTTTGAGGAGGTTTGGTGACCCGTCTTGCGGACATCTTCTCCCGCAAGGGCCCGCATGCCGCGGAACCGGCGCCGCTGGCCCAGGCGCGCCTGCCGGAACGCCAGCACCGGATGGCCGATGCGGTCCGCAGCATGGTCGCGCGGCGGTCGGCAGCGGGGGAGCATGCGCCGCATTACACCGAAATCCTGCCCACGCTCGAAACCGCGCTGAGCCCCGTCGTCGAGGTCGCCACCACCCTGTGGTCCCGCGCGCTGCGGTTCGATGCCGCCGCCCCGGCCTGGGCAGACCGCGACCGCGTCGTCGTCTCCTGCCGACAACAGGCGCAGATCCTGCGCAGCCTGCTGGAACTCTGCGGCATCGACCCGGCCGAGCTCAGCTTCGCGCTGCCCGGGGTCGAGACGGTATTTTCTGTCCCCGGCCAAGCCTTCGCCGCGGCGGTCGGCCAAGCGCTGGCCGAGCGCATGATGGCAGCGCGCTACGGCAAGAGCCTGGTCGACCATCGCACCTGGCTCTTCACCGCACCGGGGGACCTGACCGGCGGCCTGACCTACGAGGCGGCGAAGCTCGCGGGGGATCTCAAGCTCGGCAAGCTGGCCCTGCTGGTAGAGGAGCCTCCGGCGACATCGCCCGAAGCTGCCCTGGCCGGCGAGGTGATGGAGCGTTTCGCGAGCTGGGGTTGGGCCACCAAACGTGTCGCGGCGCAGGATCCGGCCGCTGTTTCAAGCGCCTTTTCGGTGGCTTTGCGCGCCCGCAAGCCGTTGCTCATCTCCTGCCGGCGGCCGAACCATCCGCCCCGCATTGCCGAAGGCGAGATCGGGGATGATCTGCGCGAAGCCTGGCGCGCGGCCGGCGCCCGCGCCACCACGGCACGACGCGGCTGGCTGAAGCGCCTGGCTCGCCACGCCCAGGCGGGCGAGTTCGAGCGCGTGCTGAACGGCCGCTTGCCGGATGGCTGGCGCGACATCGCCCGCGCCGAGCGAGCCCGGCTTGTGGCGATCGAAGAAGCGATGTCGCCGCTCGCCGCAAGCCGCACCTTCATCGGCCCGATGGCGGCCGCCATCCCGGATCTGACGGGCGCCGCGCGCGGCCTCGCCACGGCCGCGGCAGAAACACCCATCCCCGACACGATACCCGTGGACGGAAGTGATTTCGGCGGCCGCCACATCGCCTTTGGCGGAACGGAAACCGCACTCCCCGGCGTGCTGGCCGGCGTCACGAGCCATGGCGGCCTGACGATCCTCGCCGAGACGACGGCCGCCGGTGCCGACTGTCTGCCCCAGACCCTTCGGCCACTGGCCCGCGAGGGCCGGCGCATGATCCATATCCTGGCCGAAGCGCAGGACGATCCCGCCGCCGCCGCCGCCCTGCCCCTCGCCTCATTGCGCGCCATCCCGCACCTGCTCGTCTTTCGGCCGGCCTGCGCCATCGAGACGGCGGAATGCTGGGAGTTGGCGTTGCAGCGGGACGATGGGCCGAGCGTCCTCGTCCTGTCTGGCCGCCCGATGGCCCGCTGGCGCCAGGACAGCATCGAAAACGCCTGTGCGCGGGGCGGCTATGTCGCGGCGGGCTTGTATGACGCGCGCGCTGCGACTTTGATCGCGAGCGGCGCGGAACTGGCGGTGGCGATGGAAGCGCGGGCGATGCTGGCGCAGTCCGGCGTCTCCGTCGCGGTGGTTTCGCTGCCCTGCTGGTCCCTCTTCGCGAGCCAGAACGAGGCCTATCGCGCAGACGTTCTGGGCGAGGCGCCGCGGCTCGCGGTGGAAGCCGGATCGGATTTCGGCTGGGGGCGCTGGCTTGGCGCCGAAGGACAGTTTATCGGAGCGGCGAGCCTTGGTTTGATGGCGGCGCGGCCCGGGGAATATTTCAGGGTTACGGCGGAAGCGCTGGTGATCGCGGTGAAGAAGAAGCTCTGAGTGCCGGTCGAGGCACGCAACAACAGGAGAAGCTGACTATGGCAGTGACGGTAGCGATCAACGGTTTCGGCCGTATCGGGCGGCTTGTGCTCCGCGCCATGATCGAGAGTGGGCGTACCGACCTCACCCCGGTGCTGATCAACGACCTCGGCTCGGTCGAGGCAAACGCCCACATGTTCCGCTACGACAGCGTCCACGGTCGCTTCCCGGGCGAGGTGAAGGTCGAAGGCGACAGCCTCGTCATCTCCATGAACGGCCGCACCTACGCGCCGATCAAGGTGACCGCGCATCGCAATCCGGCCGAGATCCCGCTGAAGGGCGTCGACGTCGCGATGGAGTGCACCGGCATCTTCACCAGCAAGGAGAAGGCCCAGCCGCTGCTCGACGCAGGTGCGCGCAAGGTCATCATCTCGGCGCCCGCCGATGGTGTGGACGCGACCATCGTCTATGGCGTCAACAACAAGACGCTAACCTCCGAGATGACGGTCATCTCCAACGCCTCCTGCACCACCAACTGCCTGGCGCCGGTGGCCAAGGTCCTGCAGGATAATTTCGGCATCCTGCGCGGCTACATGGTGACGATTCACAGCTACACCGGCGACCAGAAGACGGTGGACACGCTGCACAAGGACCTGCACCGCGCCCGCGCCGCCGCCCTTTCCGCGATCCCGACCTCGACGGGTGCCGCCCGCGCCGTCGGCCTCGTGCTGCCGGAGCTCAAGGGCAAGCTGGACGGCACCGCCATTCGCGTGCCGACGCCGAACGTCTCCCTCGTCTCGCTCGACGTGAACCTGGCAAAGAAGGCCACGAAGGAGGAGATCAACGCGGTGATGAAGGCGGCAACGGAAAGCGGCCCGCTGAAGGGCATCCTCGCCTATAACACCGAGCCGCTGGTCAGCTCCGACTTCAACCACAACCCGGCCTCCAGCACCTTCGACGCGACCCAGACCGCGGTCGTGGACGGCGAAATGGCGCGTGTGCTCGCCTGGTACGATAATGAGTGGGGCTTCTCGAACCGCATGTCCGATACCGCCGCCGCCTTCGGCGCGCTGTGATCTGACCAAGACCAACCGACGTTCAGGGGACGCGCAATGACGTTCAAGACGCTTGATCAGGCCGATGTGAGAGGGAAGCGCGTGCTGCTGCGCGCGGACCTCAACGTGCCGATGCGGGACGGCCTTATCAGCGATCTGACCCGCGTGGAGCGGGTCGGGCCGACGATCCAGCAGATCGCCGAC